>JAUUDF010000056.1 GCA_030826885.1 Sulfurovum sp. | reverse complement strand
CTCTAAAACATCTTCTTGATTATCGTCAAATTTTTTATCGGGACTGTAACTAATTCTGTGTCAATTAGATAAAATATGAGTTAATGGAAAAAACGGGTTGCTATTTGACCAAATTTTCCAAATAATCAGTGATCAATTTCTTCTTCATGTCAAGGCCAATACCACGGTGAATTTTAAGCAGCATTTTCATAGGTGAAAAGAGTCCGCCATCCAGTGCATTGGTTGTATTGGGGATGTTCAATTCTGGGTATTTTTTATAGGTGAACAGATAAGGAAGATTGCTTTTCAAACTTCTAAATGCGATCTTGTTCTGCGATGGGTGTATTGCCACTTTCCTATCTCTTCATTGAGGCTTTTCTCCTCTAAAAATTGCTTGTGACGTTTATGCCAGCACTTTAGCAGCAGTACAAATCTTTTCTCTGAAACTTTGCCAAGACAAGAACCGATCTGTTTAAGATCAATGGATGCATTCAGTTTGGGATTCTTGGTCAGATACCTGGTTAGAATGGCCTGTTGATGAAAATGACACATCTGTACAGGAACATCGGCAAACAGGTTGACGATAATCAAGAAGATGTTTTAGAGTACTTTGATACATCAAAGATTAGAATGATGAATGAAGAACCCAAAAGAGTAAATATTGATTTTCCTGCATGGATGGGTGATTCATTAGATAGAGAAGCCAAACATATTGGTGTAAGCAGGCAAGCAGTTATTAAAATGTGGTTAGCAGAAAAGTTGCAAAAATTATCTGCTATATAACAAAACTACAACACCAGCTCATTCATACAGGCTACACAATAAACAGACTCGGGAACGAGTTTAAGCCTCTCAAACGAAATTGCCTCTTCGCACTCCTGGCAAATACCGTAATCGGCCGTATCGATCTTGAGCATGGCACGTTTGAGCCTACCAAGACGCTTGGTTGCCTCTTCGTAGCGCTGAAAATGCAGACTCTGCTCCTGCTTGAAACTGATGTGAGCGACTTTATCTGAAGTTCCTTCCCCTTTTTCGGGGTAGATCGCTGCGCGGATCTTCTCTATCTCTTCACCCAGAGAAACGATTTCCGCTTCAATGATTTGTTTGAACTCCTGCTTTTGCGCTGTTGTCATCTCTACTCTTTTCCCGGCTGCATACAGCCCTCACAGGCATACTCTACAATATTCACCTCGGGTACATCGATGCGTGCAGCCGTCAGTTTGCCGCCCCATAAACAGCCCGTATCGAGTCCCAGCACGTGTTCATCATGGTAAAACCCCAGTGTAGACCAGTGTCCAAACACAATCTTCAAATCGACCTGTTTGCGAGTTTCACATTCAAACCATGGTTTCATTCCCTTGGCTCTTACTTCCGGTGTGGGCGCCCCTTTTTGCTTAAAATCGAGCCTGTGGTCTTTGTAACAGTAGCGCATCCGTGTAAAGGAACTGACAATGTAGCGGTCAATATCTTCCGGGCTTGCATGCCGATCAAAACGCTCTACACCGCCTTTGAACATTGCACGAAGCCAAGACTCTGGATTTGCACTCTGAAGCTTCTGCTCAATGCGTCTAGCATACTCCATTGCCATCCCCAGATCGAACTCTGGAGAGATGCCCGCATGCGCCATGCAGTACCCCAGTTTGAAATCGGTATGCAAAAATTTTTGCTGTTTCAGCCATCCGATGAGTTCATCGGCTCTGGATGACTGGAGTATAGGGTCTATGGTTGGGTTGGACTTCTTAATGCCGTAATAGGCGGCAATCAGTGTCAGGTCATGATTTCCCAACACCATCTGCACCGAGTCGCGTATAGAGTACAGGTATTCCAGCGTCGCCAGTGAGTCATCTCCCCGGTTGACCACATCACCCGCAAGCCAGAGCGTATCGTAGCGCGGATCGAACTGAATCTTTTGCAACAGCCTTTGCAACGACCCATAACACCCCTGAATATCACCAATAGCCCATACACCCATTCCTAATTCCTAATTCCTAATTCTTAATTCTTAATTCTTAATTCTCAATTCCCAGTTTATCCCGATATACTGCTGCTTTCTCCTCCATCTTCATCGCCGCATAGGCAGCAGAAGGAGAAGGCAGATAGACACGTTCAATGTCAAGATAGCCAAAATGTGTTTCAAACAGTGCCTGTGCCTTTTTACCCGTAAAAGCAATCTTGACAATACTCGGATACGCTTCGAGCAGTGCCGGAATGTCGTTGACTGCTTCATCTTCAAGCGAGGTGTCGAGCGAGTTGTCACGGCGGCAGGAATCGACCATATCCCACACTCCCAGTTTGCACTCTTTAAGCAGCCATATCTTCTGGTCACGGTTATTGACAGGATAACCGGTGATCAGTTCAAGAATTTTCCAAAACTGGTTGCGCGGATGGGCATAGTAAAAATGGTTCTCAAACGATTTGATGCTAGGAAATGAACCCAGTATCAGGATTTTGGTATCTTTGAATACGATGGGTTTAAAGGGATGTTCCAGTATCTCGTTATCCATTATATCTCCTGTGGTGCGTGATTACGCACCCTACACACTAAAAGCTTTTTGAGAAAAAAGTATACCTTCACTCTTCATTCTTAATTCTTCACTTTATGCAAAGCATCATTTGCACGCCTTTTGCATGTTGCGTACCATCAGCACCAATAGTGCTGCCGCAAAGATTTTGAAGTTGATTTCGCTGCCCTTATGGGTGCTGATGAATGCTGCCGACTGTGTCATCTTCTCCCCTGCCATCTGCATGTTCACTATGTCTGGCAGATAGTAGTGCCCAAACATTAACCCTGTTGCGACAACAAAAAAGGTCGCCACCTGTGTTACGGTATCACGCTCGAACATTTTGTACTTGTACCCTTCATAGAGAACTACGGCAATAACCGTAATATCCACAAGGTAGGAGAGGCGAATAAAGTTCTGCGTCATAATCATCCCCTCCTGATAGTGACTGAGCACAGCTCCGCCCAGCCACTGCTGCGTATTGAATGTCACCGGTGCAACCACCGCTCCGGCAAAAAGCCCTGCCCCCAGTGTAATGCCCAGCAGTATCAGATACGCTATGGTTACTCTTCTAAAATTTTTTTTCATTTGCTATTTTCCTTCTATACCAAAATCTACTACAAAGCCTCTGTCATGTCCTGCCAGATCTTTGTAAAACCGAACGGATTGTACCCCAACTTCATTAACAAACGCCTCAATCGGTGCTTTCTGGTCATATCCCATTTCACATGCCAGCCACCTGATACCTCTTGCTTTGACATCGGTGATGATACGTTTGAGCAGTTCATCACCCACCCTGCCGCCAAAGAGCGCCTCTTTGGGTTCATGGTCGGCCACATTGGCTTCAAGCGCACAGTCATCGGCAATGTAGGGAGGGTTGGAGACAACCAGTTCGATATCTTCAGACACGTCATCGATGAGATTGCAACGGCGCAGGGTAACCTGTTCCCCTACCCCATAACGGTCGATATTGACAGCAGCGACCTTCAGCGGTGCTTCACAGATATCCGTCGCAATGATTTTCAGATTTGGAAACTTTCGCGCGAGTACCACCGAGACAGCCCCGCTGCCTACACCGATTTCCGCAATCTGTGTGATCCCCTCTCTTTTGATGATCTCTACTGTTTTGTCAATGAGCAGCTCGGTCTCCGGACGGGGGATGAGCACACCCGGCTCTACGTGCAGATGAATATCATAAAAGCTCGCCTCGCCTACAATATATTCATAGGGTTGATGCGCTGCACGACGTTCTATAAGGGCTTCAAACCCTTCTTTATCGGGTACAACCCCATCTGGATGCAACAACAGGTAGGTACGCTCTCTGTCCAGATGGTATGCCAGCAGCAGCTCCGCCTCGAACTGGGGGCGTTCACATGCGTCTTTAAGACGTTCTCTCGCCCATGAAAGGGCTTGTTTAATGTCCGTCATGATCTTTCTTGACAAAGGAGAAAATGCCATCTTCAGGCAGTGTCTCTTCGTTGGTATGCTCCTCAACATCTGTATTGCCCGCATCGTATCCCATTGCTTTAAGACGCTCAATGATTGGCGGATGGGTGTGGTAGAAAAATATTACCAGCGGGTGCGACTTTGGAAAGGCTTTGTTCTCGCTTACCAGCTTCAGCAGCGCCGAAATGAGATTCTCCTGACCGCCCATCTGCGAACCGAACGCATCGGCAGCATACTCGTTGTGTCGGCTGACATAACTCATGAACGGAGTGAAAATGAAACTCACCAGCGGCAGAAGCAGCATCAGCATCGCAATTTTTACGCCCGGTGTCGGAATGACACCCATTTGTGTAAAGAGTGCGTCTGGCAGATGCCCGAAGAGGAAAAAGACAACAAAAAGCAGCAGTCCCATCAGACCGATGTTCTTCCAGATGTCACCGTGGCTGTAGTGTCCAAGTTCATGCCCCAGTACCGCCAGAAGCTCCTCTTTGGTCAGTTTGTCAAGCAGTGTATCGAAAAGTACGACCCGCTTGGACTTTCCCAGACCGCCGAAGTAGGCATTGAGCCTGCTGTCACGCTTGCTTGCATCCATGACAAAAATACCGTCGCTCTTCAGCCCCACCTTTTGCATCATCGCCGTAATGGCATCTTTGAGTTCTCCCTCTTCAAGCGGATTGAACTTGTTGAAAATGGGGGCGATGAGGGTCGGATAGAGCACATTCACCAGCAGCGCAACACCAAAAAGAAGTACAAAACCGCCCAGCCACCACATCTCATAATTGGCGATGATCCATGACAGGAGTGCAAAGAGAGCACCTCCCAGCACAAAGAACATGAGTGCCGATTTGATCTGGTCTATGAGGTACATTTTGGGTGTCATCTTGTTAAAGTGAAAATCCTCATCTATCTTGAACTTCTGATAAACCTCAAACGGCAACCCGACAATATAGTTAATGGTGACAAATCCGTACAAAAAGAGTACCGACTGCATGATCGTACCTTCGGCATGCACCATGGAAGAGAGCCACGCAAACCCCTTGAATACCCACCATACGAACATCAGGTAATCTACAAAATGTTCTATGATGGCAAGTTTCTCTTTCGCTACTGCATAATTTGCCGCCACCATATATTTGCCTGCGCTCATCAATACAGGCTCTTTGCGTTTCTCCTGATTGATATACCCAATCTGCATTACCGAAATATAGACTCTCATGAACACATAAAGTGAATAGAGCCCGACAATCCATTCCAACATCACAATCCTTTAGTTTAAAGTAGCCAAAACATACTCGCCCAATATATCACGATGCCCTTTATCAAGCCTTAAAGAAGTATAATTTCACAAAAAACAAAGGTACCCCATGGCACTCATCGACCTCTTCGACATTAAAAAACAGTACGATGTCAAACTTCTTCTTGACGGGGTCAGCTTTCATCTAAACGAAGGCGAAAGGGTTGCCATTGTCGGGCCCAACGGCTGCGGAAAGTCCACACTCATGAAAATTGCTCTGGGAGAAGAGGAACCGACAGAGGGCAAACGGGTCATCGACCGTTCCATACAGGTAGAGATGCTGGCCCAGCAGCCCAAATTTGACGCTTCCGCGACAGTACGCGATGCCATCCTCAATGAACTTACCGAACTTAGGGAGGCACAAAAAGAGCACGCCAGACTCAGCGCCCTTGTCGCGGACGACTTTGAGAACAGAGAACTCCTCGAAGCATTTGAGAAGATCACCGCCTACCTTGACCACCATAACGCCTGGAGTCTCGATGACAAAATAGAGCGCGTCTTGCAGGAGTTCAAACTCAAAGCCTACGAAGACCGTCTGGTTGTCTCCCTCTCCGGAGGAGAACAGCGACGTGTGGCGCTGGCATCGCTCATTCTTAAAAAACCCGATGTCCTGCTGCTCGATGAACCGACCAACCACCTCGATGTCTATATGGTCGAATTCCTTGAAGAGATTTTACTCAAAGAGAAGTTCACCCTTCTGTTCATCTCCCACGACCGTCACTTCATCGACACCATAGCCACACGTGTCATAGAGGTGGACAATCAGCTGCTTGTCTCCTACAAAGGCGGTTACCAGGACTATCTGCGCCAAAAAGAGGAGCGCATGAAATCGCTGGCAAAGAGCCACGAGACACTACTCAAACTGCTCAAACGCGAAGAGGAGTGGCTGAGCAAAAGTGTCCGTGCGAGAGAAAAACGTAACCAGGGACGAAAAGCACGTGTCTTTGAACTCAGAGAACAGGCAAAGAAAAACCCTACCCTCATTCGAAAAATGCAGGTCGAACTCGAACGTGAAAAGCAGAGCTGGAAAGGTGAAAAGGGCTTAAGCAAACGCAAAATGCTCTTTGAGGTGGAACACCTCCACTACAGCATTGCCGAAAAAGAGCTCATCAAAGACTTCTCTACCCGTATTCTGCAACGTGACAAGGTTGCCATTGTCGGCATCAACGGTGCGGGGAAATCGACCCTGCTCAAACTGCTGCTTGGCAGGCTCAAACCCCAAAGCGGTATCATTAAAAAAGGGGACTTCTCCATCGGATACTTCGACCAGCACCGGGAGATGCTCAATGACGAACATACACTCATCGAAACCTTCTGTCCAAATGGGGGCGACCACGTCAATGTGCAGGGCAAACATATGCATGTCTTTGCCTATCTCAAATCATTCCTCTTTCCCGAAGAGTATCTGACCAAAAAAGTCGGTCAGCTCAGCGGCGGTGAAAAAAACCGCGTGGCGCTCGCACTGCTCTTTACCAAAGAGGTCGAATGTCTCATTCTCGATGAACCCACAAACGACCTTGACATCCAGACCATTACCATTCTCGAAGAGAAACTCATTGCCTTTCCCGGAGCGGTACTCTTTGTCTCGCATGACCGCTACTTCATCGACAAGATCGCTTCGAAACTCTTTATTTTCAAAGGAAACGGTGTCATAGAGGAGTCTTATCAGAGCTACACCGAATATCTTGAAATCGAAAAAGAGATCAAGGTACTTGAAAAGATGTCGCAGGATGTCTCAACGCCTAAACCAAACAGCGAGCCTCTTAAAGAGAAAAAAAAGCCCAAAAAGCTCAGCTATAAAGACCAGCGTGAACTCGAAACACTGCCCGATGAGATAGATGCACTCGAAGCGAAAATAGATGTACTCAACAGTTGTCTCGGCGACCCGTCGTGCTATCAGGAAAAAGGACTTGCCGCGCTGAGTGAGGAGCTTGCAGAAGTTGAAAAAATATACGAGACAAAGAGTGAACGCTATTTGGAACTGCTGGAATTACAGGAAGAGCTGGAGAAGTAGCAGGTGTCGTTAGCTTAACGCCCAGCCTTCGCGGCTACATTCACTTCGTTCATTCCGACCGCTCCGGTTCCGAAGCTACTAACGACACGCAGGTGTCGTTAGCTTAACGCTTCTCACCAGTAAATAACAACGCTTCGTCTTCCCCAGCGTAGGGCTTTTCGGCGGTTCATGCCCATATAGATATCGATTCTGCGTCTATAGCGTTTGTTCATTTTGTCGCGTACACGGTAAATACCCGGCAGTCCTGAGATGCGTACTTTCGTTCCGTTTTTAAGTCCATAACGCCAGATGAGATCTCTTGAAACGGCAATTACCTTCATTCCGGGTCTTAATCGGTTGTTCCATGCTGCCAAAAACGGTGTGGAGTCCGTTTGTCCGCAGTGGGAAGTGTAGGCCGTTGCCGTCACACGGAGGGCATGCTTGCCAAAGCGCTTCATAAACTTCGGGTAGGTACGCTTTTTTCTTTTCTTTGTCGATGACTTTTTTTCCTGAAGATGTTTAAACGGTAAAATGAGTACTCTACCGGGGTAAATATCTGCACTGTTGACGATGTTGTTCTCTTTTGCAAACAGTTTCGGGTCGATACCGAAACGTTTGGTAATACCCAGCAGCGTATCGCCCTCTTTTACCTCATACGCACCATGCAAAAAAGCCTCTATTTCATCTTGCGTAAGCGGAAGCACAAGCTTCTCCCCTGCCCTGAGGGAATCTTTTTTGTCAATATGGTTGAGCATCATGATCGTCTGCATATCGACCTTGAATATCCAGGCAATACGACTGAGTGTATCCCCCGGCTGCACAAGGTAGTATCCGTTTGTCTCAGTCGTTTTCTTGGGTTTTTCTGTAGATGATGAGGGATAGCATACTCTTGCATAGGCCTCTTCAACGATACGCTCTCCTTCCGTACCTTTAAACCGAAGAGGAGACTCAACTCCTATATAACGCTCAAAAGAGATATCTGACTGTTGCAGTTGTGAAACGGTTTTATTCTCTTCCGATCTATGCGTCTTTTTCTCGGAAGAGGATATGTTGTGAGCTACTGTATGCTGCTTTGACTGATAACGATAGTGCAAAATCCAGAGAATAATCAGCACTATAGAGACAAAGAAAAGTATCCACCAAAGCTGATTGTACGGTTCCCGTCTCTCCATGACTGCATGATTGTTCTCCTCTTAGAGGAAACCAAGCATCTCCTCTTTGATTTTCTCTTTTTCCACCACGACTGTATGCACAACCGGTTTGTTAAACAGGTTATTGATCATTTCGGGTACCTTGACGTTGGCATGCGCAGAGACCCACTTCAGTGCCTCTACGTCTCCCTCTACCGGATGCCCCAACGCTTTGGCCACCGTAGGGGAGAATTTGGTCCATTCCGCAGTCGAGTAGATGACTGTCGGCAATGTTTCACTGCGCAGTGTTTCATAGGCCTTGATACAGGTCGCCGTATGCGGATCCATCATGTAACCCTTTTTAACGTAGTGTGCGATCTCCGCTTCACACAGGGTATCATCCGACCAGCTCGCCGCAAAATCTTCCTGAAGCGATGCGCGCTCTGCATCACTCAGTACGAATTTCCCTTCCGATGCAAGTGCCTCCATCAGTTCTTTGGTACGTTCTGCGCCAAACTTGTCGTACATGACACGTTCAATGTTGGAACTTTTAAGAATATCCATCGCCGGAGATTCTGTCATAATGAGTTCTCTACCGTTTAGATCATACTCACCTTTGTTTATCCAGTCGGTCAGAATATTGTTGGCGTTGGAGCTGATGAGAATTTTTTCTACCGGCAATCCCGCTTTTTTTGCATAGTACCCGCCCAGCGCATTGCCGAAATTCCCGCTTGGAACAACCAGATAGATCTTTTCACCCATCGTGATTTTGCCACAGCGAACCATCTCAAGATAGCTGTGAATATGGTAGATGATCTGAAAGATAATGCGTCCGAAGTTTACGGAGTTCGCAGCGGAAAGCTTGATATTTCGTGCTTCAAGTTCCGCTTTGAAATCTTCTGACGCAAGGAGGGATTTGAGTGTGTTTTGGGTGTCGTCAAAATTGCCCTTTACACCAATGACTTTCAAATTGGGCGCATCTTCGGTTACCATCTGCAAACGCTGCACATCGGACGTACCTCCGTCAGGGTAGAGACAGGCTACCTTGACATTGGGCTGGTTTTTGAAGGTCTCTAGCGTTGCCGGTCCGGTATCACCGCTGGTTGCTGCCATAATCAGGTAATGTTCATTGCGTTTTTCCGCCAGTTTGGAAAGAATATAGCCAAACGGCTGAAGTGCCATATCTTTAAATGCACGTGTAGGGCCATGGTAGAGCTCGGCGACACAGCAGTCCTGCTCGATTTCTGAAAGAGGCACGGGGTTTTGGGGGTCATCGAATGCATCGTAGCGATCGAGTGCCGCCTGTATAGTCTCTTTGTCGATATCGATGCCGAATGTTTCAAGAAAATCCATTGCCAGTGTTTTGTAGCTGCTGGAGAGATGTTTATTCAAAAAGGAGATACCGAGATCAGGCAGTGACTCGGGAACATACAGCCCGCCGAAACTGGCGCTTGGACTGAGAATGGCTTCGGAAAAAGTAACGGATGCCGGTTTTTTCCCGTCATTGCCGCGTGTTTCTATAAATCGCATGGATTATCCTATTATCATGTAAATTAACCGAAATTATACCAAAAAATCATAAGGAGAGCCCTTTTTCAGGGCTATCGCTGTTTTTTGAGTTTGATAATATAGAACTTTTTGGTCAGTTTGAAACTCTCCGTTTCTCCTACAACTATCATACTGCCGTCACTCATCCGCGCTACACCGTGTGCCTCATCTTTGCGCTCACCGCCATAGACATGCGACCATATCAGCTCCCCCGCCCTGTCAAGTGCGAGAACATAGACACTGTGATTGCCTTTACCCAGTGTGTTGGTGCCGCCTGCGAGCATGAAACCGCCGTCACGGGTAGTTGCTACCGCATTGCCGTATTCAAAGTATTTGAAGCCGTATATTTTATGCCAGATGGTCTTGCCTTTGGCATCTATTTTCATGACGGTAAGATCTGTCTGGGAACTCCCGTACGATCGTGTACTGCCTATGGCAACAATACCGTTGTCTACTGTTGCCGTAACGCCAAGAAGCTTGTCCTCGTACTCTCCGCCAAAATGCTTGCGCCATCGCATCTTGCCGTTTTGATCCATCTGCATAATAAAAAAGTCACTGTCTCCGACATACTCGACTTCACGGTACCCGACTGCGACCATCTTGCCGTCTCTTGTACGTGTCAGGGCAGTCGCCATATCCTCTTTGCTGCCGCCAATAGTATGTGCATTGACCAGTTTTCCGTTTTTGTCCAGTTTGGCAATATAGATGTCTTTGTCTCCACCGCCGTAGGATTCGCTCGCCCCTACCAGCAATACACCGCCATCATCGGTTCCGGCAATCCCTCCGGCATACTCGTCACGCTCACCGCCTAACGTTTTTTCCCATATTTTTTTACCATCAAGAGAGACCTTTGCCACATACAGGTCATACGCATAGGCTTTGGTAAACGATTTTGAACGTCCCAACACCACAATATTGCCGTCTGCCGTACGTGCGATCGCCTTTCCCTCATCATTTTTTTTGCCACCAAGCCAGAGACGCCACTTCATCTCTCCATCGGCATTCATACGTGTCACACAGATATCTTTACGCTGTGCTCCAAACGATTTACAGGTACCGACAATGGCACTCTCACCATTCTCCAAAGCGACGATTCCTTCTGCGATGTCATCGTCTTTTCCGCCGTAAATCTTCTGCCATACATCGACATAAACAGGTTTTTTTGCTGTTTTTTGTACAACCGGTGCTTTGGCATACAGTGTGCCTGAGAGAAGCAGACCACCGAAAAGAAGTGTAGAAAGTTTAGCTAACATAATATTGTATCCTTCATTATTGTAATACAAATATTATAGCGTCATCTCTCTGTTTTTGCACCTTTTGTTTCGAAAAATGCAGTCAGTGACGTTTCGTCCAGTGGTTTCGAGAAAAAATATCCCTGTCCAATATCACATCCTTCTGCTTTGAGAAACTGCTCCTGCGCTTCATATTCAATGCCTTCTGCAACCACTTTGTACCCCAGACTCTTTGAGAGTGCGATAATCGCTTGTGTGACAACTGCATCATGTTTGTTATCGGGAAGCTCACCGATGAATGAACGGTCAATTTTAAGTGTATCGAGCGGAAGCTGCTTTAGGTAACTCATGGAAGAGTAGCCTGTTCCAAAATCATCAATGGAAATTTTGCATCCCAACGTCCGGAGATCATCGAGAATGGTCAGATTCGAAGTGGAATACTCCATAATAAAACGCTCTGTAATTTCTATTTCAATCGAAGAGGGACTTATGTTTGTATGTTCGATAATACGGCGAATCTCCTCAATAAACCCCTCATCCTGAAACTGTATGGAAGAGATATTGATAGCAACAGTATCGATATGATACCCAGCCTCTTTCCATCGTACAAATGCACGGCATGCCTCTTCAAATATGAAATAGCCTATTTTTACAATTATCCCCGTCTCTTCGGCAATGGAGATAAATGTATCGGGAGGGACATTCCCCATTGTGCGGTTATGCCAGCGTACGAGTGCTTCAACACCAACTATTTGTCTCTTCTCCAAAGCATATTGTGGCTGGTAGTGCACTGTAAATTCATGTCGCTCAAGTGCATGCGAAAGCTCCTGTTCCATTTCAAGTCTTTTGGCTACAGCTACCGAAAGTTCTTTGCTGTAAAACTCATATCTGTCCTTCCCTTTCTCTTTTGCCGCATACATGGCAGAATCGGCATATTTGACAATTCCATACTTCTCTTTTGCATCATCAGGGAAGAGTGCGATCCCGATACTTGCCGTGGTATTGAGATGGTAATTATGTACTTTGATCGGTTCACGTATATTCGCAAGCAGCTGCTGGGCTGTCTTCTCTGCCTCTTTTTTCCCCTCCCTTAATGTCATTGCCACTACGAATTCATCTCCGCCTATCCGGGCGAACAGGACGTTTTCATTCAAAATCAAACCTATCCGTTTAGCGAGTTCAATCAGCATTTTGTCACCCACCGTATGTCCCAGTGTGTCGTTAATGAACTTGAAGCGGTCAAGATCCATAAAAAAGAGTGCTACCTGCTTCTGGTTTTCTTTTGCATTCTGAAGAATATCGATAATTCGAAGGTCAAAGTAGGCCCTGTTGGGTAACCCTGTCAGCGAATCATGATATGCCAGATACTCCGCACGCTCCTGTGTCGCTATGATCTCTTCAAGATTGGTATAGATGGCAATAAAGTTTTTGATCTCTCCCTTGTTATCACGTACGATCGTCAACGTCAGCCATATGGGTAACACTGTTCCGTCTTTTGTCTTGTTATGCAATTTTCCCGACCAGCGTTCTTCTTTTAGAAGGCGATCCCACATCTGTCTGTAAAAATAGTCGTCTTCCTTCAGTGTCTGGACAACCATTGGCTCTTTGCCGAGAAGTTCTTCCTGTGTATAACCGAACATCCTCTCAAATGCGGGATTGACTGAAAGAATATGCTTATTGCTGTCCGTAATCAAAACGCCATCTCCCATCGTACGATAGACTGCCGCTGCCTGTTTGAGTCGGAGCTGCTGCTCTTTATACTCGGTAATATCCAGTTTGACTGCCAGATACTGTACCAGTTCTCCCTCAATAGACACAGGTAAAATGGAAACCTTTTCGTACAATAGTGTACCGTCTTTTCTTCTATTGATGATCTCTCCCTGCCAAATATCACCTCTTTCAAGTGTCGCGTTCAATTCGGCATAGAAGGCATCACTCATTTGTCCCGACTTCATGAAATTCGGGTTTCGACCCACTACCTCATCTTTGCTGTAGCCGGACTTCTTCTCAAACGCTTCGTTTACATAGACGATTTCCCGTTGCGGATTGGTAATGACCATGGCATTGTCACTTTTTTCAATCGCAAAGCGGAACGCTTCAAGCTCTCTGGTATTGCGACGAACCCGACGGTAACTGTAGATAAGCAGTGAAAGGATGACAATACTGAACAAAATAAGCGATACAGCTATCATTTTTTGTTCTTTTCTATGTTGTCTATAATCCTTGTAGAGCATGCCAAGAAGATGTTCCAGAGATGAGGCAAGCGGTATCTGGTCAATATTCGTCTTGATCACAGACATTCGCTCCGAATCACATAACAGTTGGCGGCTGTGCTGCAGAAAATAGGTAAGCAGACTTTCTTCACTACAGCATTTCTCCAATCTATCCAGCTGTTTTGTCAAGTGCGTTTTATCAAAAGGCATATCCATCAAAAGCTGGGTGATCGAAAAAAAGATATCATCGACGAGTACCTTGATATCAGTCGATAGCAATAGTTTTTGCTCAAGTGTTTTACGCAAATCGAAAAGATAGTGTATCGAGTTTGTTACTCTTGCATTGAGTGTCTTAAAATCCTCCAGAAGCATTTTTTTCTGTTCATATTCTCTCTTGATTGTATGCAACAGTTTCCCAGCGTCTGTGCCAAATTCGTTCTCCACATTCCGTACATCCAACACATCAAGATGTGTTTCAAAGTTTTTTTCAGTCTCCTCTATTGCATCATAGTCAATAAAACGGTAAGCTCTGTGAAAGAATATATCCAACCTGTCATTGAGTATACGCACCTGGCCCAGTTCATGCCGATATGTGTTATAGTGTTCAATGTCACGGTCAATTTTGGAAAGGTAGAAAAAAAGTACAAGCAAAACAACAAAGAAAAAACTCAACAGCAGACTGAAACGGTCTGTACGCGCCTGCCATCTGTCAACATACTGCTTCATGGTATCTTCTCCGCCGTTTTGGGAACTCTCCCTGTCAAGGACTGAAGAAATGCCACAATCGCATCTATTTCTTCGGGTTTCATGTAGCGTCCAAGCTGATACTGGGACATCAACATAACAGCTTCATGCAGTGTTTTTACACGGCCGTCATGCATATAGGGTGCTGTCAGTGCCACATTCCGGAGTGATGGCACTTTGAAAACATATTTGTCCTCTTCGCGTTTTGTAATGGCATACCGTCCAAGACTGGTACTGTTGAGATCTTTGTAAATACCAAATTTGTTATACAGGTTGCCTCCGATATTCTGTCCGTTATGACAAATGACACACCCCTTTTCTTCGAAGAGTCGGTACCCCTCTTCTGCCTGTTTTGAAATGGCACTTTTATCTCCCTTCAGATAACGGTCAAACGGAGAGTCGGGAGTAATGAGCGTTTTTTCATACTCTGCAATGGAATCGGCAATGGCATCTGCTGTCACGCCATCGGGGTAGAGTCTCTCAAACCAGGTACGGTAATGCCTATCCGCTTTTAATTTCTCTACTACATGAGAGAGTTTCTCTCCCATCTCAACCGGATTTTCAATAGGGCCGTACGTCTGCTCTTTGATGTCCTTGGCGCGTCCATCCCAAAACTGGCGAAAATTAAATACCGCGTTATAGACCGTCGGCGCATTGATTGTTCCTTCCTCCCCGTTGATTCCGAAGGAGAACTTCATCCCATCATCCCCACCATACTGCAAGTCATGGCAGGTTGCGCATGAGACGGTATTGTCTCTGGAGAGAATCGGATCAAAGAAGAGTGATTTTCCCAATGCCGCTTTTTTCATATCGACATCGAGTGTTTCGGGAAGAGGACGAATGGCTCCGGCATACCCCAGCATAAACACCATGGCTAAAAGCCATACACTTCTCTTTCCCATTCTCTCTTCCTTTTAGATTAGAGTTCGATACAGGTACCTACACCTGAGCTGGTCAGAATTTCGAGCAGAAGAGAATGTTCCACTCGTCCGTCAATAATGTGCGCTTTTTTGACACCGCCGCGCAGCGCTTCAATACACGCATCTACTTTGGGTACCATGCCGCCACTGATGGTACCGTCTTTTTTCAAGGCTTCTGTTTTTGCGATGTCAAGATTGCTAATGAGGTTCATCTCCTTGTCCAGTACACCTTCTGTATCGGTCAAAAAGAGGACTTTTCGTGCTTCCAGTGCCACAGCGATCTGACTTGCCGCCAGATCGGCATTGATGTTGAACCCCGGGTGTCCGAGACTGCTACTTGCCGCAATGGGCGCGATGACCGGTACAAATCCGTCCTCGATGATATTGTCAACGATCTCGGGGTTGACATTTTCAATCACCCCGGTATATCCAAAGTTTTCAAAATCTTTTGGGCGTGCCTCAAGGAAGTTCGCATCTTTACCGGAAATACCGATTGCCTTGCCGCCATGGTTGTTGAGCAGAGAGACAATCTCTTTGTTTATCTCACCGCTAAGCACCATTTCGGCAATGCGCATCACCTCTTTGCTTGTGACGCGCTGCCCGTCAACAAACTTAGTTTCTACCCCGAGTTCACTCAGCAAATTGGTAATGCTTTTTCCGCCTCCATGCACAATGATGGGCTTCATTCCCACCAGGTGTAGCAAAACAATATCCTGCGCAAACTGCTCTTTGAGTTCGGGGGAAGTCTGGGCTGAACCGCCGTACTTGATCACTATCTTCTCATTGGAGAATTTTTTAATGAACGGCAGTGCGTCCAGCAGGGTCTTGACCACATCGATCTTACTCTTCACAGTTATATCCTTTTTTATAAATGTCTATCTGTTGCATAATTGCAGCCTCTATCTCTAATTTTAACTTCATTTTTGAGAGGGGTAACTTAAAATCTGCCATTTTAACAGCATCCTTGCCGGTGACAAGCAGGCTCTTGGCACGACACTTGACCATGAGACGCTCAAGCTCATTCTCATCAAAATAGGCATGGTCAGGCAGATAGACCTTCTGTACCACACCTTTGGGCAAATAGGCATCGAGACGTTCAGGGTCCGAGATAGCCGTTACCAGCAGCATCCGTTCCTGCAGATCTTCATACTCCACTTTTCTGAAAAAGTCTCTCCCCTCTTTGGCAACAATGTCCGCTGCACGCTTGCAGAAGGCAAATTCACGGTAGGGTCCCGCAGGGAAAGGAAAGGGGTTGTTTATCTTCGCCGGTTCAAGAACGATCTCGTACTTTTCTATCTCTACACGGTTAAACCCATCGTCAAGAACAATCATCTCCGCACCCTGGGCTATCACTTTCTCAATCGCCATGCCCCGTTTCTCGCTGACAATGACCGAAGCGTTCGGAAGTGCCTCTGCCATCTCCATTGCCTCGTCGCCACTTTGGGTAACATCGACCAGTATCTTGCCATTACGGCTTACTTCGACCATACCCCGGCTCTTTCTGCCATAACCGCGGGAGATGACCGCAACTTTTTCATACCGTGATGCCAAGGCAATGACAAATGGTGTCTTGCCGCTGCCGCCGACAATCAGGTTACCCACACTGACAATGGGAACCGGGTAGCGTTTTCTCTTTGCCGTTTTTCGGCGAACAAGCATCCCTATGCCATAGAGTCCAGAGAGTGGCAGGAGCGGCAGAATAGTCAACCAGTCATACCATTTTGGATGAAAGAGCATCTGCTCATAGGCATAACTCAATCGCATGTTTTGGCACCGAGTTTCAATATCTCATCACAAGCGAATCCTGCTTCTTTGCGTGCTGTCACATTAATGTGGGGACGGTGTTTTTCCAGCAATCCATAGCGCTCAAGAATCGTGAAATAGATATCTTCCCCGGCCCCTTCCTGCTCACACAGGTACTTGAACCACCTGTCTCCCTTGCGCACATGGTCTATCTCTTCGTCGTAAATGACCTCAAGGGCTTCAAGCAGTATTTTCACTTCAGCTATTTTGTGTTTGTTCTCGAGCTTTTTCATAATCTGCGGATTGACATCAAGCCCACTTGCCTCGTAGTAACGTGGAATGACCGCCATACGTTCAAGCACACTGTGTGCGGTATGCGCTGCGGCATCAAAAAGTCCGCAGTGTACAGGGAAGTCCCCATACCGGTACCCCAAAGTCTCAAGCAGTGCATTGAGCATTTTGTAATGGCGTATCTCATCCACAGCGACTTCAAGCCAGTCACATTTGTATGCCATAGGCATAAAGGGAAAGCGGTAGACTGCATCGAGTGCCAGATCGATTGCGGAGTATTCAATGTGGGCAATGGCATGTACCAGCGTCGCAAGCCCCTCTTTGGAAGCGAAATCTTTACGTGCAGGCAAAGCTCTGGGCTCAACAATGCAGCATTTTGAAGCATAGGAGGGCGTGTCAAAATGCTTTGGCTCAAACCCCTCCGCTGCCCTAACCTCATTTTCGTTACAATACGTCAAACACTGAAGCGTCGACTGCTCCTTAAGCGCAATATCGTCACTGAGTATCACCGCTTCCAATACACCATAAAAATCCATAAGGAATTATAGCATGCAAATCAAAATGCAACCTATGGGCAGTTACCAGACCAACTGCTACAT
>JAUUDF010000038.1 GCA_030826885.1 Sulfurovum sp. | reverse complement strand
ATTGATTATGCCGATCTCTGTGACATGATAGAAAACAGAGTGAAAACTGAGCGATACACACTGCTTGAAGAAGCACTTGCCGATCTTGAAACGCTGATCATAGCTGCCTATCCCCACATAGAATCGCTTTCGCTAAAAATTGCCAAACCAGAAATTATGGCACATGCCACTGTCGCACTCAGTGCCAAATGGCACTACTGATGACGACACAACCCTCTTAAAGATTTAACATCACCGCACCTTCAGATGCGTCTCAAACATGAAACAAACCCCACGAATACGAGCACTGCAAAGAGTGCACGTATGCTATTTCAAGATTTTGGTTTAAAAAAACTTTCAGTTAACCTTTTTTTATGCTATAATTTAAAAGAGACTTAAAAAAACCACAACAGAAGGGTGTGCTGTATGAGAGTATTGATTATTGAAGATGATCCCCAATTGAGTGATGAACTTGCCAAGCTGCTGACACAACACAACTACCAGTGCGATGTGGCAGAAAGTATAGGCGATGCCAAATATTATCTCGATATACGCAACTATGATCTGGTGCTGTTTGGATGGTCCTATTTCAGCCCTTCAGCCAATCTCAACATGATCGGTGATATCAAAAAAACATCTCATAAAACATCAGTCATCGTTATCTCCGAACGTCTTGACAAAGAGAGTGAGATAGAAGCACTCCGCAGTGGTGCAGATGACTTTATACGTAAACCCATTGATGAGGAGATACTGCTTATACGCATCGAGGCAAAACTTCGTTTCGGCGCTTCCAACATCATCGAGATCGATGACCTTATCATCAATCCCGAAGAGGAGAAGATCATTTACGAAGGCAACGAAATAGAGCTGAAAGGCAAGCCATTTGAGGTACTGACCCATCTTGCCATGCACAAAGACCAGATCGTTTCCAAAGAACAGCTACTTGATGCCATCTGGGAAGAGCCTGAACTTGTAACCCCCAATGTCATTGAGGTAGCAATTAACCAGATACGCCAAAAAATGGACAAGCCACTTGATATCACCACCATTGAAACCGTCAGACGGCGTGGATACCGCTTCTGCTTTCCCAAAAAGATCAACTGATACACTCCTGATTTGGGAGTGTTTCTCCTCTTCCCCTACACATTTTTAAATAAAGCATAAGCTTTGCTAGGTTATAACTCCCTATTAGCAAAATCAGCGATAAAAGGAAAAGAAATTGGCATTACTGATAACAGATGAATGTATCGCATGTGATGCATGCAGAGAAGAGTGTCCGAACGAAGCAATCGAAGAGAATGATCCAATCTATATTATTGATGCGGACAGATGTACGGAGTGTGTCGGTCACTTTGATGAACCACAATGTATCGCCGTTTGTCCTGTCGACTGTATTATCCCCGATCCTGACAATGTCGAAAACATTGAAGAACTGAAATTCAAATTCGAAAAACTTCAGGAAGAAGAGTAATCCTTCATGGCAAAACGAACCGCGATCATCGATATCGGTTCAAACTCCGCCAGACTGGTCATTTTTGAAAAAACAAGCCGCTACGGTTTTCACCTCATTTGCGAGCAAAAGTCCAAAGTACGCATTGGTGAAGGTGCGTATGAAAAAGGCGGCTACCTTCAGCCTGTAGGTATCAAACGCGCTTTTTTGGCGCTACAGTCTTTTTTACATACCATTGAAAAATATCAGGCACACAAAACACTCTGTGTCGCCACCTCTGCACTCAGAGATGCCCCTAACGGTTCTCTTTTTGTCAAATGGATCAAAAAAGAGCTTGGCCTTTCCATTAAAATTATCGACGGAAACAAGGAAGCATCCTATGGTGCCATTGCAGCCAAAAATCTGCTTCCTGCTACCCATGCCATCACTATTGACATTGGTGGCGGTTCATCCGACATGGCACTGATAGAAAATGGGCGTATTGTCGATACCTATTCGCTGGACCTTGGAACAGTACGGCTCAAAGAGCTTTTTTTTGACAAAGAGTCCTCCCGTAAAGAGGCTTACGAAAAAGCCGCTGCCTATACCAAAAAAGCACTTGAAGCACTTCCTTCACACTTTAAAGGCCAACTTGCCATAGGCATCGGCGGTACGGCACGTACACTGAGCAAAGCAGTCATGAAGCGAACAGCCTATCCGCTTGACAAACTGCACGCATTTACCTATGAAGTGGAAGCACACTTACCCTTTTTTGAGGAGATTGTACATGCCAGTGCAAAAGGGCTGAAAAAATTCCCTCTGAAAAAAAATCGATACGATACCATCAGAGAAGGCACACTTATCTGGCTCTCCATACTCCGTACCATCGGTGCGCAGTATGTCATGACGAGTGCAGCCGGAGTCAGGGAAGGGGTCTTTCTCGAACAAATGCTCAAACAGGACAGGCTCTCCTTCCCGTCAGGTACCAATCCGAGTATTACCTCACTACTGGACCGTTTCAAGCCCTATGTGAATATAGAATCGAAAAAAAAGAACAAACTGAAGATCGCCGCTGATCTTTACCGAATTCTGCAGCCAAGCATTAATGACGATATGCGTTACCTCAAGCACCTCCACGCAGCGCTCAAACTCTCCAATATTGGCAAAACACTGACCATATACAAATCACATCAGCATGCCTTCTATATAGCTATGCAGGAGCTCAACTACGGCTTTACCCATCAGGAGATCATACTTATTGCTCTGCTGCTGAGAATGCACGGCAAAGAGTTGTTGCATAAGCCCCTGTTTCAAAGTTTTGAGCCGTTACTGCCTCCAAAAGAAGAACTTCTGTGGCTCAGCTTCATCTATACACTGACCGTTTTCATTCATGAAGCATCAAACAGTGCCAAAATCACATTTTCTTACGGAAACGAAACATTGAAAATTACCTCTGACAAGCCGCTCTATTTGGCGAAGGAGAAGATAAAGTCTTTGGAGAAACCAATACCCTTCGCTGTTATTATTGAAGATGAAGAAAAGTTTCCAAAGTACAAAGCGCTTGGGATTTAGCGTTTAGCGTTTAGCGTTTAGCGTTTAGCGTTTAGCGTTTAGCGTTTAGCGTTCTTATAGAGAACGATGCCATAAATTTCTGCCTATGTCAAGTCTTTTAAAGCCAAAAAAGAAATGAAAGGAAGGGAAGACAAGAAAGTCTTAGAACTTGCTTCCCATTGAGAATTCGAAGGTCGACGTCTCATCACCCGGTTTGTCATCCAGCGCATAGCCGAAGACAAGGTTAATCGGTCCAAAACCAGACTGCCATTCAACGACCGCACCTACCGATGACCGTTTGATATCGCCTTGGTCATAATACTTTCTCTGACCATCTATCGGATCGGTATAGGGTTCCGGATCCATACCGATAACACCATAGTCATAGAAGAATGCCAGACGCATTTTTGCTGCTTCAGAAAGTGGAATACTCGCCTCTACCGTCGCCGACGTACGGTAGGTACCCCCGATGCGGTCACCGTTTGGCAGAACAGGAGAAATAGAATATGGCTGATAACCCCTGACGCTTCCAATACCCCCCATAAAGAGTCTCTCTGCTACCGGAAGCTTCTCGTCATCGGTAATACGCTTAATATATGTACCTCTTGCCTTGAAACGCAAAATCAGGTCATAGTCAATAATATCTTCCATACCGTAGAAGGCACCGAATTTGGCATTGATTTTGGTAAAGTCACCATAGCCGTCAGGGTAGGTCGTCAGGTTGACATCATCTCCGCTAAGCTGTGCAAACTCGGCACTCAATGAGGCGATATATCCCTCTCTTGGAAGATAGTAATCATCAGTATTGTCAAACGAAAGGCTGGCAAACCCTGACAACTTTTTATACTGGTCGTTATAGATTCTGCGCTGAATATCACTGATATTTGCTCCTTCATTATAGGTAGACTGGTTATCCACATAACCGATTCCCACAGAAGCGTAGAGATGTCTGAAAAACTGGCGGCCGAGGTTCAGAGAACCTCCAAGACTGTCCTCGGTATAGTCAATATATTCGTATTTTCGTTTGTAAAGGCTCAGTCCAAGACTGTACATACTGTCCCAAATCTTCGGGTTGACAAAAGAGAGGTTGTAGCTCTGGGAAATTTTGGAAATGTCAAATCCGAGACTCCCTGTAATACCTGTACCAAAGAGGTTTTTGTCAGAAACACTGGCATTGAGCATCAGCCCTTCATAGCTGCCGTATCCACCACCGAGTGAAATGGTTCCCGTAGAGGCCTCTTTTACTTTGACAAGAAGATCGATCTGGTCTTCCGAAACTCTCTGACTCTGAATATCGACACTTTCAAAGAAACCGGTTCTTCCCAGTGCACTTTTGCTCTCTTTGAGGTCTGTCGCATTAAAGTAGTCTCCCGGAGCAAGATAGATATAACGTCTGATTACCCTGTCTTTGGTCGTATCGTTTCCGGAAATCAGAACATCATGAATTTTGACTCTTTTGCCCGGCTGTATCACATACTTCAGGCTGATCACTTTTCGCTCCGGATCTTTTTTCATCTGTGGTGAAACTTTTGCATAGGCATAACCAAGGTCGCCGACCGCACTTTTGATCATCTCGATATCTTTACGCATCTTCTTGATATTGAAGATCTTTCCTTTTGTCATTTTCAGCTCATTCAACAGAGTGTGTGTATCGAGACTTTTGAGGCTTTTTGCAATGGAAACGTCACCTACACGGTACTGAGGCCCCTCCTTGATCTGATAATCAACCTCCGCAGTGTAGTCACTGTAATCGACACGCATCAGCGGCTTGCCCACCTCCGCATCTAGATAACCATGTTCCATATAGGTCTCTTTGAGCCTATATGCATCATACTCCAGCTGATCGACTTTTACCTCTCCGTCATTCATGAAAGGCATCCAGCCAAGCATATCCTCTTCTTTGTTCACAAGGTTTCTTTCGAGTTCGTTTGTACTCAGTGCCTTTGCTCCATGGAAGTTGATCTTCTTGATTTTGATCTTCTCTCCCTTGTTCACTTCAAAAACAATGGCCATGGCACTGTCACCTACCGGCGTTTCGGTCACTTCTACGACAGAGTCGTAATTCCCCTGACTTTGCAGTCTCTCCACCAACAGTTTCTTCGCCTGCTTGATGCGTGCTTCATCATACAGGTCTCCCTTTTTCAATCCGATACTTTTAAGCAGCTTCTCACCCTCGTCACCGGAACCAAATCCTTTGATATCAACTTTGGCGATCGATTTTTTCTCTTTGAAATGATAGACCAGCGTTCCGCCTTTGCGATCGACCCATACATCTTCAAAATAACCCTGATTAAAGAAGTTGACAATGGACTGGTTGATCTTTGCCATATCCATTTCATCACCGATATGCACACCCGCCACTTCCGTCGCGACCGACTTGGAGAGGTGATGCAGTCCGTCAAACTTGATCTGCGTGATCTTCTGTGCCAGCACAAATGTGCCGACAAGCATCCATACGAGTATGATTTTTCTTACCATAAGAGAGTCCGCCTTGCAAAATTTTTCATTCATTTTATCGTTTTTTCAATAAGAGCAGTATGAAAAAAATGCTATAATCCCGAAGCACCTGACGGCACATGCCGTCTTCATCAGCAAAAAACAAGGAAGAGAATGCAGCACAAACATGTCGGTATCGTAGGATTGGGACTGATGGGAGGGTCTCTCTCGCTTGCCCTGCAAAAAGTCTACCCCAATCTGCATGTCACAGGGCTTGACCACAACATGACACATTGCCAGCAAGCACTTGAAATGGGGCTTGTCAACGACATTACTGATTCTCTTGATGAAATCGGAAAATGCGATATTGTTTTTCTGAGTATCCCCGTTGACGGTATCATCGCCGTTGCACAGCAGCTCAAGCCTTCCAATCCTGAATGTACCGTGATAGACCTGGGAAGTACCAAAGCAAAAATTTCCCAGAGTATTCCGCCCTCTACACGTCACTTTTTCGTTACCGCACACCCCATGACCGGTACGGAAAAATTTGGCCCCCAGGCAGCCCTTCCCGACCTCTATGAAGGTAAAGTCGTCGTCCTCTGTGACCTTGAAAAGAGCGGTGAGCATCAGCAGCAGATCGCCAAAACACTCTTTGAGGCGATCGGTATGAAACTGGTTTTTATGGACTCCGAAGCGCATGACCGTCATGCCGCATTCATCTCCCATATGCCTCATGCGCTTAGTTATGCCCTTGCCAATGCGGTCATGCGTCAGGAAGACCCTGAAAGCATCGTCGCGCTTGCCGGAGGGGGGTTCAGAGATATGAGCCGTATCGCCAAATCAAGCCCGAATATGTGGGAAGATATTTTCAGGCAAAACAAAGAGAACCTGCTCGAAGCGATCGACGCACTCTCAACGGAACTGGCACAGTGTCAAAAAATGGTAGAAAACGAAGAGTGGGAAGCACTTAACCGGTGGATGAGTGAGGCAAAC
Source organism: Sulfurovum sp. (assembly GCA_030826885.1). Classification (GTDB taxonomy): domain Bacteria; phylum Campylobacterota; class Campylobacteria; order Campylobacterales; family Sulfurovaceae; genus Sulfurovum. The sequence continues at coordinate 19,365 of JAUUDF010000038.1, read as the reverse complement.
AGCCTTCACACCATTCTATAGCCGATACCTGAATGTAACAATTACCTCCACATTCTCTCCTGCTTTCTCCATAATTTTTCTTTTAAGCAACACTTTCTCCGCCTTGGTCAGATAACCATTCGAGATCACCTCGCATCGAATCTGTATGTGGTCCACTTTCTCGACAGGTTCAATATGTGTAAGTACTACATGGTGCTGATCGAGCGTGAACACCGCATTTCCGAGTGCAGTTTGCAATCCGGTATGCAGCTGCATTTTTTTAAACGCACTGTAAAGCGGTACCGATACCACAGCGGTAATAAGCAGCCAGACAATGATCCCTTTTTTAGCAATATGCAGCGGAGAGTAGCCCAGTACCATAAAGGTCAATGCGGCTGCAAGCACGATACCTATGAGGTTGGTCAAAAAGAGCAGAAAAGACGAAGTGAACATCTGCCATTCACCCCAACCTATCCCGATACCTGCAACGGCAATAGGCGGTACCAACGCCACGGCAATGGCAACACCGGCAAGGGATGCAGAAATTTTTTCATTGCTTTTGGCATAGGCTGCTGCCGCCCCGGAAACAATGGCCACAAAGAGGTCAATAATAGTCGGTGAGAGCCTTCCTGCCATCTCCGTCGTCAGTTTGGCAATCGGCATCATCCATGCAATCAAAGCGGCAGTGAGCAGTACGGATGCCACACCCACTGTAATGGTTTTGAGGGCAGTAAGCTCCATAGTACTCTCCTGCCTGAGCGCCGCCATACTCAAACTCACTATCGGCTGCATCAATGGTGCAAGCAGCATCGCCCCGATGATCACCGAAGCAGAATTGATGAACAGTCCCAGTGTGGCTATCATGGTCGCAAGTATCAGCAGGCTCATAAATGTCGATGTCAGTTTTGCCTCTTCGCGTAATGCAGAAAAGAGTGAGGCATACTGTTCCTGTGATGCGTGGCTAAAAAGCGGGAGTGACTTGGAAAGGTATGCCGCACTCTCTTCATCACTGGGGAGATGGTCAATCTTCATACTGCTTTTACCCTTGACCCCACTACACTGATTCTCCCAGAATGCCTCTCCGACACTGATACGCAGTGCCTGTTTCTCTACCTGAAGCGTAACGGGGGTTTGCTGTCTAACTTCTCCGTCAATTACCACCTCCTGAGGCGAATCGCTTTCTATATGCATTTTTTCTGTACGCAGGTAGCCAAGAGAACGCGGCAGTTGCTTGAGTTCTCCCGGCATCAGTGTCCTGAAGAGATAGCCTACATACTGAAGCATCGAAACAGGGGAGAGAATCAACATAGAGAGTTTTCCATCCTCGGCATTAAGCTGCCTGGAAAGCAGTTTTGAAGCAAATGTACCCGTATTGTACTCCAGGGCTACAAGCCCTACCGCCGAGAAGGAAAGCGCTTTGCCCTCTCCATCTTTCAGATAAAAACGTCGGTGATGCAGTGTACTGACTTTACGCAGCGTATGGAAAAAAAGCCCCATCCTTCCCCAATTTTGAGAGGAGGATACCGAACCTTCGTACCTGTCCAGCGGCGGCACGTCTCCGGCTGTCACCTCATGCAGTACTATTTCACGGTTGCACAACAGCATATCGACCCTCTTTTCCGAGGGGCTTGCAGCCAGTGTCACAGCTTCCTCCAGGGAGGAGGGAAGCGCGAAGGTACGCATGAGTTTTTTTTGTGAAGGCAGCGGAACGATGCCCACTGAAACATGCTCAATCATAGCAAAAGAGAGAACCTCTTTTACTTCACCAAGGCTGCCGCATACTGCATAATGGCTAAAATGGTTATGTGTCACGGTAAAAAGTTTTGAAATAGGGAAAAAGGAGACACGCAGCTGTTTGTCATGGCAGATACTTTTAATAGTGTCGAGATACGCCTCCTCTACGCTGCCGTAGAAGAGAGCGGTATGGGGAAGGGACATCGATGTTTTCCTGTAAACGTCAGCGGTTACGATATTTTTCCACTAACCTTTTGAGTTCTTTTTTGTCGATTGTAACATCTTTTTGCCCATTTTTCTTAGCATAGAGTTTACGTACCATCTCTTCGACTGCAGTATCCTCACTCATATGGGCATAGAGTATTTTAAGTGCTTCCGACTCTTTGAACGGACTGCTTTTGGGTTTATGCCATGGCAGTTTGCCTAACAGGTATGTCGTAATCATTCCTGCCAAAAATGCCAGTGCAACAATCCACCATGCTACTGAAGACGGTACAGCCGATGGTGTCGATGCCCCAGCTGTTTTGGATGGCTGCGTAACCTTCAAATCAGTCTGCACCCGTCCGGTTTGTACATTACTGTCATCCGAGTGTGCCGGGGCAGCAGCATGGTGTGATGCCTTGACATGCACCTCATAGGACGGAATGTGCAAGCGCTTTGTCTCATTGTGCTCAGGGTCATACATCCGAAGCGTACGCTCGGGAATCACAAAGTCATGATCGGAAATAAAGACAAACTTTTTGACATACGTGCTTCTTAGCTTGTCGCCGATGACCTCTGTATTGACCTCTGCATCATCACCATAGACCGTCACATCATCGATGTCATAACTCTCAAGATCAAAATCTTCTAAAGAGCCTTCCCCTTCGATGGTTACGGTCAGATTGACCGGCTGGTTCGCTTTGACCTCCGTCTTATCTAGTGATGCTTCAATATGAAAATTGCCTATGAGGTCGGCATCCTGTGCAACCGGTTTGACATGCACACTCACTGTATTGGAACGAAGCGGCTGCCATATCGTACCGAAGAATCGTCCGAAAATATCACGTCTGCTGGTATCGGCGACACCCACTTTTGCCGTTGCCGGTCCAAGAATGTAGTCACCCGCTTTTTCAGGAGTAAGGATGTAGCGCAGCTCTGTAATACGGTGATCGCCCTTGATGTAACTGAGTTCCCCTTTCACCTCTTTGACAAAAAAGCCCTTGAACGCCGGTCTTTGGTACTGCGGGTTGTCCGAGAGGCGTACATCGTTTTTCAGTGAGAAATAGACTGTTGCAAGCAGAGGCTCCCCGACACTCACCTCTTTTTTATTGGTTTTGAGCGTCAGTGAAAACTTGCCGGTACTGACTGCACTGGGCGCTGTCGATTTAACGACTTTCAGATGCAGAGGATCGGTTTTATACACTGCGCCGTCTATATTCACCGTATAGGAGGGGATGTCCATATCTTTTGTCGGAGCAAAAGTAATAATGAGATCGGTCGTATGTGCAATACTGCTTTTGCCGTTAATCACCTGCATAGAGGTATGCTGTGTCTGGCTGCGTCCCTGTACCGGTACACCGTCTATTTGCCTAATGTCGGGAAACTGTACTCTGTCGCCTTCTGCAATAATCCGCAGCTGTGCCATATTGCCCGCAACCACTTCCGGTTGTGAGAGTACTGCCTCTACCGATGCCGCACTCAAGGGTGCCAAGAGTGACAAAAAACCTATCATCAATACCCAGGATTCAATAATCTTTCTATATTTCATTTTACCTGTCTCACTTTCAATTTTTAATATATTTACCATGGATTAATATCCTGCTGCCGCTTGGGTTTTGCATTGCCCATACGGTACATCATGGTCGGGGTTTTCTTCTGCCCCATTTTTTTCAGCAGACGTTTGAGCTCCGCCTGTTTAAGCTTCTCTTCTCTGCTCATCTTTTTCTGCGCTTTTGGCACGGCAGAATCTGCACTGCCCTTTTTATTTTGGGGTTTTTTCTCTTTTTTGCCACCGGATTTGGACTTGTCGCCCTCTTTTTTCTGATTTTCTTTCTTTTTCTCTCCCGGTTTTTTCTGATCGTTTTTCTTTTGCTGATCGTTTTGCTTCTGCTTCTTTTTATTCTTGTTCTGCTGCTCTTTTTTCGTTTGATCCTGTTTGTTCTTATTCTGGTTCTGCTTATTCTTCTGGTCTTTTTTCTGCTGGTTTTTCTGATTCTGTTTCTTTTGATTCTTGTTCTGCTGTTTGTTTTTCTTCTGCTGCTTCTTTTTCTGTTCCTGACGTTTTTTCTTCTTTTTCGCCAACTCAAGATTGAAGCGGGTATCTTTGTCTTCACGGATCTTCAGCGCTTTTTCATACGCCTCTATCGCTTTCTCCAGCTTGTTTTGCATAAAGTAGCTATTGCCGATATTATGCAGACGCTGTGCTTCATCCACCCCTTTGCCTTTTGCTTCTTCATAGGCTTTCAGCGCAGCAGCATAGTTTTTGGACTTGTAGTAGGCATTTCCCACATCATACGCTTTTTGAGGTGCAGACTTGTCCAGTGCATTGAAAAGTGCAGCACTCTTGGTATACTCTTTTGCCTTGTATGCCTCTTTTGCCTCTTTAATGGTCTTGAAATCGGTCAATCCGGCAAAAGCGGATAATGCAAAAACATATCCTAATACAAGCAGTAACAGCAGACTTTTAGTCTTTGCAAACATCATACTGCACCTCCTTCTTTTTTGCGGCGTTCTATTCTTGGAAAAGAGCTGAACCCTGCCAGCAGGAAAAGCAGTCCCAGTGCCAGCGGATAATAGAAATATTCACTGCGCTGATGCACTTTGACCTTTCCCTGTGATTGCATTTTGTACTTGGCATGGATCACATCCGCAAGCTGTTTCATGTCATCGTTGCCATTTCCTGCAATTACATAGGCGCCACCGTTGGCTTTTGCCAATGCTCCGAGTGCGTCGTTGCGCTGTGTAATGGCAATAGTGCCGTCTTTTTGTTTCATCGGTTTGCCGTTCTCATCAAGCACGGGCGCTCCTTTTTTTGTACCTACCAGCACGGCGTACAGGTCTATGTGATTGGCTTTGAGTATGTCGGCAAAGCCTGCAATCGCCTTCTCATCCCCACCGTCGGTAAAGACGACAAGAATTTTCGGCTTTTTCTGCTCAAGCAGTTCGGATGCCAGCGTGCCCAGTGCCGAAAAGTCGGTAGAGCCCATGTTGATGTAGCTGTCATCCACACCGTCTATGATCATCTTTAGTGTCGCCTTGTCACTTGTAAAAGGAGCCAGGACAAACGGTGCATAGGCAAATGCCACGACACCCACCTCATCGCTTGGCATCGCATCAAAAAAAGCATCCATCTTCTTTTTCGCAAACTCCAGACGGTTGGGGTAGACATCTTTGCTGCGCATCGAACCGGAAATATCCAGTGCCGTCAGTACGGTCAGCCCTTTGACCTCTACCGTCTGCTCTCCCTTGTCGACCACCGGACGCGCCATCGCTACGATCATGAAAAATATACCTGTAAACAGAATGATGTTTCTCAACCTCTGCGGCATGCTCTCGTTCGCCGCACTCAGCCGCTCAAGTACTTTCTCGTCAAAAATACGCGAAAGGCGCTCTTTGTTGGTAGCCACCAGCACGGCGAAGAGAATAAATGGAACGATCATGACCCAGAAAAGATAGGGATATACAAATTCCATGATCACACTCCTCTTTGGTTTCTAAAATAGATAAACAGCAAAAGACTCAACACCGCCAAAAAGAGCGGATAGATATACAGGTAAGTATGCTCCACCACCTTTTTGCTGTTGAGTTTGCTTGCTTCAAGCTTGTCTATTTCATCATAAATTTTACTCAGCTGTGAGGCATCTCTCGCCCCGAACGCCTCGCCATGTCCAGCCTTTGCCAATGCATTCAGGTAGGCACCGTCATAGTCTCTCGGTCCGCCAATACCAATGGTATAGAGTTTGACTTTGCGTTTTTCGATCATACTCTTGACATCGGGAAAAGAGACTTTGCTCATATTGTCCATCCCGTCTGTAAGCAAAATAACAATCTTGCTTTTTGCCTTGCTCTTGCTTAAGAGGTTGTATGCCTGCACCAGTGCATCATTGATTGCGGTATTTCTACCCGCAACCCCAAGTTCCTGCATACGGGTAATATCGCGGAGAAACTTTTTTTCAAATGTAAGCGGTGATGCAATGAATGCGACATCGGCAAAGGTAATAAGCCCTATACGGTCATTCTTTCGCTTCTGAATAAAATCATCCACAACCTCTTTGACCACATCGAATTTGCTTTTGAACATATCGTTGGGGTCAAAGCCCTGCTGACGCATCGAACCGGAACTGTCAATCACCAGTACGATGTCACGCCCCTCTTTTTTTGAGTTGACATAACTCTTGGTGATTACCGGCGATGCCAGTGCGGTCACTGCCGCAACAATGCCGACCCACTTCAGCCATACCAGCAGAGAACTCTTGTGCCCCTCTTTGGCGATGAGTGCGGCAACATGCGGAAAGAAGATCGCACGGCTGCGCTCCTTGCACCACTTGGCACAGACCAAAAACAGCAGTATGACCAAAAAGGCCAATGGATATTGGAAACTAAACTGACTCATCTGCTACCTGCACGAAAAGATTAAACTGATTTAATGTATCCTGGTCAACCTTGTCGACCACCTTTTTATATTTGTATTTCTCAAGCATCGGTTCAAGCTGACTGAACAGCTCTCGTCTCCGCTCATCCGTTGCCAGCAGTCTGGCATAGTGCGTTGCTTCATACGCCGCTTTTTTACTGTCACTCCAGTCTATCGACTTAAGCGCCGCCAAATATGTCTTGGCAAGGTTCTGCTTGCGCTTCTCCCAGAGTTTTTTGGCAATAAAAAAGAGAACGGCAAGCCCTGTGAAGATACCAAAGCCTATAAGCGCCCAGTAGATATAGAAACTGCTGTCAGGAATCTCTATGAGCGGTTTGATATCTCTAAGTTGTGCCGTCAGGTTCTGTTCATTCATGATCCATCCTCTTCATCTATCTCATACCTTTTGCCAGCTTCACGGCAGCATCTTCGTGGGTATAGATCTTGGTAAAGCGTACACCCTGTTTTTTAAACTGTCTGTAAAGCTTCTCGTCATTTTTCAACAGTGCCTTCTTGTAGCTTTTAAGCGTAGCACTGTCAATATTGCCTTCAAAACTCTCTTTTGTCTCCATATCAATCAAACGCAAATAGCCCAGCTCACTCGGGTCCTCTTCAAACTTGTCACGGATGATCACGGCATAGACATCATGCTTCTTGCTTAAAAGCTTCAGATCAATATCGCCCACAAAATCGGAGATGATAAAGAGCAGTGCTTTTTTCTTGAGCCTGTCATTGAGCATCTGGGTCAATGCCTTGAAGTCCGCAGGTTTGCCAAGCGGATTAAATGCAGTCAGCTCCTCTACTGCCTTGTGCACGGCAAAAAGCTTTTTGCTTGGCTTGTTCAGACTGTAGAGATCATCAGCAAAGATCATATGCGAAAAGAGGTCGCTGTTTTTCACTGCCGAAAAGCCCAGTGTCGCCACGGCTTCAGCAGCAATGTCACTTTTTTGTTTTACGGTACCGAAGTACATCGACCCGCTCATCATCGTCACGACCACGACATTGAGCTCCCGCTCTTCTCTGTAGACTTTGACAAAGGGTTTGCCCAGTTTTGCCGTAGTCTTCCAGTCGATCTTCCGGACATCGTCACCATACACATACTCACGAAGCTCGGCAAACTCAAAGCCTTCTCCCTGAAAAAGAGAAGCGTTGTTGCCCAGCATATCTCCGTAGACCTGTTTCTTTGTCTTAAGTATAATTTTTTTTGCTTTTTTATTCACTAAAATCTCCTGACCAAGGGGTCTGATCTCTCGTTTCCCTTAATCTTTAACGCTGCCTGCTTTACGGAATCGGTACCGCTGATAAAATTTTCTCGATGATCTGATCCTGTGTCACCTCATCCGCCTGTGCCTCATAACTGAGGATAATACGGTGTCTGAGTACCTCTTTGGCGATATAGGCAATCTCTATGGGCGAGACATAATCCTGCCCTTTGAGGTAGGCAATGGCACGGCTTGCTTTGTACATGTCGATACTCGCACGCGGACTGGCACCGAATTCTATGTAGTTCTCCAGCCCCTCAAGCCCATAGGCTTTCGGATCACGTGTCGCTGCGACCAGTTCAATGATGTACTTCTCAACCTCTTCATCCATATGCACCTCCATCGCCTCTTTACGGATGCTTTCGAGGTCTTCCTTCGTCGCTACCTGTTCGATTTTTTCAAAACTGTTGTTAGCCACACGTCTGGCGATCTCCAGCTCTTCTTCTTTGGTGTTGTAGCCGACCACTACTTTCATCATAAAACGGTCAAGCTGCGCTTCGGGCAGCTCATAGGCACCCTCCTGCTCTACGGGGTTTTGTGTCGCCATAACCAGAAACGGCAGATCGATCTTGAAGGTCTCGTCACCAATGGTCACCTGACGCTCCTGCATCACTTCAAGCAGTGCCGACTGAACCTTTGCAGGAGCACGGTTGATCTCATCGGCAAGCATCAGGTTGGTGAAAACAGGTCCCTGTTTGATTTTGAAACTGTTGTTAGAAGGATCGTATATCTCTGTACCGATAATATCGGAGGGAAGCAGATCGGGCGTAAACTGTACCCGCTTAAAATCAAGTCCCAGTGTCTTGGCAAGCGCATTGACCGCTGTCGTCTTCGCCAGTCCCGGTACACCTTCAAGCAGAATATGTCCGCGGCAGAGCAGTCCGGCAAGCAGCCCCTCTACCATTTTTTCCTGTCCTACAAGGACTTTTGAAATCTCTTTTTTAATATTGTCTACTGTTTGACTCAAGGTTCTCTCCTGAATAATTAATTATAAGGAGTATACTTGAGCCAGGTAAACTAAAATTAAATAATAAAGTATCAGGGTCTCAAATACCCCATTGCTGCAGCGATGATGTCATCGTCATCCTTGCTTCGTGCCTTGAGCACGACACGCTCTTTGCCCTCTTCGGCAAACTCGATGAAGACATTCTCCCCATAGGAGGAGACCTTGCTGATCCCCTGCTCTCTGGCAAGCACTTTCATCACCATCACATCGATGAACTGGCGTGTGACGGTATCAAGCTTGCCGAAACGGTCGGCGATCTCATTTTCTATCTCATAGACTTCTCCCACAATCTCACACTGTGCCAGACGGCGGTAGATCTCCAGACGCAGCCTGTCCTCCTCGATGAGCTCTTCACTCAGATACGCCTGGATCGCCAGCTTCATATCGACCTGCTTTGTCACCTCTTTGCTCTGACCGCTGAGTTCTCTGATGGCATCTTCAAGCATCCTCAGATAGAGACTGTAGCCGATCTGCTTGATATGTCCGCTCTGGGCTTCACCGATGATATTACCTCCCCCGCGTATCTCCAGATCATGAAACGCCAGCACTGCACCGCTACCCAGATCAGAGTGTGACTCGAGTGCGAGCAGCCGCCGTTTGGCATTGTCAGTCAGACGCTCTTTGTCCGTGACCATAAAGTAGCAGTAACCCTCCTTGCCGCCCCGTCCGACACGCCCGCGCAGCTGGTGCAGATCGGCAATCCCGAAACTATCCGCCCCGTCAACGATCATCGTATTGGCATGGGGCATGTGGATACCTGATTCGACGATGGAGGTAGAGAGCAGCAGATCATACTCACCGTTTTCAAACTTGAGCATCTCATCTTCGGTCTCTTTGGCTGAGACCTTCGAGTGCAGTACTGCCACACGCAGTTTAGGCAAAATCTCCAGCAGCTTCTTTTTCTTCTCTTCGATACCGGCAATGGAGTTGAACACATAAAAGACCTGCCCGCCGCGACGCAACTCTCTGAGGATCGCCTCTTTGACGATCTTCTCGTCATAGCTCTTGACAAAGGTACGCACGCCCTGCCTCTCTGTCGGCGGTGTGAGAATCTCCGAAAAGCTCTTGACCTGCGAAAGCGCCATGTTGAGCGATCGGGGAATCGGTGTGGCAGACATGCTGAGTAGATGTGTATCGATACTCATCTCCTTGAGTGCCTCTTTTTGCTTGACACCAAATTTGTGCTCTTCATCGATGACCACCAGTGCAAGATTTTTGAACTTTGCCTTGAGCAGTGCATGGGTACCTACCACCACATCGATGCTGCCTTCTTCGAGTCCTTTGAAGATCGCATTTTTCTCCTTGGTGGTGGTGTAGCGGTCAACTCTGGCGACTTTGATACCCCAGTCATAAAAACGCTCTTTGAGGCTCTTGTAGTGCTGCGCGCTCAACAGTGTCGTCGGCGCGATCATCATCGCCTGATAGCCGTTTTTGACTGCGATAAACATCCCGTTCATCGCCACTTCTGTCTTGCCAAATCCCACATCGGCACTCAGCAGTCTGTCCATCATACGGCCACTCTGCATATCTTCAAGCATCTCCATGATGGCACGCTCCTGATCCTCCGTATGCACAAAGCCCGCCTTGGACATAAAGAGCTGATGCTCGGCAGCGATCTTCTCTGCCAGTTCTCTCTCCTCACTGCTCTTTGCTCCCTGTTCACTGCTGATTAGACGTATGCCTTGTTTCAGATGCCTTTGTGCCGAGAGGTTGATGATCTGTGAGGCAATGGCAAAGAGTTTCTCTTTGACTTTGCCTTTGAGCTTCTTGAAGCTTGCCTTGCCCATACGGTCTAGCACTGGCAGTGCGCCCCCTTCTGCGACGTAGCGGTCGATCACCTCCAGATTGCTTACCGGAATGAACAGGGTATCTTCATTTTGGTACATGATAGTCACAAACTCCGATGTCGCTCCGAGTACCTCTCTTTTTTCGATCCCGCGAAAGATCCCCACTCCATGATTCTCATGCACCACATAGTCGCCGGGCTTGAGCTCATCGAGGATGATGCTGGCTTTTTTGACCCGTTTGCGCTTGAGCGGTTTGTTGAGTGAGAGAATGAGTCTGTCGGGACCGAGGAGGTTGACGATACCATCCTGATAGAGAAATTCGATATTTTCAAAACTGCTCAGCTGAGAACCGCGTACGATACTCTCATTGCGTGCGATGACGGTTATCTTTTTCTCTTTGTGGCTCTCAAGGAGTTTGTTGGGATCTGTGACTTCCAGATCACGGTAGGCGTTCGCCTCGGGGATAACCGGCAGCAGAAAGGCTTTGCGCTCCACAAGCGGCGTATCGAGTTCATAGATCTCCTGAAGCTCCTCATCAAGATTGCGGCACAAAATGCCCTTGTCTATCTCAAAAACATTCTGCGCGAGATCATCCAGATGCCAGAGCCCCAGCGAGTCTATATCTTTGACAAAGGTCTCGTAGCGGCTCTGCTCACAGCGCTGCTGCAGCGCTTCATGAGCCTGGGTATCGAGTGCCAGAAAGGCAGGGGTCACCTCCAGCCCCTCCAGCTCCTCGCCTACTCGCTTCTGAGAGTTCTCATCGTAGTGATGGATCGACTCTATCTCCTCATCAAAGAGAGAGATACGGTAGGGCTTTTCACTCCCCACAGGAAAAATATCGACAATATCCCCCCGGAACGACACCTCACCCGGCTGGGCAGCGATATCGGTAAAATGGTGCCCCCATCGGTAGAGCTTCTCTTTGAGGGCTGCCAGATCGAGTGTCTGGGCAAACTCGATCGTCAGCACATCATCCAGCCCCGGTTTTGGAAAGGGCAGCAGAGCCGTATGCAGCGGGGCGACAAGTACCTTTTTTTTCTCACTGCGGTAAAAGGCAAACAGCTGCGTAAAAAAAGCACGGAGCTCCTCACTGTATGCCCGCAGATCCTCTCCCACGCTCACACGCATATCGGGCAGTACAAAAGTATCAAAGCCCTGTAGGTTTGCAACATCACCGACCTGTTTTGCCTCTTTGTCATCGGCACAGAGAAGTAGCTGGCGATGCGCATCCTTCAAAAGGTATTCATAAATATTACTTTGGTAAATCACATTTCTCTCCCATACATAAAAGCACTGCCAAGCAATGCCTGCCACCATTTTTAATTTTAACTGTTAATTTTCAATGCTTTCAAAAACGCTTCCACCGTATAGAACGACCCAAAGACAAGGTAGTGCTCTTTGGGGTCGACCCTGCCGCTAAAATCCTCATAGGGCAAATCGACTTTTCTCAACGCCTCTTCGATCGCCCCTTTGGTCGTCGCACGCTGTGAGACGATGGGGATGATCTCCACCCGTTTGACCTTTGGCTTGAGTGTACGCAGTACCGATTCATAATCCTTGTCATCAAGCGAATTGTAGACCAGCACCGTCTCGAGATCCATCGCCTCTACAATGGCTCTGGCAGCCAAAGGATTGTGCCCCACATCAATGCGGACGTTCTCCTTCAACGGATAGAAGCGGCCGAAAAGCTCCAGTGTCTGCAGTGCATCAATATCGTAAGCTATCTCTAAAATATCCAAAGCCTGCAACGCAACCGATGCATTGCTTACAAGATAATCCGCCCATCCCTTCTGTCGGGCGATACTCTCCAGCTGTGCACTGTTCACTCTCAACTGCTCACTCAAAAAAAGTGTTGCATCCCTATCTTTGGCAATTTGCCTGGCTACCCTGTAAACCTCTTTGTATGGCTGCGGAGCCAAAAGGACTCTGCCACCTTTTTGGACACTGCGCAGTTTGGTTGCAGCGATCTCTTCAATCGTCTCTCCCAAAAACGCCTGATGGTCGACACCGATAGGGGTGATGACACTCAGCTCCTTATCACAGACATTGGTCGCATCAAACTCTCCGCCAAGCCCTGCCTCAAGTACCATCAGGTCACAATTTTCAAAGACCACAAAGGCCAGCAGTGTCGTATACTCAAAATAGCTCAGTGCTTCGCTCATCTCTTTGCCAAGAATACCATAAAGCCTTTGATGTGCCGCCTCGAGCACCTCATCGGAAGCATCTGCACCATTGATCCAAATGCGCTCATTGAACTTGAGAATATGTGGAGAGCTGTAGTGTCCTACACTAAACGCTGAGCGCTTAGCGCTAAACGCTAAATGCGCGATCATCCGTCCGGTAGAGCCTTTGCCGTTGGTACCGACGATATGAACGGTTTTTGGTCTGCGTATATGCGGTTTGAGCATCGCATAGGCGTGGTGTACACGCGCATGCTCTATCTCTTTGTAGTAGAGGGGTTTGCTTTCAAGAAAAGCAGAGAGGTACATCAAGACGACTACTGCTGCTTCTCTTTCGCTTTCATATGCATCGATCGTGCACTGACATAGGCAAGGAACTGATCCAGTCCTTTCTCAAGCCCTTTTTTGATCGCCTCGATACGAAGTGCCGAAGAGGTCAGCGCGCTGTCTTTGATATCGGCTTCGTAGATCGCATCGATATTCTTCTTGATCTCACCATCTTTGGTGATCATTCTAAAGCGCATATGCGTGTAGGCACGGTAACGGGTCACATAACCGTCCGTATAGCTCAGCGGCTGAAAATAGGTACCCGAATAGGCGATATAGATTTGGCTTTCTGCCTGATCTTTAGGCGCAATATGTCCTTTGAAACGGTTATAGACGATTCGGTGCATCTCATCTTTGACGAAAGGGGCATTCTCCGGTTCGGCACGGTCAACCTCTACCTCAACATAGACGGAATCAGAAAAAAGGTTTTTGATCACATGGGAAGATGGCTGGTAGGCACATGCCGTCAACAGGACAGCCACACCGGAAAGAATGAATTTCATAACACTACGACGCATTGTATTTTTCCTTTTTATGCCGGTTTCACCGCAAGGTTCACCAGTTTGTTTGGCACGACGATCTCTTTGACGACCTGCATTCCCTCAAGCCACTTCGCTCCCGCCTCTTTGGCTGCAGCGAGGATCTCCTCCTGCGACGCACCTGGATCAACTTCGATCTGGGTACGTTTCTTTCCGCCGATCATCACCACATAGAGAATGCTCTCCTGTGCAAAGACCTCATCTTTGACCTCTATCTTACCATGAAAGTTCTTACGTTCAAAAAGCTGTTCGCTCAACTCTGTTGCTACATGCGGCACAATCGGCTCAAGCAGGTTGAGGATAATGTACATCCCTTCCGTCCATACCTCACTGCTTTCCTGTTTGTCAAGGGCATTGAGCGCCTCCATACAGGCGGCAATAAGTGTGTTGAAGGCAAAGGTACTCTCATAGACATCTTTGGACTTCTGAATCGCCTCGTAGACTTTCACACGTGCGAGTTTACTCTCTTTGCCTAGAGTGCCGTGATCTATTTCAGGAAGTGTGCTGCCTGTCACCTTCGCTTTTCTGTCATAAAGTTTTTTAAGGAACCTGAAGGCACCTTCAACTGCCGAGTCGTTCCACTCCACCTCTTTTTGCGGCGGTGCGGCAAAGAGAATGAACAGACGTGCCGTATCTGCACCGTACTTTTCGACAAGTGCATCAGGGTCAACCGTATTGCCTTTTGATTTGGACATTTTGGCACCGTCTTTGAGCACCATTCCCTGGGTCAGGAGTCTGGTAAACGGTTCATCAATGTCATGGTATCCAAGATCCCTCAGTACTTTTGTAAAGAAACGAGCATAGAGCAGGTGCAAAATGGCGTGCTCTATACCGCCGATGTACTGATCTACCCCCAGCCAGTAGTCCGCTTCTTCTTTGTCTATGCCAATCTCTTCCCACTTTTTAGGATTGGTCGCATAGCGGAACTGATACCAGCTTGACTGCACGAAAGTATCGAGGGTATCAGTCTCACGCAGTGCCGCTTTGCCACACTCTGGACATGCACAGTGTTTCCATGTGGGATGGTTCTCCAGTGGGTTCCCCTCACCAGTGATCTCTACATCATCGGGCAGTGCCACGGGAAGATTCTCGATTTTTTCAGGTACCAGTCCGCATGACGGGCAGTGTACGAAAGGAATCGGCGCACCCCAGTAGCGCTGGCGGCTGACCCCCCAGTTTCGCAGTTTGTAGTTGGTCGTTCCTTTGCCTTTGCCCTCTTCTTCCATATAGTTGATGATGGCGATCTTCGCTTCATCACTCTCTACACAGCTAAAACGACCGCTCTCTACAAGTTTGCCGCTTCCGGTATAGGGCAGCTCCTCCCCTCCTTCTATCACGCGCTTGATCGGCAAATTATATTTTGTCGCAAACTCGAAGTCGCGCTCATCATGTGCCGGTACCGCCATGACCGCTCCACCGCCATAGCTTGCCAGTACAAAGTTTGCTGTCCAGACAGGGATCTTCTCCCCCGTAAGCGGATGAATCACCTCGATGCCCAGCGCATACCCTTCCTTCTCCTGCTGCGCACGCTCGACCTCGGTCATATTGGCAATGGCTTTGATCTTCTCCGCCACATCATCCTCAAGCAGTCCGTTCTCTATCAAATATTTGGTGATAGGATGCTCCGGTGCCAACGCAGAGTAGGTCACCCCATAGATGGTATCAGGGCGGGTAGTAAAGACTTCATACCCCTCGAACTTGCCGCCAAGCTTCGCTTTGCTCTCTTCGGTTAATTCAAACGTGAACGAAAGTCCCTGAGACTTGCCTATCCAGTTACGCTGCATGGTAATGACTTGGTGCGGCCACTTGCCTTCAAGCTGCGCCAGATCATCGAGAAGTTCATCGGCATAACTGATAATGTCAAGGTAGTACCCGGGCATTTCTTTAAGCTCTACCGGATTGTCGCAGCGCCAGCAGCACCCCTCTTCGACCTGCTCGTTTGCGAGAACGGTATGACAGGTTTCACACCAGTTGACCGTCGTGCTTTCACGGTAGAGCAGCCCCTTTTTATACATTTCAATAATGAACTTCTGCTCATGCTTGGTATAGAGTGGATCGCAGGTCGCGAACTCTCTGCTTTTGGAGAAAGAGAGACCCAGAGAATTAAGCTCCTTTCGCATATAGTCGATATTACTGTAGGTCCACTCTTTTGGGTGTCTGCCATGCTTGATCGCCGCGTTCTCCGCCGGCATCCCGAAGGCATCCCAGCCAATGGGGTGCAGAACATTGTACTCCTGCTTGCGGTAATAACGCGCCAAGGCATCTCCAATGGCGTAGTTACGCACATGTCCCATATGAAGCCTGCCGCTTGGGAAAGGAAACATACTCAAAATATATTTCTTCGGCTGTATCAAAGAATCCGAGGGTTCAAACGCACCCTCCTCTTCCCATTTCTGCTGCCATTTGGACTCTATCTCACTTGGTTTGTAGCTCATTGGTCTCTCTTGTCTGGATTGATCATTAGAGAGGGATTATAGCGAAGATGGGGTTAGATGTGTCTGTACCGCAGAGAGAAATCTCCCCAAGGCAGCGTCCTATTTAAATGTGTTGCACTGCCTCAGGTCGCCGCTCTCGAAACCGCGCCTAAACCAGGTTACACGCTGGGCCGATGAACCATGGGTAAAGGCATCGGGACGGACACGTCCTGTCGCTTCCTTCTGGAGTGTATCATCCCCAATGGCACTGGCGGCATTGAGTGCCTCTTCAAGGTCACCGGGTTCGAGCATATTGAACTGTTTTTGGGCATAATGCCCCCAAACACCCGCGTAGCAGTCTGCCTGAAGCTCCACTTTTACCTGCAGTGCATTGGCACGTCGGCTGTTGCCTCCCCACTGCTGTTTTATGCGCTGTACCTTGTCCAGGGTACCGGCGAGATCCTGCACATGGTGTCCTATCTCATGGGCAAGTACATAGGCCTGGGCAAAGTCTCCGGGTGCATTGTGACGACGTGCGAGTTCATCAAAAAAACTCAAATCAAGATAGACCTTCTTGTCTACCGGACAATAGAACGGTCCCATCTGGGACTGTGCACCGCCACACCCGCTGTGGGTGTAGCCTCTGTAGAGCACCAATACCGGTTTCTTATAACGCAATCCGTATTTTGGCAGCAGCTGCGTCCAGATATCTTCCGTACTTTTGAGTACCTTTTTGATAAACACTGCCTGTTTTTCCTCTTTCGCCTTGTTTACAGGATGTGAAGAGACACCGCCCATTCCCAGCAAAGAGAGAGGGTTAAACCCCGCCATATACGCCAGCACTCCCGCCCCGATAACCAGCAACCCGAATTTCGAACGTAGCAGTGGGCGGATGATAGGCCAGAGCATCATCAGTGTTCCCATGCTGATTTTGCCGCCGCCTCCGTAACTGCCGCTTCTTCGACGGTCCTCTACGTTCCGGCTCTCTTCTTCGTGGTCAAGTCTCATCTTCTTCTCCCCTTTTTCATCATGATTTTCAATGTTTTGATTATACCAACCGAAAGTAAAATTTGACTACAATAGTGTACTTAAAAAACAGAGGAGTCAGCGTGTCACTAGCCCTAGCCAGAAAGTACCGGCCGTCCACCTTTAACGATCTGATCGGACAGGAATCCGTCTCCCGTACACTCTCCCTGGCACTTGACAACGGACGTCTCTCACACGCCTACCTTTTCTCCGGACTGCGGGGAAGCGGAAAGACCTCGACCGCACGTATTTTTGCTAAAGCGCTGCTGTGCGAAAAAGGAACAAGCTCCCAACCCTGTGGCGAATGCATCCACTGTACCATGGCAGCGGAAAATCGCCATATGGACATCATCGAGATGGATGCCGCCAGCAACCGCGGTATTGACGACATCAAAGACCTCATCGAACATACCAAGTACAAACCCAGCACCGCACGTTACAAAATATTCATCATCGATGAAGTCCATATGCTGACCAATCAGGCATTCAACGCTCTGCTCAAAACCCTTGAAGAGCCACCCGATTTCGTTAAGTTCATTCTTGCCACTACCGATCCGCTCAAACTACCGGCGACCATCCTCTCACGCACCCAGCACTTCCGTTTCAAAAAGATCCCGCAGCAGATGGTACAAAAACACCTTGAGCACATTCTCAACCTAGAGCAGATAGGTTTCGACAAAGAGGCTGTCGAGATCATCGCACGCAGCGGTGCAGGGAGCCTCAGAGACTCTCTGACCCTGCTCGATCAGGCGATCGTCTATGCGCAGGGGCATGTCGATGTGACAACCGTCACGGGGATGCTTGGCATCATCGAACCGGGTCTGCTGGCGAAACTGATCGAATCAATCATGGCAAAAGATACCAACGCCGTGCTGGACTTTTTGCGTTTGGCCTCCGACTATGAGGCGGAGATGATTTTAGATGAGCTGACCCTTTATCTTAAGAGTGTGCTGCTTGAGGGCAATACAACCCTTACCCCGATGATCATCGAGCGCTTTTTCCGTATTATTGCAGAGTCCAAGAACCTGCTCTCTCTGGGTAGCGACGGCGAATTTGTCCTCTCTCTTGCACTCTTTAAGATGATGGAAGCTTTGCAGATCAAAGATATAGACACCATGATCAGAGGACTGGAAAAAGAGCTCAAAGGGGTCAGTGTCAGCGAGATCATGGTCACCACTCCCGCACCGGACATTCCCGCGCCCAAAGAGGTCATCACCATTACCGAAGAGGAGATAGAGGCGACCCTGCCAAAGGTGAGTGCACCACGTACCAATAGCACTCTTCAGAACGAAGATGGCCATGAGCATGAGGCGGAAGAGAGCGAACACTCTGAAGAGAGCGCTCATCTCCAAGAGACTCAAAGCTCAACAGAAACAGTCAACAGCAGCGAACAACCCGCCCCTTCTGCCAACACAGAACCTTCACCGTCAGCAGCAGACACCCAAACACCGCCTCCAGGCAGTCAGCCCTCAACCATCGGAACTAGCAAATTCAAAACACTTATAAGCAAAATTTACGACCGCGACTACGATCTTGGCAGCTGCTTCGAGCGCAACATCACCTTCGTCAGTTTTGAAGACGATCTCCTGACTTGGGAGTCGACCGCCGAAGAGGAGGACAAAAAAATCCTCATCAAGCACTGGGGCATCATTAATATGTTCGTCAAAGAACTCTTCGGGTTTGAGACGAAGATCAAAAACATCGCTAAAAAAAAAGCCCGGACAGACAGCAGTGAGTTAGGTTCATTCGGCTCAGCTACCTCCGTTGAGCGTGCAGAGAATCTCCATAAACCTGAACCTGAGGAAGTTTCCGAAACACCACACACAGATGCCGATGCGGGCTCGATGATCGAAGAGGTGGAAATGAAAAGCTCCTGCATCGCACCCGATGCGGGCAATACCGAAGCGGCCAAGGAAAAAGACCCCTCCACCCTCCTTGAAGAGCCCATGGTCAAGACGGCTTTGGAGCTGTTAAGCCCCAAAAAAGTACGGATTAAGAGGAAAACGTAAGACTTCTTTTAAATCGAATTCAGTTCATGTCTCTTTCCTTGAGAATAGGGAGTTCTATAGAGTTAACACCAAAGTTCCATCCAACAGTCTCATGCAATTTATTAGACTTAATGAAAAAAATAGGCGCTTAAAAACATAAGCAAAGTACGGTATATTGGGAAGAAACGAAGGATTATTTACAGATGGCTGTAAAAAAGCACCAAATATTGTCCCCAATGTCATTCAAAAACAACGATAAAAAGAGGGAAACGAAGAGGTATCCAGCGTTACCAATGTACAGAGTGTAGTCATTGGTTTTCTTCCAAACGACGACCAGATAAACTTCACCAAGTTATTTTTGATGAGTACTTTTATGGTAAGCAAACACTAAAACAATCAGCTTTAGAATACCAACGAAGTTTGCCGTGGGTCAGAAAGAATATATTTGAGTATGAGCCACCATATCATGCATGCATTCCAAGAGCAGTCACTGTTATTGCAGATGCTACAT
>JAUUDF010000039.1 GCA_030826885.1 Sulfurovum sp. | reverse complement strand
CGAACCCGACACCTATGCCTACATCTGTAAACTGCACAGCAAAAAAACCGGGGAAAGCCCGCTTGGACATGTCTGGCGAAAACTGCTCTACTATGATCTCATCGGTTCTCCCGAAACAGTAACCTCGACTTTGCAGATGTTTGAAACAAACCCCGAAATAGGACAGGTCACGGGGAAATACACCATTCTCGACTCGGAACGCTACGCCTACGGAAACAACACCAAAATACGCCAGCTTTGCGAAATGAGCGGCATTCCCTTCAATGACCGCTATATCTTTGCCGGCGGAACGATGTTCTGGACACGCAGCAGCCTGCTTTCCCCGCTTTTGACACTTTTTCGTGACGGGAAACTGGACTTCGAGGAAGAACGGGGGCAGAAAGACCATACTGTTGCTCATGCCATCGAACGTTTTTTCGGGCTCATCCTCAAATCCCAAGAGATGACCATCGCCCCGAGCCCGTCCGATTACGGCAAACTGCCTGCACAAACGGTAGAAGAGACTGCCGCACTGGTTCTCTCTCAGCAGTACGCCGGACAGGATGTTTACGAGAAGATCAATGAACTCAACGACTATGTCCATGAACTCGAGGCACTTGCAGAATCAATGCGGCTGAAAAACCGTCTTAAACGTCTGCCTGCAGATATTGTCCGCATCATCAGACAAAAACTCACCCCCCACAGGGAGACATCGGAAAATCCGACACCGGCAAAATCCGCACAAATCCAATTTGCATTGCCCTCTTGGAGACTCTTTAACGCGGCCGCACTGAAAAAAGCACTCTACTACCTCAAACGCGGAGAGATCCGTTTTATGCTCAGACGGATCAAAGAGAAGCTGTTACAGTCCAAAGAACTGGACAAACGGTACCATCAGATCGACCCAAAATCCCTTTATGCGCCTTTTGACGTATCTGCGTATGCCCTTCCCGATACACGTATAGACATTATCATTCCCGTCTATAACGGTCTTGAATTTCTGCCCTCGCTTTTTGACAGTCTGGCTGAAAACACCTCTCATCCCTACCGCCTTATCGTCATTGACGATGCAAGCCCTGACAGCAAAGTGCGCCCATACCTCGAAGAGAGACTCAGCCAGTTTTCTGATGTACTGTTTTTAAAAAACGATGCGAACCTTGGTTTTGTGCAGAGTGTACTGCGCGCGGTCGAGGAGGCAGAAGGGCATTTTGTCATTCTCAATACCGACACGGAAGTACCGCCTTTTTGGCTGCAAAGACTGATGCACCCTATTTTCACCCGCCCAAAGACCGCCTCGACAACACCCTTTACCAATGCGGGTACCATTGCCAGTTTTCCCCATTTTCTAAAAGACAACCCTCTCTTTGAAAACCTCGATCTCGATACACTTGACAGCTGTTTCCGACAGATAAACCCCGCACCCTATTATGAAGAGGTTCCTACCGGTGTAGGGTTCTGTATGGGGGTCAATCATGATCTCGTCAAGGAAATAGGATTCTTCGATGCAGACGCTTTCGGCAAAGGATATGGAGAAGAGAACGACTGGTGTCAGCGTGCCATTGAACACGGCTACACCAATCTGCTTGTTCCCAACCTTTTCGTCTACCACAAGCATGGCGGTTCTTTCCCTTCCGAAGTCAAACAGAAGCTGCTTGAAGAAAACCATCTCAAACTCCTCGAACGCCATCCCGATTATGACCGGCAGGTACAATCCTACATCCAGAAAGATCCGCACAAAGTCCTGCGTGAAATAGTGGTAATGCATGCGTCAGGCCGAGCGGCACCTCTCTGGCTTATGTTCGACCATGGGCTCGGCGGAGGGGCGAACCATTATGCCGACGAGAAGATTGCGCAGGAACTCTCATCCGGACGCAATACGCTGCTTGTCAGGTATGATTTTTACGCAGACCGCTATCTTATTCACCATCGCTACAAAACATATGAGGGACGATTCAGTGTTGAAACACTCGACGAGCTTGATTCCGTCCTTTCACGACTTGATATCGGTACACTCTTTCTCAACAGTCTTGTCTCCTATCCCAACAGCAAAGAGATTCTCGAATATCTGCTGCGCTTTATAGAGAAACGGCATCCGGAGACGATCATCCCCATCCATGACTTTTATGCCGTCTGTCCAAGCTATACACTCCTCAATGACAAAGGGGAACACTGTGGGATTCCTTCATCCATCGAGACATGCCGTACCTGTATTGCCAACAACCAGCAGGAGTGGAAAACATTTCACCCCTCAAGCGTTGATATGGACACATGGCGAACATTATGGAACGATCTGCTGCAGCGAAGCAGCAGCATACTCTGTTTCAGCGACAATTCGAGTATGTTGTTACGCAAGGCATATCCCGATGTTTCCGACGACAAAATAAGAGTGATCCCCCACAAAGTCGAAGACATTGAACCGGTTACCCCCATACCACGGTCTGAAGATGCACCTGTAACGATCGGTATTCTCGGTGCCATCAACCACGCAAAAGGTGCCGGTATCGTCAAAGACCTTGTAGATCGCATTGAGTCACAGAACCTTCCTTTCCGCGTGGTCGTCATAGGAGAGATCACCGAACCGATACAAAGCAGTCTCTTTACCGTCACTGGAAAATATGCGCGCAAAGACCTTCCTCTGCTCATTCGCAAACACGGGATCGATCTCTTTCTTATTCCGTCCATCTGGCCGGAAACCTTCTCTTACACCACAGAGGAGATCATGCAGATGGGACTGAAACTGATGGTCTTCGATATCGGTGCTCCCGCCGAACGTGTCCGGTACTACGACAAGGGGATGGTCATCCCGGAAATCTCCGCAGATGCCGTACTTCAGTCGGCACAGGCCATGGTCAAAGACGCTGTATGAGACTGGAGGGCATCGATCTGCTTCGCGGCATTGCCGTAGTGTGCGTACTGATCTATCATTTTTTCGCCCTCATGCATATTGAAACACACTCTTTTTTTCCTTTTGTCCGCTATTTTGGCGTTCTGGGCGTTTCCCTCTTTTTCATCATAAGCGGTTTTCTGATTTTCCGTTCCATCAACAGCAATTTGCAGCGATTTGGATGGAAAAGTGCCCTCTCACTCTACGGACTGCACCGCTTTTTCCGTATTGTCCCTGCATACTATGTCAATTTTCTTGTCGTACTGATGCTCGCCCCTCTGACAATAGATGCTTCCTATCTTTTCTCACATGGTTTCTTAAAACAGATCGCGGCGCATCTGAGCTTTAGCGCTTTTTTCATCTACCGTGACAGCGGGCTGGGCATAAACGGGGCCTACTGGACACTCAACATCGAAATGCTCTGGTACCTGCTTGCGCCCTTGTTGCTACTGCTGTTTCGCCAGACAAAGTATTATCTCATTCTCGCTCTGTTGAGCCTTGCATACCTCTTTTGGATAGACAGCGGCAGTTTCACTTCGCCCATTGACAACCGTGACATCTATGCGCAGTATCTCTCTTTTCAGCTTCCGGGTCAGCTTGTCTATTTTATTGCGGGAATCCTAATCTACCGAAAAGCCGCAAGCCTTATGCAGTCTTACCCTGCGTCGGTACGGCTTCTCTTTGTTGCATCGCTTCTGGGAGTATATATGTACACTTCTTCCCAAACCTGGATGATCGAAAGCGGCTTTGTGGTACGCAATCTGTTTATTCTGTTCATCAGTGCTCTGCTCTTTCTTCTGCTCTATCCGACACATATCAAAGTGCTGCATCCGCTTGCCTGGATCGGGAAGATATCCTATTCCCTCTATCTTTGGCATATGCCCGTACTCTTCATGTTGCACTATGCAGATGTCTCACACTATCTCTCAACGATGCAGATTGCCTCTGTATTCGGTATATTTGTTCTCATTATTTCGGCTGTCAGCTACTATACGGTCGAAGAAACGGGATTTAGATGGCGCCGGGCGGTAGAAGCACACCTGAAAGGATCGACATCCAATGCCCGTTAGTCATACAAGATCTACACTCAACTCCATTCAGGTACTGCGTGCACTCGCCGCACTCGCTGTCCTGCTGCACCATGCCTATCCGCACTACGCGGCAATGGGCGGAACAGCTGCATTTGTCCATGCTGTATCACAATGGGGTTTCTGCGGTGTCGATATCTTCTTTGTTATCAGCGGTTTTATTATGGGATATACCACATTCGACAAACCACGAACACCACAGTCGGCAAAGGTTTTTTTGAAACATCGTTTTTACCGTATTTACCTCGGCTACTGGCCCTTCTTTTTTGCAATGTTTCTCATGCTTTATCTCAAAGATCCCCAACATCTTTTCCAACTCGACATTGCAGGATCCTTTTTGCTGACCCAAACCGATATGTTCAAGCTGGTACTTCCCGTCTCCTGGTCTCTTAGCTATGAACTCTATTTCTATCTGCTCTTTACACTGACATTTTTCTTTCCCGCAAAAGTGCTTCAGTTTCTCGTGCCTTTTTTCATGTTGCTGCTTGCGGGATGGGCATGGTACAGCCACACCCAGCTGCATGACCGTGAAATCTTCTTTGTATCACACTTTCTACTGGAGTTCTTCACCGGTGTCATGCTCGACCTTTTTCATCGCACGTTAACACAGAAACCATTTCTCTGGGTACTCCCTGTCGTGATCGTACTCAGTTACTGGGCGGGGATCCATCTGGATGCCAGAAACGGTATTTTCCGTGTACTGACATTCGGCAGCGGTGCACTCGGTGTTGTCTGGTTCTTTCTTATTCTTGAAAAGCAGTACCGCCTGGGGTTTCCCAAACTCTTTGTCGCACTTGGCAACGCCTCCTATACCTTCTATCTCTCACATCTGCTGATTTTGGGTTTCTTTTACGCTGTCGGGCTGCGGAACATCTTTACATCAACCCATACACAGATCCTGCCTCTGGCTGGTCTGCTCGCTATTGTCCTGCTCTGTTCCCTCTTCAGTCTTCTCTACTATCATTACATCGAAAAACCGCTTTATCGTTTTGCCTCAAAGCGTTTTTAAACACCCATTAAAGTCCTTTTGGGGTTTTTCACTTTATAATATCCCTTATTTACACCCGATCACGTCATAAAAAAGGACTTCCCTGTGAATCTGAAATACCTCACGCTGCCTCTTCTCTCCACTATGCTCCTACTTAACGGCTGTGCGCTTGGAGACAAAATTGAAGATGAAGCGAAGAAACTGTATGAAAAAGCCAAAAAGAAATATGCAGAATACCGTGGGGAAGATGAACAGGACCAGCCACGGCCTTTTGAAGTGGTCTATCAGAGTGATCCCTCCCGTAAAACACCGATCTTTGTCTCAAACTGTGGCTACAACCAGCCAGTGCGCTATGTCTACTTCGAAACTCCGACAGATGCAGGAAACGGGTTCATTGCCAGAACCAATTCGCTTGTTTCCGCTCCCGGAGGTGCGCTGAAACCCTTCTGGGACATACGCTATGTCAACCCGGTCTCTGCCTATGTCTCAGGTACTTCACAGACATTCTACCCCGACCACAGCCCCTATACCGGTTTGGATGCACGCTCTGGTGCCGGCAACCTCGAAATAGGTACCAGCTATGCACAAATCGACCCTGCAGGCAGTGTGACCCAGTCAAAATGTGTTGACGGTGTGCTCGCAGGCGGGGCATCCATAAACCTCTTTGACGCCCCTGTACAAAGCATCTACTATGCAGGGCCGCAGAACACGTTTGTCTACCGTTTCGATACCGCCTCGCACATCTCTCCATGGAAAGCGAACGGTACAGGCAACCTGATGATGCAAGCCTCATTCAAAAAACCCGTCTATATCAACTACGAGCAAAATATCGGCGGAGGTGTCTACTTCAACCTCTTCATCAGAAACAAACGTTCGGGCACCTTCCTCAATTTCGTCATTGGTCTCTATGCAGCGGGAGAAGCGTGGATAGAAGAAAAACGCGGTATTCAGTTCGACCCTACAACCAACATCGTCCATGTCGCCACTGTTGCCAGCGACGAGTCCTGGTGGTCAACTGTTTCACGGGAATCCTACCAGATACAGGAAATTAAGCCAAGTACAGGACCAAAAAACAAAGCGGACAACCGATGGCCGGAGTTTTACCGTGTCAATATCTCCTACCAGAACCTGGCTGTTGTACTGCAGGAACTTCAGAAAAACCCACCTGCCGGTGCAGCAGGACGGGACTTTGGTCTTGATCCGTCAGAATGGGAAGTAACCTCCATGATGGTACAGTACGAACTGGTTGAAGAAGGAGGAAAAGCACTGCTTAGCGGTTCTTTCAAAGGCTTTGAGGGCTATATCAGTGAGTTGCCTCTATAATTGGACGCTTTCACACATACAGCCCCAAAAGAGCATACATTGAGTGTTTCCGTCATCATTCCCACATACAATGCCCAGGAAGAGCTTCCGGTACTTCTTGATGCCCTGAACGGACAAAACCGTCCATTCGAACTGGTTATTGTCGACTCCTCTTCTACCGACAACACACCGGACATTGCGAAAAAGCACGCCGATCTCTTTTTTCAAATTCCAAAAGAGACGTTTGACCACGGCGGAACACGGACCCTTGCGGCACAGAAAGCTTCCGGTGACATACTGCTCTTTTTGACACAAGATGCCCTACCTGCCGATAAACAGACAATAGGCACACTGGTAGAGGCATTCAGCGACCCCTCTGTCGCTGCAGCCTACGGCAGGCAGCTTCCCTACTCTGACACTTCACTTTTCGGAAAACATTTACGCCACTTCAACTACCCAGAAACCGGATACACAAGAGAGATGTCCGACCATACCCAATATGGCCTCAAAACCGCTTTTTTCTCGGACAGTTTCTCAGCCTACAGACGTTCCGCTCTTGCCGAAATAGGCTGGTTCAAACATGGACTGATCGTAGGAGAAGACATGCATGCCGCGGCCAGACTTCTCCAGGCTGGACACAAAATTACCTACCGTGCCGATGCCCGTGTCTATCATGCGCACAGCTATACACTGAGAGAAGAGTTCCGCCGATACTTCGATACCGGTGTATTCCACCGTCAGGAGCAGTGGCTTTTGGAAACGTTCGGCAAGGCAGAGGGAGAAGGCAAGCGCTACATACTCTCCGAACTACGTTATCTGCTTGCACAAAAAGCCTATCTGAGAATGCCGGAGTTCATGCTTAGAAACCTGCTGAAATATACCGGTTACAAACTGGGACAGCACTATGAGGCACTGCCCAAGAGCGTTGTTGAAACCTGCACCATGCACCCTGCATGGTGGAAGAAATCATCTTCGGCACTCTCTGGGGCTTCACGTCAAACTTCCGAATAACATCTTTGCAATCCTTTCAACTTATGTTATAATCTATCTATATTCCCGGGGAGGAGGACAACTGAACATACTGCCTATCTGATTAGTCAGAAGAAGGTGGGGTCAGCTTTTAAAAACATGAAGTATATTCCGGAACATCTTTACTATTTTGCTCTGTTTGCTGCATTGTCACTCTTTTATATTCTCTACGGGTATGCATCTCTCGGTACCAATGACGACTGGGCATTATGGGGCATACTGCATGCCAAGGGCATCTACGGTACACTTATTATGAGCTATCCGCTCTCCTATCTGATCAGCCATCTGTATGATCTTTTTCCCCAGGTACAGTGGTACAGCACGACTCTTGCACTTGTCATCGCTGTCAATTTCTATGTGATCGCGCACTACATCGCCACTGAACGTTCCATACTCCTCAAGGTCACACTTCTTGTGTTCGCCCTGCTGTGGTTGACCTATCTCTGGTTCAATCTGACCGTTACAATCCTTACGGTTACGACCATGATAAGCGCTGTTGGACTTCTTTCGCGCAACCTCCTGCTCTCTTTTGCCTTCGTACTGCTCGCTTCCCTGCTTCGCATCGATATTATGATCATTACGCTGCCCTATTATGCGGTAGCTTATTTTATTTTACGTACCTCCCTGCGTATGCGCAAAAAAGAGCTCCTGGGTCTGCTGCTGCTGCTGCTGACTGTTGCTGCGTCACTCTTTATGCAGCAGCAGGACCGTCCCTACAATGAATGGCGCAAATTCAATAACGCCAGAGCCGCCATTGTCGATATGGGGATTCTCGATGTACCAAAAGGATACTTCAGCCCGGAAGAGAGATTCTGTATTACTGCAGGATGGTGGCAGGACAAGGCCCTGCTGCCTACCGAGAAGGTCGTGGCCACCACACCAAAATTTACTCGCATACTGCAGAACAATATTGAAAAGATACACCTGCTGCATTTTATCAAAACCTACAAATTCAAAGAGTGGCTGTGGCTGCTTCTGGCAGTCAGTCTCGTACTGATGGCGATACACTTTAGAAACCGCAGGGTATTTTTCATCCCGGTTTTTGCCGCAGGTGTGGTACTTCTGCTGATCACCCGCGACGTAGAACGCGTAACCATTCCCATGATCATTCTCTGGGCATACATACTCTTTGAGGCCCTGCGACCCTACAATGTACTGCGCATTCTATTTGGCGTACTCTTTACATGGATCATGTTAACCTATGAATCTCCGCTGCTCACCTATCGCTATTTCAAGGAAAATACCGCACTGCTCAATGAAGCGCATAGACTCATTGCAAAAAGCGGCAAAGTGTGTGAGGTTTCCATCAACTTCCCGACACACCCTGCAAATACACTCAATACGCTCTTTTTGGCAAACTACCTCTTCCATGAGCCTGACTGGATGCAGTTGGGCAGTGGTGAAATTCTTCCCCGAGGCTGGCTTGCAAGGCACCCGTTCTTCTACCAGTCACACCAGATTGCCACGGAGACACATCCGCGGCGAAAATTCAAAGACTACCATGCCTATCTTGTCGATGAAGGTACCGTCTTTTTCGGAAGCCGTTACCTTGTGCTTGACAGACCGTTCAAGGTCTATTTGCTCAAAGCCTATGACAAAAAGTACTTGAAATCGCGTCCCGAATGCAGACACAGAGTACGGCTGATTGAGACATCCGAGCATTTTGGTATTTCACAGATCTACATAGACTGTAACACGACACGGCAGAAATAATCCGCCTTCATCCAAAACCAAAAGCGGGATTAAAGTGCCATTTTATCCAGGCATGTTTTCAGAGAATCTCTCCAGTAGGGGATTGCAATACCATACTTCTCTTTAATCTTGCTCTTGTCAAGAACACTGTACGGAGGGCGTTTCGCAGGGGTCGGATAGGCTTCTGTTGCAATGGGGTCTATGGTGCATTCAAGCTGGCGCATTTCAAAGATGGAATGGGCAAAATCGTACCAGGAGCAGACGCCTTCATTGCTGTAATGTAGCGTATCAACCCCTTCATCTCTTTTTCCGGCGTCCATAATGAACAGAATAGCTGCTGCCAGATCGGCCGCATAGGTCGGTGTACCGATCTGATCATATACCACACCTATTTTTTCCCTTTCGTTTCCAAGACGAAGCATGGTCTTGACAAAGTTCTGTCCCATACTGCTGTAGACCCATGAGGTGCGGATAATCAGCGCACCTTCGGGAGCAATGCGGCGTATCACCTCTTCTCCTTCCAGTTTGGAACGCCCGTAAACCCCCTGAGGATCGACCGGGTCGGTCTCCTTCAGCGGTCTGCACGCCGTACCGTCAAAGACATAGTCGGTAGAAATATGGATCAGCCATGCCCCGGACGTTTTGGCCGTTCGGGCGAGTGTTTCAGCCGCATCCCTGTTAATGCGGTATGCAAGTGCACTCTCCTCTTCCGCTTTGTCCACAGCCGTATAGGCGGCACAGTTAATGATGGTATCGATATGATACATGGAGACAAACGCCTCCACTGCCGAAGCGTCGGTGATATCCAGCTCTTTCCTGTCGGTAAAGAAGTACTGGTTTTGCGTTTCATCCTTATATTCCATGACTCTTGCACGGATCTCGCTGCCAAGCTGTCCGTTCGCACCGGTAACGAGTATGCGCTTAGACATAAAGTTTCTCGTCGTATGCAAACAGGTCCGCATCTGAAAGGTGCGGCTGGTGCCTGTCTTTTTCCGATAGTTTCAGCGAGGAGAGCTTCATCTGCCAGTCAATCCCGATGCTCGGATCATCAAATGCAATGCCCCTGTCATTCTCGGGAGAGTAGTAGTTGTCCACCTTGTAGGCAAACACGGTTTCGTCCTCCAAAACCACAAAACCGTGAGCGAACCCGCGCGGGACAAAAAGCTGACGCTTGTTCTCTTCACTCAGCTCCACTGCAACATGTTTACCGAATGTGGGGCTTCCTTTGCGAATATCCACCGCTACATCGAGCACACGCCCTTTAATGACCCTGACAAGCTTTGTCTGCGCTGCCGGTGAAAGCTGGTAATGCAGTCCCCTGAGTACCCCTTTGGAACTTTTCGATTCATTGTCCTGACAGAAATGGACCTTGAAACCGAGAAATGCTTCGAGTTTGTCCTGTCGATCTGTTTCAACAAAATAGCCCCTCTCATCGCCATGCACCACTGGCTCGATAATGATCACATCCTCAATCTCTGTTCTGATAAACCGCAATCGCCGCTCCTCTTGGTATTTTTAGGTAATGTACAATATTCAAACTCGATGGTTTTTGATTCTATTATCATAGCGTTTCACTCCTAACAGACTACTTGTTTTCCCAAACTCCTTTCATTCCAAATCTTCCCTTTTAGTCAAAAAAAAGTATAATCATATCTATAAACCTAAAATTTACTTGGGGAAGCACATTTTGAATCTTTTTTCTACACTTTATCGCTTTAGACTCATGGCCATTGTCACGCTCGTTCTCTTTTCAGTACTGCATGCTGCACCAATTGCCATCATGCCTTTGGGCGACTCCATCACTTTCGGTGCGACACTCTCCGCACTCGAGGACGATCCTGAACTGGAGGGGAGGACAGGCGGTTACCGCAAACATTTGTGGTATATGCTGCAAAATGCCAAGATTGAAGCAGACTTCGTCGGTACAGAGTCGGCGGGATACAATATTGAGCCGCCCATCGACCCCGACAATGAAGGACATCCCGGATGGACAGCGGCAGATATTGCCGGATGGACCTACAGTATTCTCTCTACCAATCCACCCGATGTGATTTTGCTGCATATCGGTACCAATGACAACTCGACCAGCGTCAGCGGAGTCAATGCCATTCTGGACCAGATAGACCGCTACGAAACGGAAAGCGGGAAAAAGATAAAAATCTACATCGCGCTGATCATCGACCGCCGAACCCATGATCCGATCTATCACGACTTCAACAAAAACCTGATGCAACTTGTGGGAACACGTATCCGTCTGGGTGACAACCTTACACTTGTAGATATGCACGGACGTGCAGCACTGCAGCCCGCTACCGATTATGCCGACGAAATACACCCCAACGACGCCGGATACTACAAAATGGCCCAGGTCTGGTTCAGTGCCCTCACAGGGCCGGAAACACCGGGGCTGTATGCCTATCCGTATGTGATTGCCGATGCCGTCTATGTAGATGAAAACTCTCTGCTTGTCGACTATGGGACCAACAGTGTCCAGTTCGATGTTGAAGTCCCCGATGAGGGCATTACGTTTTAAAGTGAAAGCGAGCATATGAAAATGAAACAGACACTATGTATGATTCTCGGTACACTCCTTCTTGCAGGCTGTGGTGGCGGTGGCAGCAGCCAAAACAGCGGCGGGTACACACAGACAACCTCCATGAAAGAGGGAGAAACCTATACTGTACACAAAGGCGACCAAATCGTCAAGTCGTCATCGGAAAAAACAGTGATCCATGTCACACATATTGACGGGCATGAAGAATCGGCCGTTACGCTTGTCTCAGGCAGTGCCACGATCAAACATCCATAGCATCTTCTTCATTTTCTCATGCTATAATGCCGTCATCAATTGCCATCATGAGTGGCAAAGGTGCAAACATATTGAAGGGTGGACCGGGTGAAAGATATCGTTGCAAAAAGTATTTTTGTACTGCTTGACCTTCTGATCATTCTTCTCTCCACCTATCTGGCATACCAGCTTAGAAGTTGTTTCGATACCGCAATTCAGGTACATACCATTCCCTACAGTACCTATGTGACACTCTACCCTCTCTACATCATTCCCGTCCTGCTCTTTGCCTACGAGGGGATCTATACCTACAGGTATGATTTCTGGCATGAAAGCAGGCTGATCTTCAAAGCGATCATCTTCTCTGCCATCCTTGTCTTTGCCTACCTTGCCATGACCAAATCCGTAGAGGAGTATTCCAGGCTGGTCATAGGCTTTACGTTTCTCTTTATGGCCTTTCTTATTCCCCTGTCGAAAAATATTATCAAGAAAGTACTTTACCGTTTTGGTATATGGAGGAAAAAGGCTTCCATTTACGGGAATGACCCTTTTCTGACAGAAGAGATATACATGAACCCCTATTTGGGGTATGAAAAACCCAAAAAAGGCGAAGAGCCGGCTACCATCTTTGTCAACTCCAAAGGAAGCAACCCGGAGGCACTCAAAAAAGTACTTTCAGAGCAGATCAAACAGAAACATGAGGTGATTTTTGTTCCCCTGATGGACGATTACGACCTGACCCATTCACAAATTTATGAGCTTGCCAACACACGCACAAACCTCATCGTCTACAAAAACCGCCTCAAAAGCCGCTACCGAAGGGTGTTTCAGCAAAGCTACAACTACCTGCTTGCACTGCTACTGCTGCCGCTCATCCTGCCTGTTATCGGTATTTTCGCCATTCTGATCAAGCGTGAGTCGAAAGGACCTGTCTTTTTTGCCCATGAGCGCATCGGACAAAACGGCGAGGTCATTCCAACATACAAATTTAGGAGTATGTATGATGATGCAAAAGAGCGCTTACATACACTGCTCGCCAACGACCCTGATGCAAAAGAGGAGTGGGAACGCTGCTATAAACTCAAAAACGATCCCCGTGTCACCAGAGTTGGTGCCTTTTTGCGCAAAACGTCGCTTGATGAACTGCCACAGATATTCAATGTCCTTCGTGGGGAAATGAACTTTGTCGGTCCAAGACCCGTTATTCAGGAAGAGATAGACAAATACTACAAAGAAGACGCTGAGTACTATTTCATGGTCAAACCCGGTATTACCGGCCTCTGGCAAGTCAGCGGGCGCAGTGATACCGACTACGACTTCCGTGTCAAAACGGACAAATGGTATGTCTCGAACTGGTCTTTGTGGCTCGATGTGGTCATACTGCTAAAGACCATCAAGGTTGTTCTCAAACGTGATGGAGCGTATTAGGACTGTTCGTCGTCTGCAGTGTTTTGAAGTGAGGTTTTCGCAAGTTTTCTGAACGCTTCGGAACTTTCCAGCAACGCTTTGTAGGTGCCTCTGCTTTCTATCTTCCCGTTCTCAAATACCAGTATCTCATCGGCATTCTCTATGGTACTCAAACGATGTGCGACCACAAAAGTGATCATCTCGCTTTTAAGTGCATCGAGGGCTTGCTGGATCGCATGTTCGCTTTTGTTGTCAAGTGCTGAGGTGGCTTCATCGAGAATGAGCATATCGGGTTCCTTGTAGAGTGCACGCGCCAGGGCGATGCGCTGACGCTGCCCCCCGCTAAGGTTCACCCCGAACTCGTCAAGCGGTGTGTCGATCCCTTCCGGAAGTGCCTGCACAAACTCCCAGGCATACGCCTTTTTCAGCGCTGCTTCTACACGTGCTCTGTCCACGCTTTCCCCATAGGCGACATTCTGGGCAACCGTATCTTGAAAGATGAATATTCGCTGTGTGACAAAAGCAATCTTGCGATGTAGCGACTCAAGTGTGTACTCTCTGATATCACTATCATTGATATAAAGCGTACCGCTACTGGCATCGTAAAATCGTACCAGCAGATTGACCAGACTGCTCTTGCCCGCACCACTGTCGCCTACCAATGCATAAACCTTCCCTTTGCTAGCCTCGATATTGATATGTCTCAACGCATACTTTTCTCCATAACGTAACGATACATCATCGAATCTGACCCGCTCAATATGCTCAAGTACTCTGTTGCCCGAAACAATCGCCGGTTTTGTTTGGAAAAGCTCCTCAATACGCTCTGTTGCCGCCAGTGCATCCTGCATCTGGTTATGTACTTTGGAAAGTTTCTTGATAGGATCATAAAGCATGAACAAAGCTGTCACGAACGCAAAAAAGCTTCCCACGCTCAGTTCTCCGTCAATGACCTCGTTTGCCCCTATGTAAATAGCCACTGCAATGGCAATGGAACCAAAAAACTCCAGTACCGGACTTACCAGGGCATTGGTCTTGCTCTGCTTCATGGAGAAGTTGAAAAAGTTCATATTCTCTTTACTGAACTTCTCCTGCTCATACTGCTGGGATGAGTTGGACTTGATGATCTCCATATTGTTGAAAATCTCCGTCAGTCTGGCAGTCAAGTCTGCATTGCTCTCCTGTGAACGGGTAGAGTACTTTTTCATCCGTTTGGCAAGTTTCTGCAGAGGCAGAATCGCCAGCGGCATCAATACCAGAAAATAAAAAGAGAGTCTCGGACTCATATAGATAACATACACCGTCAAAGAGACAATAAGCATCACATTGATCAATACCGAGGGGATCAGATTGGAAACGACGTTCTGAATACGGGCAATGTCATTGGTCGTACGGCTGAGCAGCTCACCGTTGCGCATTTGATTGAGAAACGCCATATCCTGCTCCATCAGGTGCAAAGAGAGTTTGTTGCGTATTTTCCGGACAATGTCGTTACCGATGTATATGGTGTAGTAGGTCTGCACATACTTCCCGACAGACTTGAGCAAAAACACTCCCACGATGGCAAATGGAATGAGCACAAGCATCTCTCTGTCTTTATTGATGAACACATCATCGAGTGTCGGTTTGAGCAGGTGTGCCGAGGCTGTCGTGCCGACAGCGACGGCGATCATACCCAGTACTGCAAAGACAAACTCCCGTCGGTAGGACTTCATATACGGGAAAAAATAGGTAAATAGCTGTTTCAATGTTACACTGCCCCTGTGACTATGGTGGTATGATTATACAATAATGTTGTAAAGTTTTCTCCAACTCGAAAAGCTTACAACTACTCTATGGTAAAATCGTACTATCCATATTTGAAAGGAAAGCAGCTGTGCGCAGATCACCCAATTACTCGATGATACTTCAATGGCTTTTCCTTCTCTATGCCTTCTGTATCCCTGTCTCCCTCGATATTCTTCGTATAGCTGCACCGCTTATCATTGTTGTCTGGCTGCTCGAGGGAGATGTAAAACAAAAGTCCGTTGCTATCAAAAACGAACCTTTTTTTCGTGCATTCGGTCTCTTCCTGCTTATACTCCTCTTCTCACTTTTATGGACCGATCCGCACAACCTGAAGTTCGGAGTCAAATATATTACACGCTATTGGTACCTGCTGCCGATGTTCGCGCTGTTTACCTCGTTGCAAAAAGCGTTCCGGATGCCGCTTCTTTTTTCATTTCTTGGCGGCATGTCAATCGCTGTTGTCATCTCCTTTGGTGTCTATACGCACCTCATTGCATTCAAGTACTATTATGCAGAGGGGGCCTCACCGCTGATGCATCATACACTTTACAGTATTTTTCTTGCCCTTTCCATTGCGCTGCTGAGCACACTGTTTCTCTCTGAAAAACGTATAGGGCTGCGCCTTGTTTATGCTATGTTATGGGTTCTCTTTACACTTAACCTTTTTGTTAATATCGGACGTGCCGGTCAACTGCTTTTTATTCCGCTCATACTCATAGTCCTCTTTAGACACTACAGCCTCAGCATTCGTACCCTGACTGTTTCACTGCTTCTGCTTGGAGGCATATTCTACGCCGCACTTGTATTTAATCCACAATTCAAACACAAAATGCAGCAGACACGTGCAAATCTCGCCCATATCTCCTACAATACCTCTCTGGGTGCGAGAATCGGGCTGAATATCGTTGCAAAAGATATTGTCACCGAACATCCGTTTATTGGTGTTGGTACAGGAGACTATCTTTCAGAAAAAAACAGAATCATTGACGAAAAATACCCTGAGCGTACCTATGTACGTTTTTTGGTTCACTTTCACAACCAGTATGCGGAGTTCACTGTCATTGCAGGTATCTTCGGACTGCTTTCCTATCTCTATCTTCTATGGAGACTCGCATTGATCAAGATTAAAACAGATCCCTATGTGACCCTTAAGTATCTTATGGTCGCACTCTTTGTTTTGACCTCTTTCATCGATGCGATGTTCCATCTTAACCGCCCGCTAAGCCTGTTTGCTCTCATGGCTGGACTGCTGCTGGCACAGCAGCGCATAGAGAAGAAGTCAGACACTCCACATACATCTACAACAGCGACTTGAACTGTTCGTACACTCTCTTTTTGCTAAATTTGTCCAGTACCGATTCGTCGATATGAATATCACATTCAAGTGCTTCATCGATCTTTTCGGCCAATGCATTTGCATTATTGACCGGTACCAGCCAGCGTGCAAGATCACCGGTGAGAATCTCACTCGGTCCGGTGGGGCAGTCTGTACTGACAACCGGTGTCCCCAAAATGAGTGACTCGATCAGTACTGTCGGCAATCCTTCCCGTTCAGACGCGAGTACAAGCAGTTTTGCATGCTTGATATACTTGTATGGATTTTGCTGGAATCCGAGAATAATCACACGCTCTTCCATGCCCCGTTTTTTGATCATCTGTTTCAACTTCGGATCACTCTTTGCCAAAATGACCAGTTTGACATTGTGTTGTACTTTGGCAAATGCATCCAATAAGACATCGTAACGTTTGACCTTCCGAAATGCCGATGCGGAAATAATGTAATCCTTTTGCAGTTCTATGCTTTCACACCCGAGACTGCGTATTTTCTCAAAATCAAAAGGGTTGTAAATGGTTTGGGCATCTTTATAGTTGATATTCAGGTCATCGAATCCTTCAACAATCGCTTCTGCCACAGTAATGATCTTTTCATTTTCATACAGTTTTCTAAACTGTTTTCGTTTACGATTGGCTCTGGCTCTTTTGAGTTTTTCCAACTCCGTTTTATAGGAGGTGTGTATCACGAAGTATCTATTGGGATGTTTCAGATGTTTTACCACTCTGTCCGCACGCGGAAGGTTGGAGATGACAATATCGAACCTTCCATTCTCCTGCATTTTCTTTTCCAAAATACGGGCATAAACCTTATTACCGATTTCTCCCATACACTTGTAGGTATTTTTGCCTCTTGTAAGAGGCACTATAGGAAAGTCACACTCATCCGTGCAGTAGGTCATCACATTGTCCACGAGGAACAAAACAACATCATGTCCCTCTTCTTTAAAGAGTTTTGCCTGTGCCAGAGCGACTTTCTCCGCTCCGCTTCCCGCAAGGTTCGTCACCACCACTGCCACTCTTTTTTTAGCCATATTTTTATCTGTTTT
>JAUUDF010000052.1 GCA_030826885.1 Sulfurovum sp. | reverse complement strand
GATATAGAACTTTCCATTTCTCCATTAAAGATACATAAAACCACTATAGTCGGGAAGATAGGAGTACTTGACAAACCAGTCAAGCCCAAAAAAGCACTCATTGTTATCGTAGCGTTCATTACAGGATTAATGCTTTCTCTGTTTTTAGCATTTGTTCTTGAATTTTTTGAAAACAATCAAAGTAGTAAAAGACCATCAGAATAAAGCAGATTTACACGTTTAAAAGCTATTCTTTTCTAAAGAAAGAAAATAGCGTCGTAAAAATGCCGCAAAAAAGATACTATAAGCAAAAAAAACTCTATCTGAATTAAAAACCGGTTCTATTGTTAAAATTGTCAAAAGCCCTATTGAGAGAAGTATGATGAGATGTTTCACAAAAATACTGGCGTGGCGGGAAAGCACAATGCGGACAAAATAGGGAATATGCATGAGAAAAAACAGTATCACAAACAAAAATGGAATTATGCCGTAGTCTTTTCCTATATCTATAAAAGTATTATGTACCAATTTCATACCCGGTGCTACAAACAACTCGTGTGCACCGCCAAGAGGGTAATGCCACATCGCTTCCAATCCAGGAACCCACCAGCCAAATCTTTCATCTGTAAAGCCTTTATGAATAAGCTTATACATAATCCAAGTATCGTGCATCATATATGCTGCAACTGCCAATACTGCAGCTATTCCTGCCAATATAAACATACCCTTTTTCACAATCCTTTCTTTTACATGGGAAAAAAGGTAGTATCCACTACAATAAATCAAAGAGATTCCAAACAAACCCAAAACAGTACGCCGACCCATTTCATTCGACAGATAAAAAGCAGACAGTGCCAACAGGACAAGCAGTGCCCACTCTGTTAGGGAAAAGCCGGATTTTTTGAAGAAATCAAAACGGATGACAAGCAACGGTAACAGCATCACCATGAAAGAAAGATAGTATGCAATGATGGTAGAAATGAGCCGTCCGCCATCGACTCCGGAAGCGTGATATGCATTTTCAAAGATTACGAATATCCCTTTGTCCGTAAGCGGGGTATCCTGTACCAGTGTCATATAACTCCACATGATCACAAGTGTATAGGCAATAAAAAAAGAAAACAGCACATAAAATATATGCTTGTCGCCTTTTACCTCTTTTCGTAATGCGGATAGCCTGATACTGTTTCCCAAAAGATACATTACCAAAACCAGCACCCCCTGCCATACTATAGGCCCAATTGTTGTCCATGTTCTCATGGGTACAGGCAGTACCGGATAGTAAACGAGATACCAGGTGACATAGACAGACACCATAAAGAGAGTTAACACAACAAACGGTAGAGACACTGCCCGCTTCCAGTCTATCAGCAGAAGCGCGAAGGGCAGAAGGAACCCGAGTCTGTAGTCAAACAGGTGGGTACCCAGAAGAAAAAGAAACAAGAGAACAAAAGCGGTATGCAGCCTGTCCGGGATATTCAGAATATTCTCTTTCCACACTTTCTCAAACATACGTCGTCACTCCTTTTATGTAAACTATAATTCTATCACCTTTTATTGAAGATAAAGCACTTTAACCAACTTCAGCTATAATTACACTACCAAAGGACATAAGGTCAAAACGTGCTCGAATTTTTAAAATCGATTATACAAAGCAGACATTTGTTATGGTCTTTAACCAAGAATGATTTTAAACAAAAATATGTGGGCAATTTTTTGGGTGCATTGTGGGCTTTCATTCAGCCGACTGCTACTATTTTAATATTCTGGTTCGTCTTTCAGGTAGGTTTCAAATCAAAACCTGTGGGCAACTTTCCTTTCATTCTCTGGCTTGTTGCCGGAATGTTCCCATGGTTCTATTTTGCCGAAGCACTTTCGAACGGAACCAATAGCATTATTGCAAACAGCTTTTTGGTAAAGAAAATGGTGTTTCGGGTCAGCCTCCTTCCCATAATACCACTCCTGTCATCAGTAATCGTTCACCTGTTTTTTGTCTTCTTTATGTACGGCATGTTTCTTTACTACGGCTACACGCCCACACTCTACTGGCTTCAGGTCTTTTATTATCTCTTTGCAGTCTCTGTTCTGCTGCTGGGACTTTCATGGATCACCTCATCAGTCGTGGTCTTCTTTAAAGACATGGGGCAGATCGTCTCTATGCTGATCCAGTTCGGATTTTGGCTTACTCCCATTTTCTGGTCCATTGACCTCATTCCAAAGAAATACCACTGGATCATTGAACTCAATCCGCTGGTGTATATCATTGAAGGCTATCGTAACAGTATGATCTACCACAAATGGTTCTGGGAAGACATCTCCATGACCCTCTACTACTGGAGTGTCACTGCTGTGATCTTTGTGGTTGGAAGTATTACATTTAAAAAGCTCAGACCCCACTTTTCGGATGTGCTCTAATGCTGCGCCTGAAGTTATATGTACCCACTCCGGGAGGATTTTGATGATACGGTATAAGACATCAGAGAGAAAGAAACAACTGACAGACAATATCACAATGGCACCAGAAATACCAACATCCAGTACGAAAGAGATATGATGCCACACCAGTCCATACATAATGTAGAGAATGCAGTACCAAATGCGGAACCTGTTATCCAGGTCTCAAACCTCAGCAAGACTTACCATCTTTACAACAAACCCCAGGACCGACTTAAAGAGG
Source organism: Sulfurovum sp. (assembly GCA_030826885.1). Taxonomy (GTDB): domain Bacteria; phylum Campylobacterota; class Campylobacteria; order Campylobacterales; family Sulfurovaceae; genus Sulfurovum. The sequence continues at coordinate 2,202 of JAUUDF010000052.1, read as the reverse complement.
CGCTGCACCCTTTTAGAAAAAGCTATCACCATGATTTTCATGCACTGGAGAATATCTCTTTTGAGGTAAACAGGGGAGAGACTGTCGGGATCATTGGAAAAAACGGTGCGGGGAAGTCCACACTGCTAAAGATTATAACCGGTGTGCTTACCCCAACCTCGGGCAGTGTTACGGTCAAAGGAAAAATTGCCTCCCTCCTGGAACTTGGAGCAGGCTTTAACCCTGAATTGACTGGACTTGAAAACATCTATCTAAACGGCACCATTATGGGCTTTACAAAAGAGGAGATGGATAGCAAGATCGATGCCATTACCGAGTTTGCCAATATTGGTGAGTTTATCCATCAGCCCGTTAAAATGTACAGTTCAGGCATGTTCGCCCGGCTTGCGTTCTCTGTAGCCATCAATGTAGATGCCGACATATTGATCGTCGATGAGGCACTGAGTGTGGGAGATATGCTCTTTCAGGCAAAATGTATCACCAAAATGACCCAGCTGATGGAGGCGGGTATGACCATACTCTTTGTCAGCCATGACATCCATGCGGTGCGTTCACTCTGTACAAGAGGAATCTACCTGGAGCATGGCAAAACGGTCATCATAGGTAACGCCGGCGAAGTGGTTGACCGCTACATCAATGATGACCAGCAGGCCGTCAATGCCCAACTCAAAGAGATTGACCGAATCAAACAGCACGAAGTGACTGACCACATCGATTTTAGCGGAGAAAATGTACCCATCAAAGTGGCTTTGACCCCTTCTGTGCAAGAGAAGGAGGGTATGACGAGACACGGGGACAAGAGTGCGGAAATTTTGGATTATGCTGTGCTCGATATGCAGTTTAACCGTACCAACCAGCTTGTCTCAAAAGAGGACTACTATATTCAAATGTCAATCCGTTTTCATGAGGACCTTCCTACTTTCGTTGCAACAAGCACACTCTTCAGCCTCGACGGAGAGCAACTGCTCGCATGGATCAATACACAGGATGAGGTTGATTTTCCTCCTGTCTCCAAAGGAGATCTGGTTGTTGTGACCATCAAGATCAACCTGCCGCTAAAACAGAACATTTACAAACTCGGTGCCTCTGTCGAATTTCCGACCATCCCCCTTCTACAACACCGCTTTCTCGATATGATCAAGGGAATAGAAGTCGTCGATGTGAAGTTTGAAAGCCCCTCCAAGCCGTTTCATTCCACCTTTTATAGCAAGGGAGAATACCTGCTGACAAAAATTACAAAAGAGGATACTTCAACATGAACAGCCCAATCGATATCAGCGTTATTATCCCCTGTTTCAATGACGGCATTTACATTCAGGAAACACTCGATTCCCTAGCAGCGCAGACATACAGACATTTTGAGGTAATTGTGGTAGATGATGCCTCAACAGACGGCAAAACACCACAAATACTCGATGCCCTCTCCTTTCCAAACCTGAGCGTCATTCATCTTGAAGAAAATGCCGGACCTGCCGTTGCAAGAAACCGTGGGATTGCCGCTGCACAGGGAACCTACATTCTTCCTCTCGATGCCGATGACAAAATTGGCCCAACATATCTGGAAAAAGCAATACAGGTACTCGATGCAGATGCCGAAGTCGGTATTGTCTATTGCAAAGCGGCGTTCTTTGGCGAGAAAAGCGGCACATGGGCTCTGCCACCCTATGCTTTCCCGGACATACTGACCGGTAACATGATCTTTGCTACTGGAATGTACCGCAAAGAGGACTGGGAAAAGGTTGACGGCTATAACGAAAACATGCGAGAAGGAAATGAGGATTATGATTTTTGGCTTTCACTTATAGAGCTGGGACGAAAAGTCTATCAAATTCCGGAGACACTCTTTTATTATCGTATCAAAAAAAGTTCGCGCACTACCCGCCTCCACCATGACCCAAAAACAGAGATAGACACGTATGAGCAGATCTTCCACAATCATGAAAAACTCTATCTAGACAATATCAGGGTCTTCTTTGAGACACTGCAGCAAAAGCAGGAAGCATATGAAGAACATGAAAAAGAGATCATTCAACTGCATCGAAAGCTCCAGTTCAAAGATTACGAGATCACCAAACTGCACAAAGATCTTTTACGGCAGCTTAACAGAGCGGGTGAGGAGTTGCGTTATGCACAAGAAGTCATTGCACTCAAAGATCAGCAGATTCAGTCAATGCGCCTGAAAAACCGCTTTAAACGCTATCT
>JAUUDF010000032.1 GCA_030826885.1 Sulfurovum sp. | reverse complement strand
TCTCATGGAATGCTTTCCAAAGCTGTTCATAGGCATGACCACGATGACCTTTTACTTTCAGGTGGCCTACCAGACGCCAGTTACTGCTGACCGGCACGATGGCCTCGGCAGATTTCAAATGAATGTGCCGGATGAACCAGTCAGGTATGCCATACACCTTCACGGGAAGTGTACGTTGATACAGGGGCTTGTTGTCAATATCTGTCAGTATGATAGCTTCATAGTAACCGCTGTCGAAAACAGCGTTTATCAGTGTCTCTTGCATCGCTATATCTCCATTTGTATGACCAAGTGTAACGCCCAGAGATGATGCAGTATTTTCAGCATTGCTATAAAGTTGATCCCTGATGAATGTTTCTGCATTACGATAGTTGACATACATGGCCGTTGCCAAAAGAAGAAGAACAAGTGTCGATATGACCAGCATCATTTGTTTAGATAATGTCATTGGAATTCCTTTTCGAGCCTATCCAGGAATTTTGCCCATTTCCTGTTCTGATTGTTCCTTCCAGGCACAACCTCTCCTAGACCCTTCTGTCTGTTCAGATAGAGAGCTTTTGCATTAAAACTGTAGACAAAAGCAAGATCTTTACGTTGTGTCGCCGGCAGCACTTTAAAATTGAGATTGTCAAGAACAAGCGGTATGGACTTAGGCGTACGGTAGTAACTTAAGACCATATGAGCCTGATTGAAACGCAGTGCCTTAACATAGGTAAAATAGAGTTTCTCTTCGGGGATACCGGCTTTCCTAAGCATGAAGTATTTTGTAATAACAAAATCCTCGCAATCGCCTTTATCCCGTCCAAGAAATTCAACAGGTTTTGCCCAGTAGTCTTTTTTACCCCATGCTCTCTGATCGGAAACAAAATGAACACGATTGACGAAACAGTTTACCGAGGTAAGTTTTTTTATATCGTCAAGTGCAGAAATGCGGTTGATGAGCTTCAGAGCAGCTTCAATACGTGCAACGGCATAATTACCGTAACGTTTACGTATTTCTTGACGTCTCTGCTTTGAAAGCAGAGTATCCCCAGTGGCTGCCGCAGCGATCGATGCTGCAAGAAGCACCATCAGTAACATCCTCCATCTCTTTGTTCCGATCCACTGCATACTATCCCATTTGTTTGACTATTTTATAGAACTTCTCTCCATTCGACCATAATTATATGTGAGACTACTTTTTGTAACGTCCCAGTTTCAGTACATCCTTGGAATCAATTGAAATCATTTTTGGCAGGTTCCCGACGTTTTCCATCACACGGTAGTCCGCAAGTTTCTGATCATATGTTGCTGTCACATATGCTTTTTTTGATGTATAGGATTCGTTCTCGACATCAAGGAGGTCAAGCAAAGTACGACGTCCAAGCAGAAACTCTTCTTTGTAGGATGCGAGCGTTTTTTTAGTGTAGTCACGGTGCTGCTTGAGGTACTTTAGCTGTTGGGCGAGACGCTCTTTTGCAGCCCATGAAAGCTTGAGCCGTTCATTGACAAGACGTTTTGTGTTGATCATTCTGTCAGATTCTTCATACATTTTGGCAGCAGCTTTTTCTCTTGCCGCAACATCGGCACCTCCATTGTAAAGGTTCCATGTTGCAATCACCATTATTGAAGCCTGATTGGCTTCTCCAGAGAGGACACGTCCTGCGAGTGTATCGGAATCATCATTGTTGCTGTAGTCTTGCTTGAGCTCCAGATCCACCCATGGATAGTAGTTCTCTTTTGCCTCTTTGTATGCTGCATGCAATGCCTCTACATTCTTTTTCATTGCAAGTATGGAAGGGTATTGTCTTTGTGCAAGTTCTTTTGCACTCTCCAGCGATTTTGGCAGAAGTGATTTGTTAACATGTGGTTCACTGATGTCAGAAGGCATGACCATGGCACCATAAATACGTGCAAAATTTGTTTCGGCATCCATCAGGTTGTTCTCCGCAATCTGCACATTCGACTCTGCAAGTGCCAGACGTCCCGTTACCTGTTCGAGATCGGAAGTTGTCCCTGCACCCGATGTGGTACGTTCTTTGATTTTTTTGTAATACTGCTTATGAATATCACGATTCTCTTTTGCCAGATTAAGCAGTTTTTGCATCTTAAGGATTGAGAGGTATTTATCGATCATATCAAGTCCAAGCTGGCTGACCTTTTCCATAAGGTAGTACTCTGCAGAGATTAGCCGTTTATCTTGCTGTTCTACATTGTTTTGTGTCCCAAATCCACGGAAAAGGTTTTCTCTGGCACGGATAAACGCTTCAGTATATGTCCACTCGTCACTGACAAATCCAGGGAGGGTGCCATGGTAACGTTTTTTCCCAATGCCACCTTGTACATCAACAACAGGAAGATAATCGGAAAAGGCAATATCTTTGTCTTTCTCTACCGCACGATAGTTTTCAATGCGTTCTCGTACCTCCGGGTTTGTATTGACCATATTGACAAGTGCTTCATTGACTGTCAGTGCAGATGCAGCAGATGGCATTAAAAATGGGAGTATTCCCAGTATCAGCATTTTCTTCATGTGGTACTCCTTTTAAGTAAATGTGCAGGTTTTTAAACAAGCATCATTACCAATTATATCCTAAAAAACACTGATATATTATATTTTTTGTAAAAGTTCATATAATTATTTGATAATATTTGGTTACAGAAGGCATCATTAATCAATGCATTTTTTAAAATTAAGTATTAGATTGTTATATGTATACGTCATATATTAAACTATTTAATACTATCAATTTATTTTATACTAAATTTTATTAATAGACTTACTCAAGATAAAATTGATACAAACATGATTTTTTCCTACAGACTAAATTAAAAAAAGCAGATATTAATTAATTGATGAAAAAAAGATAATAAAATAACAGTATGCATTTAAAACGATTTTACGGTTTTCTTCAAAAACAGATATTGTTAATGATAGGGCTCTCTCTCATTCCCGGATTGGCATACATTTTTTTGGGATGGATGAACAATATTGTACAGCCGGCACTTGTATGGTATGGACTGATGGTGCTTGTGTCACTGTATGGCTGGCGACTTTATAGACAGTTTAAAATTGAACAGATGGATGAAGTGCGGTTACAGCAATGGTATAAGCATCTTTCCGCATTTTTTTATATTATTTTCTCACTGTGGACACTGATTTTTCTGCTTTACTGTACAGAGACAGAACACAACCTGCACTATATTGCCATCTTTACCCAGATAGGCGCTTCCGTTGTTGCCTCAACGCTGCTGGTTTCGGATAAAAAACTTTTTTTGCCGGTGCTGCTTATTCTGATGGTACCGCTGATTGTCTATTTTGGGCTGATCGGTCAGTGGTATGGGTATGTTCTTTCCGTATTCTCCACAATCTTTCTTGGGGTACTGCTCTATTCGTCAGACAACAGCTACCGTTTGATTCAGCGAAACTACTACCAGGCACAGCATGATGCATTGACAGGGCTCTACAATCGTCGCTATTTTTTAGAGTTTATGGATCAGTTGATTGCAAGATTGTCCTATTCGGAGCATTATGTCTATATGTTGCTGATAGATCTTGATCATTTTAAAACAATCAACGATACTCTTGGGCACGATATTGGTGATAAAGTATTGATAGAAGTGGCACAGAGAATTAGAAACTACTGTGAAAAAACGCACATGATTGCAAGGCTTGGCGGGGATGAGTTTACCATTGTAAGCGGAGAGTTTGAAAACGAGTCCTCATGTAAAAAGTCTGCCAGTATCTTTGCCCAAAAACTTTTGCAGACACTCAAAGAGCCTTATTTTGTAGAGGGGCATCATCTTTACCTGAGTGCGAGCATAGGGATCAATACTATTTGTAATGAAGATGCAGATATGCACCACTTCGTTAAGGAAACCGACATTGCCATGTATGAGGCAAAAGCGAAAGGACGAGACGGCGTTGTCATGTTCAATGAAGCCCTTATGAAGCAGGTCGAGTACCATCTTGAGATTGAGAGAAGACTCTATTTCGCACTGGAACACCATGAAATTGAACTGCGTTATCAGCCTCAGCTCAGTGCCCAGCAGGAGGTCATCGGATGTGAGGTTTTGCTGCGCTGGAACAATGCTGAGCTTGGGGTTGTTCCACCTTCAGAATTCATCCAGATTGCTGAAAAGACAGGATTGATTATCGAAATCGGCAACTACATCATTAAGGAATCGTTTAAAACACTGCGCTACTGGAGTACCATAGGTATTGAACTGGAACAGTTTTCAATCAATATCAGTGTACGGCAGTTTTTTAACAATGATTTTGTTGAGGATGTTGAGCGCATGGTCCGTACCTATCTCGACAGTCATTTGGTACAAAAAGTGGTGTTTGAAGTGACGGAGACCATATTCATTGAAGATATCGATCGTATTCTCGACGCGATGAAGCGTCTTAAGGCAATTGGTATCTCCTTTTCAATGGATGATTTCGGTACCGGCTACTCTTCACTGAGTTCATTGAGGGACATGCCGATTGGTGAACTGAAAGTAGACAAATCATTTATCAATCGAGTCGGTGAGCGACGTTCTGACGAACTGATGATTACAACCATTTTGACAATGGCCAAAATATTCAATTTAAAAACCGTAGCGGAAGGTGTTGAGACAGAAGCGCAGTTTCAGTTTCTTCTCAGGAATAACTGCAATGTCTACCAGGGGTACTTTTTTTCAAAACCATTGACAAAAGACTCTTTTGAGTCATATGTACAGAAGATGCATGAAAAAAAGTCACTCAAAAATATAGCGTACGAGATTTAGTCGCTCTGTTTTAAGGAGTCAGCGATCTTGTGAATGGCCATGCCGTAGTTGCTGCTGGCGTTGTAACGGGTGAGTATGTGGAAGTTCTTTGCCCCCAGCCAGAGTTCATCGTGTGTACGGTTGTGCAGTTTAATGAGTGAAGCACGTTTGTACGGGTAGGGGTGCGAGGGGGTGATGTGGTGCCGCTTTAATGCTGCAAGTGTGTAGCTGGTTTTAAAACCGGTACGCAGCGTGTTGAAGCGTTTACCCCTATAGTGTGCTTCTACCGCGACGGTATCTTCTCTCTTCCAGCCGTGTCTATGCATAAATTTGGCGATAGAGCCGATGCAGTCCTCTATATCCCAGACACTCGCACCGTCACCGTCGAAGTCGTAGTTGAAGGTTCGGGCAATGGAGGGTACCTGCTGGACACAGCCCATTGCACCGGCAAAAGAGCCTTCTATCTTGGTAATGTCGTAGTGTTTTTCTCTGGCAAAGAGGAAAAGATGTTTGAGCTGCTTTTTAAAAAAAGGCTGCATACGGTTTTTGTGAAAGGCAAGGGTGCTCAGGGCATCGAGAACATTGTAGTCTCCCGTGTAAGTGCCAAAACGGCTTTCTACACCCAAAAACCCGACTATGTAGTCTTCATCCACTTGGTAGATGCGTGCTGCCTTTCGAAGGGTTTTGAGGTGTTTTTTCTTGAACTCCTTTGCCAGCGCATAGGTCCCTTCATTGACAACATGTAGTTTGAAGCGTTCCCAGCTTCCTACCGTGGAGTTTTTCTTGAATGTTCCTGTGTAACGTGCGAGGGTGTCCCGGTCGAGTTTTGCATGTTGCAGTACTGTTTTGAGATAGCGCCTTTCAAACCCGTAGTTTCTGTGCATCATCTCGATGAATTGCTGTACGTTCGTTTTGGCAAGATAGTTGTACGGTACAGGAGGACGGTCGTCGTTGCCGTGAAGCTGAAATACCAATAGTGTGAGAATTGTCAACAGGCGAAACATCATGGGTGAGCCTTTTTGTAAAATTGTGTATAATGACAAGCAGAGAAGACAGCGTGGGGCGAGGAAGATATTGTGTATGAGAAAATTGCAAAATGGCTTGTTGTCATCTGGACAATTGTATTTGTTTTGTATCTTGCTGTGGGCGTCATTGGCCCCAATTGGGCGCGCATCAGTGAATACATCGGTCACCTTTTTTCTTTGCTGAAGGCATATGTCTTATTCTTTTTCTAATGTCATCAGCGCGTCTTTGTAAATGGGCTCATCGATGAATATGCCGTAGCGTTCGTCCATAAATCCGTTAATCCCCTTTGCTGCATGTGTTTCAAATGCCTCCTTGATGTACCTTGCTCTCTGCAAGGCTTCTGCTGAAATGCCAAAGACCTCATTGGCAATGGCAACCCGCTTGGGTCCCATGCACGCTTTGCTCTCAAAGCCCATCGCTTTTTCCCTTTCACACCACCTGAGAAATCTGTCGGTATCATTGTACTCCTGAAACATGAAGCTGATAGGGTGAATGCCTGTACTTTTGGCATCGACAAGAAATTTGGAAAGAATGTAGTCGATTGTGGGATTTTCAGGTGCAATCAGTGACTGTGGCAGCCCTAGAGAAGCGAGCAGGTCGAGTATACCGAGATTGGCTGTCGTGAGACGTTTATCAATGCGCAATGTATCGAGGGCAGTGAATGCCTCTTTGGTTTCGAGTGAAATGTGCAGTTCTTTCTCTTCGGAGAGGAGGGTGAGCGCACGGGCAATGTCGGTTTGTGTTCTAACTTTGGCGACCCTGACGGCATCGAAGCCGAAGTCGTTTAAAAAACGTATCTCCTCTTCGCCACCTTCATCGAGCGGATTGACGCGTACAATGATGAAGCTGTCGCTTTGTTCAAGATGAGAGAGAAAAAGTGCGATGTTGTGCAGTGCCTCTTTTTTCCGGCTTGGGGCAATGGCATCTTCGAGATTGAGGGTGATCATGTCGGCATCGTTCTGGTCGATGCGGTTGAGATGCTTGATGTTAAGCGGATTGAGCATCATGTTCGAACGTCTGCGTGAATGAGGGCAGGGGGCTTTGTGTTTGCTGCCAAATGTTGGGGGAAGCGATTCAAGGGTTTTAAACATCATGGTAATATGATAGCAAAACTTAGTTCAAAACGCTATAATTACCCCAAAAACAAGGATCTGATCCATGCGTATTCTTTTTGTCCTGCTGGTAGCGGCTTTGAGCCTTTTTGCCAACACTCAGCTCTATCCCAAACAAACCTGTGCACTCTTCAACAACCTTAAGCACACACAAAACCGGGGGAATGTGCATTTGCGCATGGATAAGACCTATGAGATGATCCGCCACCACAAGGGGCAGTATCTGCTCAAGGTCGAGGGAGCAACCCCTGTGCAGCGTTGGGTTGATGACGACTGTCTGAGTCTAAGACCGCTTAGAGGCACGCCATTTTATGGGTCAGCCGGAGGACAATCGGTACAAAAAACCAAAGCATCCAAAGGCTCACCAGTCTCATCGCAGAACCTGCTGGCACTCAGCTGGCAGAATGCCTTTTGTGAGACCCACCGTTACAAACGAGAGTGCAAGCGGGGGTTTGGTACGTTGTTTACAAAGAGCAACTTTACCCTGCATGGTCTCTGGCCTCAGCCTCGGGGAAAAGAGTATTGCGGTGTAAGCAAACAATACGTCATTGCAGACAGACACAAACAGTGGCACAGATTGCCTGAACCTGCACTCTCAACCAAAACAAAAGAGGCGTTGGCGAAGGTGATGCCAGGTGTAAGAGACAACCTGCACCGTCACGAGTGGATCAAACACGGCACTTGTTACGGCACGGATGCGGAACACTACTTCGCCGATGCCGTTGCGTCGACGCAGGCGGTTCGCAACTCGGAGGTTGCCCGTTTTTTCCAGAAGAACGAGGGCAGACGTGTGAGACTTGAAAAAGTGAGAGCTGCATTTGACCGTGCCTTTGGAACAGGCAGCGGTAGCCGTGTGGAGCTGCGGTGCAACAGGGGACTCATTACCGAAGTATGGTTGCATTTAGGTGCCGGCGGCAGTGATCTTGCCAAAGCGCTCAAAAGCGGTAAAAAGGTGTACAGCCGCTGCCGCTACGGCATTGTAGACAAGGCGGGCTATGGCCGATAAGCAGGATGTGCTTGAAGCGCTCAAACACGGCAATGTCTTTCTGACCGGAGGGGCGGGAACGGGAAAAAGCTATATTACCAATGAAGTGATCGCAGCATACCGGAAAGAAGGCAGGCAGGTTGTCGCACTGGGTTCAACGGGTGTCAGTGCAGTTAACATTGGCGGGTTTACGGTGCACAGCTTTTTTGTTTTTGGTATTGCTTCGAATTTTGAGGAGCTTGCCGCACATGACAGGTATGCCAAAAAGCGTCTTGGTGAACTTAAGAAAATCCTCAAAGCCACCGATCTGATTATTATAGATGAGATCAGCATGGTAAGTGCCGATTTGCTTGACATGATCGCCTACCGTCTCAACCACTACGGTTACTTGGGTAAAGTACTTTTTGTAGGTGATTTCTTTCAGTTGCCGCCGGTGCAGAAGTCATCGCAACGCAACGATATTTTCGGTGAGAAGCTTTATGCGTTCGAGTCGCTTGCATGGGCGCGGTTTGAGCTTAGTGTCATTGAACTGACGCAGATGAAACGGACACAGGATGCACACTTTACCCATATTCTCTCCAAGGTGCGCATGGGGGTGTGTGATGATGAGGTACTCGATTTTATGCACCGTCTCTGGAACAACGAAGCGCTCCCCAAAGACCCAACCTGTCTCTATGGGCGAAACCTGGAAGTTGAGCAGCGTAACCGTGCAAAGCTCAACGAGCTTGAGAGTGAAGAGACCATTCTCTTTGCCAACATTGAAATGTTCGGGGCGGTCAATGAAAAAAAACTTGCAGGGTGGAAAAAGCTGCTGCCGGTTCAGGAACAGCTGACACTCAAGGTGGGTGTACCGGTACTTTTTACAGTCAACAAGTGGGGTAAATTCGTCAACGGAGAGCGCGGCATTTTGCGCGAAATTGAAGAGGATTACCTGATTGTCGAAAAGGAGGATGCCTATGTCCGTGTAGAACGGCACGACTTCGACCTGCTCGATATGGCGGTCAAAGATGATGGTACGGTAGAGAGTCTGACGCAGGCGACCCTCTCGCAGTTCCCGCTCAAGCTTGCCTATGCTGTAACCATTCACAAAAGCCAGGGTATGAGCATCGACAATCTTGTCTGCAATGTAGACAACATCTTTGCCCCCAGCCAGTTTTACGTTGCCATTTCACGGGCTATCGATCCCAAAAGACTGAAAATAGAGTTTGGCAGGGGTGATCTGACACGCTACTTGCAGCGGGCGATCCATGTCGACCAGAGGGTAGTGGAATATTACAATACGATCAACGTGTAACCACCCGAATATTTCCCGCTTGTGCAATATGCAGGTGTCTACCATGTACGGTGACGATGTCTCCGTCGAGTTCGAGCATGTTGTAATCATTTTCGAGGTCTATGACAAGCTCTTTGGGTACCTCTCCGTAAAAGGATCCGAGTTTTTTGAGAAATCGTGCCGGGGTGAAAATAAAAAAGCGTGTTTTGCTTGCAAGCATGAACGGGGTCATACAAAGGTGTGCCGGCAGCAGGAATATGACGGCAAGTATGTATTTGGCTATGCCATGCTTAAGCCATCCGAAACGCAGTGTTTCGGAGAGAAAGATATGCTGCAGGTCACCCATGTTTCCGGCAGAAAAGAGAAAAAGCTGATCGTTGATACGGAAGATGTGGTGTTTTTGTGTTGTGGGTTTTTCTCCGTTGGCAAGCATTGCGAGTACGGTTTCTATGTTCGGGGCGCGGTGAATCTTGGCGACAACGTTGAATGAGCCGGTGGGGTTGAGAATGAAAACAGGCTGCTTTTCAAGTGTATGAAGCTGGGTAAGTACCCTTCGTATGGTACCGTCACCCCCATTGATGATAATATAGTCGTACCACTCGATGTTCTGATACTCGTGTAGCGAAGCCGCATCGATACTGTCGATAGCAAGACCGTCATACCGGAGTGTTTTGCCAATGGAAAGGATACGCATGGTATCTCCTTAAATGGAGTTTTATGGTGTAATTATAGCCATGCAATGTAAAATGACGCCATCTATATCACAGGTACAGTTTTTAGGATGGCTGTTCTGTTTGGAGTATGTAGCCACGCGTCGAGACGGTTTTGATGAACTTGTGTTTGAGTTTCTCCCTGAGCCTTCGTACCAGTGTTCGTACAGTGTTGGCACTGGTTGCTTTATCGGGCCATATTGCATTCTCAATGGTGTAAAAATCAACTACCATATTTTGATTCTCCAGTAGAAGGCTCAGCAGTTGGTCTTCTTTTTTGGTAAGATGCATGGGTTCACTGCAACAGTAGAGTGTATGGGTGTGTATATCATAGATATATTCTTCATCCAGTTTGACCAGTGTATCTGTATTGAGATTCAACTGTACAGTATTGTCTATTCTGTGCTCGGCAATTTTCAAAAATGCTTTGAGCTCTTCACGTTTGAAGGGCTTTGAAAGGTATGCAACCGGGTCGATCGCAATGGCTCTGTCGATGTTGTAATCGTCCATGTGGGCAGTGAGGAAAATAATTTCGGTATTGGGATAACGGTTTTTGATAATAGTCGCTGTCTCTACACCGTCTGTATCTCCTTTGATGCAAATATCCATCATGACAACATCTACGGGTTCTTCTTCAAGCAAAGAGAGTGCTTTTTCAGCACTTGTTGCAATACCGGCAATATGATGACCAAGTGTTTTCAGATAGCTCTCTATCTCCAACGCAACAATGCTTTCATCTTCGACAATAAGTATATTCATTTTTTTCATATCGCAAACCTTACGGTGTATTTTGTATTGGGAACGGTAGAAATTTCCAGTCTTCCTTCGAGCTGTTCATCAACCAGAGCCCGAAGCAGTTTTAACCCGAGACTCATACGGGTATCATCAGGCACATAGCCCTTGCCCGAATCTTCTACAGTGAGCACATAGTATGCCTCTTTCTTGTACAGTGTAACGACTATGGTACCCTTGTTTGTGTGCCTGAATGCATGTTTGTAGGCATTGGTAACGAGTTCATTGACAATTAACCCCACGTAGACAGCCTGTTTGAGTGGCAGGGTGGCCTGAACATCATATTTAAGATCGATATTGTGTTGTTTGAATGCGTAAGCGTCTGCAATATCTTGAAACAATGCACCGAGGTAATCTTCCATATTGATCTGCTCAAGATCATCGGTCTCGAGCAGCATCATATAGGTTTTGGCAATGGCATTGATGCGTTGTTCAAGGTTGGTCAGTTTTTCACGTAGCAGTACATTGTCTGTGCCATCATTTTGCAGGCGTATCATCGAAAGAATGATCTGCAGATTGTTCTTGACACGATGGTGGATCTCCTGTATGAGCATCTCTTTTGTATGCAGTGCACTGTTGAGTTCTCTGGTTTTCTCTTTAACCTCTTCTTTGACTATGGCAGCCCGGTTCTCCGACTCGGCAAGCAGACGGGCATCGGATTTCGCTTTGGCTTCCTGGAGGATGATGTACCTGTCGGCAAATGCCAGAGAAAGAATGAGCGCTTCAAGTGCTGTACCGAACATCAGAATGTTCTGAAAATGCTGCATAACGGAGGTTATGCCGATGGCATCGAGAATGATGAGCGCATAGGAGACAACTACAATACTAAAGCCTACAATAAAAAGTCGCGCCTGTCGTATTCCTCTTTTGTACGACAATATACCGGCAGTCAGGTTGAAAACAATAAAGAGGGCACCGGTAAAAATAACAGCATGGAGGTTAAAAAACCTAGGTGCACTGAAGAGCAATACTTCAATGATTGGAGCAGCAATAAAGAGACAATAGATTTTATAGAGTAAATCTTGTTTATCAATTTTAAGAAAATGAAGGGCAAAGAGAGCTGCGGTAATAATGAGTAATGCGACCTTCAGAACAGGGATCTGCATGTCGATCATTACAAATGGCAAAGGCAGATAGATCTGGGTCAGTCCCAAATAGGTCATCTGCTGATAGATCAATGCAAAGAGGTACAAACTGTAGTAAAGATAACTTTTATCTTTGACATAAAAAAAGAGCATGAGACTGTAAACTGCCAGTGCCAGTATAAATCCGATCAACATTATATTGACAAGTTGTTGCTGCCTGTCTTTTTTGAGAAAGGTGCTTTTATCTTTGAGATAAAGAGCAAAGTCAACAGGCGTGAATGTCGATTTGATGTTCATAAAGTAAGTATGCTTTGAGTGTGGGGCTATGGTAATGGGAAAATAGGGAAATAGTGTATGATGATTGTCAACAAAGTGTAGCATACCCCTAAGCTGAGGTGTATCGTTGTAAGTATCTTTATAGAGTGCAATGTGTTCAAGCATTGGTGAGGTAATGAGTAGTATTTTTTCAATGGGAGCCGAAGTGTTGTTTTCAAGTGTAAATGTGACCCATATCTCTTTTTGTGTAATGCCGATATTCATATAACGTTTTTTATGTGGAGCAAGATCACAAGGTTTACGCAACTGTGTTGTAGTGGAATCATGTTCCTTTAGGCAAGTGTCACTATGTTCAAGCAGTGAAATGGTTTGGTTAATTGAAACGGCATCTGAAGCATGAAGCAGTGAAACTAAAAAAAACATAATAAAAAAAAGAAGGTTCACTGCAATTTTCATAAAAAATTGTAACGAATTTTAGATAAAAGCCGTTTTGACACACTTTTGGCACATCGTCCTGATATAATCAAACAAGATTTTTTGTGTTTGGGTTCTACGAGAGATGACAGAATAGTATATATGAAAGTTTGGAAATACGTTTACTATTTGGTTTCATGAGACCACCTTATAGATTATTGAAGCTGTCAGAAGAAGGAATAACTGGATGAAATTAGTTTATCTGTTGTGTTTAATAGCAAGCATGGGGTACGGCAAAACCATCAGCATTGTAGGAACAGCGGACCTGCAGGGGATGCTGGATCCGTCCATTCAAAAAGTCGATATTGATGGAGACGGAAAGCGTGACAAGGTGGAGATGGGAGGCATAAGCCATTTGGCTACACTCTATAAACAGCTTAAAAAGGAGAATCCCAACACAGTCGTAGTCTCTGCCGGTGATGATTTGATGAACCGTTACTTTCATGTCTATAAAGGGAAAGCCATACTGGGGATGATGTCTGCGGCAGGCTATGAGATTTTGGCTCTTGGAAACCATGAGTTTGACAAAGGCACTGATGTGTTGGCTGAGGCTTTGGAAGGGACAGGCTTTACCACACTGTGCAGTGATCTTGATGTGTCTGAATCAAAGTTACAGGGGAAGTGCGAAGAGTATTTTATTGAAGACATGGATGGCGTGAAGGTCGGATTTTTCTCTCTCATCACCGAAAGTCTACTCGATGCAAGTTCAGCCAAAGGGATTCGCTTTAAAGGAAGCAATGTAGAGATGGCGGAACGGATGGTCAAAGTACTCAAAAGCAAAGGAGTAGATGTCATCGTTTTGGTCTCACATATAGGGTACAAGGAAGACCGAGCTTTGGCTAAACAGGTTAAAGGTATAGATGTGATCTTCGGAGGTCATTCCCATTCATACATAAAAAAGCTTGGGCACATAGGCAAAACCGCCATTGTCAACGGTGGTGAACAGGGATCGCAGGTAGTCAAAGTTGACATACCGATCAATGAGAACAATAAGGTTTTAAGCCGTGACATACGCATGACGAAAATTCCAGTCACTTCAAAATATGCAGCTGATTCAGATGTAGAAAAAAAACTTTTGCAATTCAAAGCCAAACTGCCCAAAACACTGGTCTTGGGTGAGACAAAAAAAGAGTGGGTGATGGACTCCAAAGTGACACGTCGGGGTGAGTCGGTCGTAGCGGATATGATTAATGATATGCTGCGAAAGAAATACAAAGTAGACATTGTCCTAAACAATGCAGGAGCATTCAGGGGTAAAAAGATCTATCCGAAAGGTAACGTAACCAACACGATGCTTAAAGAGATAGACGAATTTGGCAACTATGCCTATTTGCTGACGATGAAAGGGAAATATGTTTTGGAGATACTCGAACACAGTGCCGCACAGTACAAACTGGGTGGTTTCATGCAGGTTTCGGGACTGAAATATACGGTCAAGCTTCCCAACAAAATACAAAAAATTGAAAATGAAAAAATAGTTCAAAAAGGGGAACGCGTTACCGAAGCCAAAGTGCTTCAAAATGGCAAATGGGTGGAAATTGATCCTGAAAAAGAAAGGATTGCTCTTGGTATAAAGCAATTAGATAAAGATCCATTTGAGTCAATTACATCAGAAAAATTAAAAAAAGGT
>JAUUDF010000057.1 GCA_030826885.1 Sulfurovum sp. | reverse complement strand
TTGTTGAAGTGCAAGGAGAGGTCAATGCAGCTTCCCGGACGGTAATACCCTTCCAGAAACAGTGTTTTTATCTGCTGATCGATTATAAAGATGCCGATGGCAGCGAAAAGAAAAACGGCAAATGGACGTATCAAACCAGCACACCCTTAAAGAAACTCTCACACCGGTGCATCATCTCTTCGAGTATCTGCTCATCTTTGCCTTCAAGCAGCAGTCTTATTTTATTTTCGGTGCCGGAATAGCGGAAGAGGTGTCGCATGCCTGCCGCCTCTACTTCCGCTTTGAGCGCATCAAGCCCTTCAATCTCCTCAAACGGACGCTTCTCTTCGACAAGCAGATTCACAAGCATTTGCGGATACGATTCATACGGATTAAACGCTTCACTCGCTTTTTTGCCTGTACTGACCAGATAGGCAAGTGCCTGCAGTGCACTGGAGATGCCGTCTCCCGTTTTGGCATAGTCACTGAAAATAATATGCCCGCTCTGTTCACCACCGAAGTTTATCCCTTTCTCCTGCATCATCTTCACGACATGCTTGTCGCCAACATCCGAACGGTAAAGCTTGAGTCCGTGTTCGGCAAGATAACCGTCAAGTCCCTGATTGCTCATTACCGTTGCAACCATACCGTCACCCTTGAGCTCTCCCTGCTCTTTAAGGTGTACGGCAAGTACCCCCATCAGCTTGTCCCCGTCAATCACTTCCCCTTTCTCATCGACCATCACCAGCCTGTCTGCATCACCGTCAAGTGCTATCCCAATATCGGCACGCTTGTCCAATACCACTTTTGCCAAATTCTCCGGATGCATTGCCCCGCATCCTTCGTTGATGTTAAAGCCGTTTGGTTCATTGCCTATAACAACGACTTCCGCGCCAAGCTCCTGCAGGATCGTCGGCCCCACAATGTACCCTGCCCCGTTGGCACAGTCGATGACGATGCGCATGCCTGCAAGCGTTAGTTTTTTGGGAAACGAGTTTTTAATATGCACAATATAGCGCCCTATCACATCATCGATGCGTTTGGACTTTCCGATCTGCTTTCCTGTCGCCTGTGCTGCCTCGATCGCTTCGGCATTTTCAAAAATCCTCTCGATCTGCTCTTCCTCTTCACGGTTGAGTTTGTTGCCTTCTTCATCGAAGAACTTGATCCCGTTGTCATAGTAGGGGTTATGGCTCGCCGAGATCATGATCCCCGCATCACAACGCATGTTTTCTGTCAAAAATGCAATGGCCGGCGTCGGCATGGGTCCAATTTGAATCACGTCAAATCCTACAGCGGTCAGTCCGGAAACCAGTGCATTTTCTATCATATATCCGCTTCGGCGGGTATCTTTGCCCACCAGAATCTTGTTCGTTTTAGCGGACTGCTTGAAGTAGATCCCCGTTGCCATCGCCAGCCGCATAGTGCTAATTGCACTGACTTTCTTTCCCGCCTTTCCTCTTACACCATCCGTTCCAAAAAGTGTCACGCTTTCCCCCTCTTTCGATCATAATTTTACTGGCTTAATTTTAGCGAAATATCATTAACCTCTCAGCCTCCCTCCTCCTTCAGTGTGCTTTAATTATTTTTTAATCTTATTTTGGATATTATTCGCGAACTATTTTCACTCTATACCAGATGAGTGGCAACAACAAACTCCAAAAAGGAATTCTATGGCACACCATAAGTCAGCGAAAAAGCGTATTGTACAGACGGCAAAGAGAACAGAGAGAAACAGATACTACAGAACACGTTTCAAAAACATCGTCAAGGCGGTACATGAAGCGGTAGAGGCTGGAGACAAAGCAGCGGCAGCTGAGGCATTCAAAGTTGCAAACAAAAAAATCCATGCCATGGTAAGCAAAGGATTTTTGAAAAAGCAGACTGCTTCCCGTAAAGTAAGCCGCCTGCACAAAATGGTCAACAACATCGAAGCTGCTTATGCAGCTTCGACCCTTCTACACATATCTCTTACTAAAATTCAATACAAAGAACACCTATGTTCAAAGAAAAACTTCAACCCTTTATCGATCGATACAATGAAATCAGCGAGCTTCTGAGTGCACCGGATATCGCAAGCGATATCAACCGTATGACAGAACTCAGCAAAGAGCAGTCGGGACTTACAGAACTTGTCGAAAAAGCGAAACAGTACATTGAAACAGCCGAAGCGATTGAAGAGAACAAAGAGCTTCTGGGTGACCCTGAGCTGGGGGACCTTGCCAAAGAGGAACTTTCTGAACTTGAACCGCTTCTGCCGCAGCTTGAAGAAGAGATCAAGGTACTCATGATCCCAAAAGACAAGAACGATGACAAAAACATCTATCTTGAATTACGTGCGGGAGCAGGGGGAGACGAAAGTGCCCTGTTTGTTGCCGATATGTTCCGAATGTACACCCGCTATGCCGAACTGATGGGCTGGAAAGTCGAGATCGTCAGCTCCAGCGACGGAACAGCCGGCGGATACAAAGAGATGATCGCGCAGATCAAAGGAGAAGGAGTCTATTCCAAGCTCAAATATGAGGCAGGTACACACCGTGTCCAACGTGTACCAGATACAGAGACACAGGGACGTGTACACACTTCTGCCATTACCGTTGCTGTCATCCCCGAAGTTGATGACGTCGAGGTTGACATCAAACCCAACGAAATCAAAATGGATGTCTACCGATCCAGCGGCTGTGGCGGTCAGTCGGTCAATACTACTGACTCGGCTGTACGTCTGACGCATATCCCTACCGGTATTGTCGTTGCCATTCAGGATGAGAAGTCACAGCATAAAAACCGCGACAAGGCCATGAAGGTACTCAAGGCACGTGTCTATGAGGTGGAGCTCCAAAAACAGCTTGACGAAACGGCAGGACAACGTAAACTGCAGGTAGGGTCAGGGGACCGCTCTGAAAAAATCAGAACCTACAACTACCCACAAAACCGTATTACCGATCATCGTATCGGTCTGACCATCTATGCACTCGATGATGTGATGAACAATGGCAATCTTCAGCTCGTCATCGATCCGCTCATTGCACATGCACAGGCAGAAGCTATCCAGGAAGCGGGACTTTAGCTGCACGCTCCCTCCTCTTTTCCTGCTTCATCCATATATCATCTACTGTTATCCCCAATAAGCTATAATTACGTCATATATCCTACGACTTAAAATACCAAAGGAATACCCATGTCAACATTCAAACAGATCCCTTCCTCCGAGCCTATTGCGGAGGTCATCAAATCAGCATTCGATACCATCCTTCCGGTTGAAGGTGCCTGGGGATACAATAAAGATGAAGCAACTATATTCAACGACAATCCACAGAAGCTTCCCATCGAGCAGCTTGAACATATGCTCATCTCTATGCGTGCTTATCTGGAGATGAACATGACACTGCCCAAAGAAGCGCGCTACGGCAGCATCAATGTCAATGAAAAAGCACGTGAAACAGAAACCGAAGACCAACACATCTACCATAAAGTCGTCTATGAGATAAGTGCCATGAAAGAAGAGGACTATGAACGTTTTATCGAGGCATACAAAGAGGGGTACGGAAAAGAGGGGTTTGATGTCGATGCACACTTCAAACAGAGAAAAGAAGCCACACTGCTACGCACTGTCACATACTGGTTTGACGTTTCGAAGATACTCTAAAGACTTCTTAAAGTCCTTAGAACATCTTTCTGCCCGCAAAGAGGCAGAAAAAAAGACCTATTTGATCTTTTTGCTTTCGCTGACTGTTTTCCCAGAGAGGTCAACCCAGCTCATTGTCAGTTCATCACCTTTTTTGGCACCTTTGAACTTGAACTTAAGCATAGGGTTTTTGGAGAGGAACTGGCTTGTAGAGACATCATACACAATTTTGTCACCGACTTTTGCTGTGATGTGTGTAATGAAGTTCGCTTCTACACCCTTCTTTTTTGCCTGATCGTATGTCAGCATTGGATGCTTGATCAGTACTTTTACTTTAGTGATACCGTCTTTTTCTTTTGCTTTGATTTTCATATTACCCATGATAGATATTCCTTTTTCAATATTTCTTTAATTCGTTGAGTGTGCAAAGGGAGCAATTAACCTTCACATCCGCCTTTAGCAACCTGAAGTGCAACTTTGCCTTTGTAGAATTTACCGTCTGCACCTTCTACGATCGCAGTGATCACACCGTTACCGCCGTTTTCATCTGTCGCCTTCAGCTTAAGTTTAAAGAAATAATCAATGATTCCATCTTCAGGTACATTGAATACTGCCACAGCACTCTCAGGATTCATGTTCTGGAATACTGCCACTGTTTTTGCTGCAATGTCAGACTTGACTGTTACAGGTACCGCACCGCCGTTACTCGCAACTTTTGGTGCCTTGACAGTTACACCGCTCTCTTCTGGCTTAATATCACCATAAAGTGCTTTGATCGCATCATCTACTGTTTTTGCCGTCCATGTATCAGGCTTTGTTTTTCTGAAATCAATGCTATCGAAAGCACTCAGTACTGCCGGCAGTGTTGCCATTGCCAACACACCAAAACCCATAAAATTTCTTCTGTTCATTCTGTTTCCTTTGTAGTAAGATTGTGATTGGGACACAAGGTCTCTTCAACCTTATGCACCATTATGCACTATAAATTGTGAAGCAACCGTGAAGTACGGCTTACTTCGACTGACTGACCATATAGTCAACGATCTCTTTGATCTTGTCATCAGACAGGGAAGTCCCGCCTTTTGGAGGCATACCGTTAATACCATGGATTGCATTGCTATATACTTTATCCATACCCTGCTTCAGTCTTGGAGCCCATGCTTTTTTGTCGCCAAGCATTGGTGCCCCCATTGCATCAGTACCGTGACATACTGCACAGGACGCTTCATAACCCTTTTTGCCCGGATGCTCTGCACCAGCACCTTTTTTCTGCTTAGGCAGCTCTTTCTTCTCGGAAATCGGCGGTTCATAGTCACTGATTCCCGTACCGCTGATACGTGCAAGTTCCGGCTTTCCTTTGAAACAGTTCTTCATGCAGCGTGTACCGTTACCGTAGTTGCTGAAATCATTGTAGAACTTACGTGTATTCTCCAGTCCGTTTTTGCCTCTGATTTCAGGGATGAATCCGTCGACATTTGGCATTTTGATCTTGAGGAACTTCTCTCTGTTCAGTTCATAATCATCATCAAGTTCCTCACCGTCTATTTTCAGTTCGTTAATGGAAATGATGTACGCACATAGCGCATAAACTTCATTGTCGGTCAAAGACATTGGATGAGGATGAGGCATACCTGTTTTGACATACCACCAAAGCGTACTCGCATACGGCCAGTAGGTACCAAATACACGAATAGGCCCTTCGTCGTTTCCGCCAACACGCTGATTGGTAAGCGATTTGTGCCCCTCATAGGCATTCCCTTTCTGAAGGGACGGATACCCTGCTCCACCCGTACCAAAGTCAAAGTGGCAGGCTGCACACTTCTCTTCGTAAAGCGCATCACCCTCTTCAACCGTACCGTGGCCTTCAGGAAGTCCTGTACCGTCAGGCATCACATCAATATCCCACGCCTTTATCTCATCGGCAGTTGGTTTTCTACCATACTTAAATGATGTTTTA
>JAUUDF010000054.1 GCA_030826885.1 Sulfurovum sp. | reverse complement strand
AGCAGCGCCTCGTAGACACCGTTGAACTGTGCCGTCTCCTCCATACCGTTTTGTTTGAGAATCGCCCACTGGACGATGGCTGTCTCAAAAAGTGCGGGGGGGGTGTCCGCATTGAACTCTAGCAGCTTGATCGGTTTGCCGTCAATGCCGCCGGCACGGTCGAAGCGGCCGTAGAGATGCCAGTGTACATCGTTTTCCCAGCTCTCTTTGATGAGCTCGACAAGGTTGAACGGAATGCCTATGTCATGGAAAAGATTGTTGTCAATGACATACTGTCCCGCTTCAACGAACATATCGTAAAGCGTGTTGCCCGCCTCGTAGTAGGCCTGTGCTTCCTCTTCTGAAAGCACGACAAGGCTGTCTGCTACATAGGGTGTTTCATCGGTGTCGGTATGCCAGATGAAACCGAGCGATTCAAGATAGTCGGTACTAAGGGGCTGAACCGGTTTAAGCTCTACCATCATCAACCGCCAAATCCAGCAAAGAAGCCGCCTTTTCTACTGCTGCTACTTTTTTTATTATTGTCAAAAAATCCGCTGCGTTTTGTAGTGCTTTTTCTTGGTTTGTTGAAACTGTTTTTGCTTCGCTGGTAGGTAGAAGGCGATTTATAGCCTGCTTTACGGTTGTTTTGGTAGTTTGGGTTGCCAAAGAGTTTGTTGCCTATCCATGAGCCAATCATGGCTCCGGCAATGCTCGAGAGCAGTACGGAACCAAGACCCATTCCCTCGGAGACTTGCGGGTTTGGCTGTGTCAGCGGTGATGTGCCGTTGTCTATTTTGGCAGCCTCCTCTTTGACAAGCTTGTCCATCTCCTCTTTTGTCAGTACCCGTTCCGTACCGTCAAGCTCTTTGAGTACGATGCGTGTTTCATCAGCCGGGAACTCATCTTTGATCTTGTACTTGCCCGGTGCGGTCTCTTCAATGATGACAAACGCACCCTTTGGCTGAGCCTGCTCCTCCTGCTGTTTTTGACCGCATCCGCTTACGCCGGCAGCAAGAATGAGCGCGACACCGGACATACCGAGTGTTGAAAGATTACGAATATATTTCATGGTGTATCCTTGAAAAAATAATTTGGAGTATCATAGCAAAAAAGAGGTTAATCGTACAGGGGAAAGGGGGGGAGGGAAAAGCCCCTACACGCTGGAGGTTTGGTAAAGTGTTTGGGCGAATTAATCCATCTGCTTTCTCAGGAATGTGGGAACATCGAGGATGTCTTCGTTCTCTCCGTAGTCACCGCCTACTGCTATACGTCTTGTACCATTGAGTGTATTGATGGTATTGGCTGTAGTTGCCGAGTTGATCAGTGTTTTCTGTGTTGCCGGTTTGGCAGAAGGTTCCGGAATGGCATTTTTGTCTTCGAACCCTGTAGCAATGATGGTAATTCTTACCTCGTCAATTGCCATGTCAGGGTTGGTAGTCGTACCGAAGATGACAGAAGCATCTTCGTCTGCACTCTCTTCGACAATGCTCATGGCCTCACCGATCTCCATAATAGGATAGTCAGGGTGTATGTCGAAGTGAACGAGCACACCCATGGCACCGTCAATGGAGATGTTGTCAAGCAGTGGAGACTCAATTGCCGCTTTGGCTGCATCGTATGCCGCATTGGTACCGGTACTGTAGCCTGTACCCATGAGTGCGAGTCCTCTGTGGCTCATTACGGTCTTTACATCGGCAAAGTCGAGGTTGATGTCGTTTTCACCATGTGAAAGGATCACTTTCGAAATACCGCCGACTGCCTGTGCCAGGATATCGTCAACCATGCGGAAGCTCTCTTTGATACCAAGGTTCTTCTCAACGATGGAGAGCAGTTTCTCGTTTGGCACGACAATGATGGAATCACTCTCTCTTTTAAGCTCTTCAAGACCCTCTTTTGCCAGTTTGCTTCGTTTGCGTCCTTCGAACTTGAAGGGACTGGTAACGATGGAGACCGTCAGTGCCCCTATCTCTTTGGCAGCCTGGGCGATGATCGGTGCCGCACCGGTACCGGTACCGCCGCCGAGACCGGCAGAGATGAAGACGATATCTGCACCTTCAAGCATTGATTTGATGTCTTCAAAACTCTCCAGTGCTGCTTCACGGCCCTTTTCGGGTACCATTCCCGCTCCCAGACCGCGCGTAGCGTTCATCCCAAGCTGCATTTTGTACGGTGCGAGTGAACTATCTAGTGCCTGTGCATCCGTATTGGCAACGATAAGGTCAATACTGTTGATCCCCTCCTGGATCATGTGGTTGATCATATTTCCGCCACCGCCTCCTACACCGATCGCTTTAATCTTGGCTCCGTTGGTGTGACACTTTGCTTCGACGATGTCTATTTCGAACTCTTCCATTCTTTCCCCTTTTTTTAGATGTATATTATGTTAAAACAGTTGTTTGACCCAGTTGCCCAGCTTTTTGATTGGGCTGCTTTCCTCTTTTCCGATATTCGGCAGGTCAACAAATGAGATGGTTGACGGTGCTTCTGCCTCTTCTGTATCCACATGGCTGTGGCTTTCGCTCTCAGGCTGCAGATCTTCTTGTTCAGGTTCACTGCCGATACGAAGATCGGAAAGATTGTCTGCGGGCCCTTTGGAGTGCATCATCTCCTGGTTGAAGTTGATCTCATATTGTGTATGATGCCCGGCTCTGTACACCAAAAGGCCGATGACGGTCGCGTATGCCGGGTCTTTGAGCTCTTCGAAGAGTCCTTCGAGCTCTTTTGGCTTTCCAATGCGTACAGGCATAGCAGGGAAGATTGACTGTGCCAGCTCTCTGATACCTTTGAGTTTGGTCATCCCTCCTGTGAGAATGATACCTGCACCAATCTGTTCTTTAAGCGCAGATTTTTCCAGTGATTTGGCAAGGATCATGAGGGCTTCTTCCACACGTGCGAAAATCACGGAGTGTACGATTTCAAGTGAAACACCGTTTCGGTTCTCCTCGTCACCAATGATAGGAAGTTCAATGACCTCATTGTTTGTTTCAATGAGATTGCCATGACGAATTTTGACATTTTCCGCAACTTGAAGCGGTGTATGCAGTGCCATAGAGAGGTCATTGGTAATATGGTTGGAACCAACACCGAGGAAGTCGTTGTAACGGATGGAGTTGCCTGCGTGTATGACAAGATTGCTTGTCTGTCCGCCAAGATCAATGACCGCAACACCAAGTTCTTTCTCATCCTCATCCATGACGGCAATGGCAGAAGCATAGCCGCTAAGTACGATACCGTTTATTTCCACACCGGCTGAACGGACTGCTTTTTTCAGATTCGAAAGGTTCGATTTCTGTGTCATGATGATGTTGACATCGACCTCCATTCGGCTTGCATTCATACCGAAAGGATCTTCGATGAAGTCCTGGTCATCTACACGGAAGTTGTAAGGCAGTACATGGATGACTTCATATTCGTTGGGTACATTGGCGTTGTAAAGCGCTGTCTGCATGACACGGTTGATCTCTTTGATTGAGATGTCTTTGTGCGGAATATTGACAATACCTGTAGAGTTGAGACTTTTGGCATAGGCATTGGAGATGGAAACCGTTGCGGAAGTGATGTTGCTCCCGGCGATGCGTTTTGCATCGTTGATCGCTTTTTTGATGGCTTTGGAAGCGAGCTCGATATTGGTGATGGCACCTTTTTTGATGCCGTTGGATTTTGCGATACCGTGACCGAGTACCTGTACTTTCCCATCGTTTATTTCAGCTATGATCGCACATATTTTCGTCGATCCGATATCGATAGCTAAAACTGTATCACTCAATTTGTGAGTCCTCCCATGTAAACTTCCGTTGGGTACTTTTCATCCAGTGTTTTGATGAAATTACGTTCAAAAACACGTCTTTTGGTTGTATCTACAGTCTGATTGAGCACTTGTGTCTGATTCTCATCTACAGGAAGAAGCTTCTGTGCCATTAGTGTGTAAACTACAACTTTATTCGATACACTAATAATACCCTTTTCTTTTGAAGATGTAAAGAGTTTTTGTAAAAATTGTAAACTTTCCTGCGAATTTAGTTTGTCAAGGTTGTCAAAATGATCCAAACGCATGAAGTCTGTTGTTTTTTGGTGAGATTTGTCAATGGTTTTGAGTGTCTCTTCTGCAAGTGTAAACAGTGCTTTTTTTCTTTCTTGTGCACGATAGAGTGTTTCAACCTGTGGCTTCGCCTGTGCAAAGGTCATTGTTTTTGGTGCTTCTGCTTTGACAACCTTGACCGTTGCATAACGATCGCCGACTACTTTCGGTTTTAGGATCTCTCCCTCATTCTTCTGCTCTATTTCATCCCATACCTCTTTGGAAAGTTTGGGGTAACCGAGAGGCATAATAAGCATTTCATCATTTTTGCGGCTGCCTTTTTTAAATGCAATGTAGGCTTTTTGTGCACGTTTTTTCGTCTTTTTGAGTTTGAGATCTTTGGTTACCTGTGTTTTGGCATCAGCAAGAGAAAGCCGTTTACCCTCACCATCGGTGTAGTTGAAGCTGTTCATCTCGTAGAATGATTTGATCTCATCTTCTGTGACAGGTGTATCCTTGCTATCGGTCCATACAATGGCCAGCGTATAGGTTTTGGGTGTTTTAAAGTCTTCTTTGTGTGCCTCCCAGAAGGTTTTGAGTGCTGTGTCATCTTCTGTAATGTTGACATCATCCGGGGTGAGTACCGTATAGCCTATTTTGTCTGCAATGTTGACAGCGGCACCAATGGTTTCTGTCTCAAGAGGCAGTGCCGGTACATGGAGAAGGTCGAGCAGTTTTGTGATAGTCAGCTCTTCACGAAGGGTATCTTCGAACGTTTTGGCTTTCAGGCGCTGTGACTTGAGGTACATTTCGTACACTTTTTTGTCAAACACACCCTCTTTGTTCTGAAATCCTTTGATCGATTCAAGTGTATGTGCTACCTCCTCATCGGAGACGATCACACCCATCTCTTTGGCGTAGTTGAGCAGTTTTGCCTGGGTGGCGATGCTTGCAAATGCCTGTTGTACAAGGCCCATCTCTTTGGCTTTTTTCTCATCGAGTTGCCCCTGCAGCATCTGGTTGTACTGATTGTAAAGATTGCTGTAGACCATATTGAGTTTTGACTGTTTAATTTCGATGTTCCCAACCTTGGCCACACTGCCTGCACCCGCTCCGAATTTGTAGCTTCCCCAGCCTACGAACCCTGCACCGATGAATGCGATGGTGGCTATCCATATGGTCCAAACGAGGTATCTGTTGTGTTTCTGCATCCAGCTAATCATGGTCTTTATCTGCCTTCTATGGTAAAATTTGTATAATATTTTACCTAAATAAGCTTGCGATATGACATAGGAAAACCTTGTAAAAAAGAATAGGACCGAAAATGACTGACAACAATTCCGTGATGCAGCGTGACCTCTTTGTTCTGAAATCCTTTGATCGATTCAAGTGTATGTGCTACCTCCTCATCGGAGACGATCACACCCATCTCTTT
>JAUUDF010000040.1 GCA_030826885.1 Sulfurovum sp. | reverse complement strand
CACTACAGCAGGAGTACGGTATAACAAACGGGAGATTCTCAATCAGGCACTGCGGTATGAACACCATCCTGACAATATAACACCGGCCGTACTTCGATCCCCTGCACCAGTATACCAAAGTGCAGGTGGTCTCCCAGTGCAAGCCCGGTCATACCTGTTTTGGCGATCACCTGTCCGGCATGCACCTCATCTCCCTCTTTCACCAGCAGTTGAGAACAGTGACCATAAAGTGTATAGAGCCCAAGACCATGATCGATCAGCGGCATATTCCCATAGATTCCGTTCTCATCGGCAAAGACAACCTTACCCGGATTCGAAGCAATGACATTCGCCATCTTCGTACTGGCAAGATCGTATCCGAGATGGTAAGATTCGGAAACGACATGGTTTTTGTCCCCGTAATAATAGTAGCGATGGTCTCCGAAACTGGCAACTTTTTTACCATTTTTCAATGGTGAAAAACGCTTTATTTTCCAGCTGTCTATCATCTCATCGGAGACATGGCGACTGAGTCTGTGAATCAGCGCTTCATTTTTCAGGCGCATTGTTTCATTGATCGCTTTAAGCCGCTCAAGTCTGTCTTCAATACCGGCATACTCCGGATTGCTCGATGCAAGGTCGGTGATCTTTCCGTCAATAAATTTATCTGTTGCGCGGATTTTGGAAGTTCTGTACTTCGGATTACCGTGATAAAAAGGAATATGGGTCTCACGTTTGTTACCCGCCAAATCGGTCGCAACGATCTTCGCATCAAAACTTTCGTCTGTAAACGGCCATGCGACCAAAGCTGCATAGTACCCCTCTTTTTTGTAGGGTTCAGGCTTAAATGTATTCCCGTTGGCCTTCACATAGAGTTTGTCCAGGTTGTCATCTTCTGCCTGAAAAACAACCAGCGCAGATCCGCCCTGGTTGATCATACGCGAATTGGCAATGACATTGACATTGGGCCGTTTGTAATCGACTTTTATATCAACCGTTTTACTCGCTTTGTTACCCTGAAAAAAGTGCCAGAGGCTCTTGTCTGTTACCGTTATTTTTAACTGAAACATTGTGGACTTTGCATCGAGTACCTTGCCTTTGGGGTATTTTACGAGAATCGTTTTCTCTTTCCCCTCCAAAGGCCCCTGCCCGATCACGACAGATTTTTTCCCGTCACTGAGTACAAGTTCGTAGTTGTCCAACCCTACATTGTCACTCAAGGTTATTTTAATCGGGTCTTTTCTGTTCCAGTAGAGTGTATCGGGTACCTTTATCGTCGGTTTGGTGCGCTCAAACTCCGGTGCCGTATAGATATACACTGCCCCTGCGACTGCGGCAACGAGCAATGCAAGTACGAGTAACAGTCCGCCTTTTCCGCGGCTTCTTCCCCTTGGTCTTCTAGCCATCCATCAATCCTAATGTAGAAATTCTTTCTAAAATTGTATCGACAATTTCTTGTGTTTGCGCTTCCGTGTCGGTAAAGCCCGCTGCCTCCTTGTGTCCGCCGCCGCCAAAAGAAGAAGCCAACAGAGAAACATCTTTCCCTTTGCTGCGAAACGACACCTTCACACCTCCTGTTTCAAGCTCAACGACAAGCACGGCAATCTCCACTACCGCCAGTGACCTGGCATGATCGACAACACCGTCAATATCGGGCATAGTCGCACCTGTCGCTAGACAATCTTCCCTGCTGACCTGCATCACTGCTATACGCCCCTCACTGTACAGCGAGAGTGAGTGCAGTGCACGCTCAAGTATTCTCACGGAAGCAAGGGAGCGCCGTTGCGTCAGGTTACGCGCCACTACGAACGGGTCGACACCCAAAGAGATCAGCTCCCTCGCAACTTCAAACACTTCCGCATTGACCGAAGAGGTGGTGAAATAGAGGGTATCGGACAACAATGCTGTATAGAAACATAATGCGCTCTCTACGGCAACAGGAGAGAGTTTTTCCAAAAGTCTATAGGCTACCTGCGATGCCGATGCGTATGTCGGAACCACGACATTGAGTGTTCCATAGCAGTCATTGCTGTGGTGGTGGTCGATATTGATGATCGTTCTGTCGACAATATCGAAACCGAAACGTTCTATACTGCCACCGTCACAGGTAATGACAAGACTCTCTTCAAAATCAATTTTTCTCTTGATACGGGCATACCCGGGAAGAAAATCGAGATATGTTGGCAAATCTTTCGAGCCATTGACAATTTCCACAGGCACGGTAAGATATTTTTTCAAAAACGCATAGACCCCCAGTCCTGTTCCAATAGTATCTGCATCGGGGTTGAGATGGGTCAATATGGTCACAGAAGAGGCATTCTTCAACAGGTTACGTACTGCTTCAAGGTTCTCCCCAGAAAATATTTTGGCTGCCTGTGTCACTACTCGACCTTCATCGAAAGATCGATCCAGTTTGCCTGGTGAATGATCGCCCCGGAGCTGATCGCATCGACACCGGTCTTGGCTATCTCTGCGATACTCTCGAGGGTAACATTGCCGCTGGCTTCAAGCAGAATATGCGGATAATGTGCATCCCTGTATACGACCACCTCTTTGATCTCATCTGTGCCCATATTGTCACACATGACGATATCTGCCCCGACTTTCATCGCTTTTTGCACCATCTCCATCGTTTCACACTCAATCTCGACCTTGGAGGTAAAAGGGATCTTGCGGCGGACTTCCTGCATAAAGGCATCAAGGTCATCGATCGTCTTGAGGTGTGTGTCTTTGAGCATCAGACAGTCATCCAGCCCCATACGGTGATTGATCCCGCCGCCACAGCGTACGGCATACTTCTCAAACTCACGCAGCATCGGACGGGTCTTGCGGGTATCGAGCAGTTTGACACCGGTATCTTTGAGCGCATCAACATAGCGTGCCGTGAGTGTGGCGATCGAACTGGCATGCAGTGCGATATCGAGCAGTGTACGCTCCACAGAGAGAATCGTCTTGGAGTTGCCACTGACAAAAAGCAGTTTTTTCCCTTTCTTGAAGCGTTCACCGTCTTTGATCTCCCAAATAAGTGAGAGATCATAGAGCTTGGCAAGGGTCACGATATACTCTCTGCCACCAAAGACCCCGTCACTCTTGGCAATAACATAGGCACGTATCTGTCGACTCTCACTGATACGCGCAAAGAGATCGCCTCTGCCCACATCCTCGGCGATTGCCGCCTTCACAAAATCCTCTTTAAACATTATTTAATCGCCAACATACGTTCTAATGCCAGATTGGCATATTTGATCGTCTTTTCATCGACATGTATCTCATTCATCGGATTGCCATCTTCGATCGATTTGAGCGTTTTGTAGAGATCTTCAAGCGTTGTCTCGTTCATCGTCGGACACTCCGGTTTGGTCGATGAGAGAACATAGGTGTTTTTCTGGCGCATACGGTTGACCAGATTGTACTCGGTACCGATCGCGACTTTCTGCTCGGGATCGAGCTCATTGACATACTTGATCAGCTGTGAAGTTGATCCGGCAAAATCGGCCGCCTGTACGACCTTCGGGTCACATTCGGGATGGACAGCGATCTTGATACCCGGATATTTGTTGCGGTAGAACTCGATATCATCCACCGTAAAGAGCTGGTGCACCGAACAAAAGCCGTTGAAACAGACCACATCCGCCTCTTTGGGATCACACTCACCCTCTCCGATGACACACGACTTGAGCCCCATCTTGATGGCAAAGTTCTGTCCCAGACAGCGATCGGGCACAAAGAGGATCTTTTTCCCTGTCTCCAGTCCCTTTTCGATGATCTTGAAGGCATTGGAGGAGGTACAGACATAGCCTCCCATCTCTCCGACTTTGGCCTTGACCGTGGCATCGGAATTGATATAGGTAATCGGAAGGATATCCTCCTTGGCGATCCCGTGCTTGACCATGTAGTCGACCGAGTCGTCAAAATAACTGCCGTCGATCATCCTCGCCATCGCACAGCAGGCGATCTTGGGCATAAGCACTCTCTTTTCGGGAGCGATCACCTTGACACTCTGCCCCATAAAGCCCACACCGCAAAAGACCACCCAGGGGTTGTCATCGGCTTTACATCGGCGTGCAAGCTCCAGAGAATCACCGGTGATATCCGCCATCTCAAAGACTTCATCACGCTGATAGTAGTGTGCTACCAGTGTCACATCCAATTCTTTTTTGAGTCTTTCGATCTCTGCTTTGTAGTCAATACTCATTTGTATCCTTACGTCAAAAGTGATCTATTTTAGCAAAATTCGGCTAAAATAGCATATCTTAGTACAAGATATCTTAACATTGTGGAACAATTATGGACTTTTTCAATCAGAATATCATTCTCTATCTCGCTGCCTACCTGATTTCGGGTATCCCATTTGGTTATATCCTCGCCAAGCAGTTTGCCGGTGTGGATATCAAGCAGGCCGGCAGCGGCAACATCGGCGCGACCAATGTGCTGCGTGTCGTCAAGGAAAAAGACCCCGCACTTGCCAAAAAACTTGGCGCGGCAACACTCTTTCTCGATGCGATCAAGGGAATGCTCGTTCTCTTTGTCGCCATGGCACTCGATGCACCGCAGAGCGTACTCTGGACGATCGCTGTACTGGCGGTGTTGGGGCACTGTTTTTCTGCTTTTTTGGGATTTGAGGGAGGCAAAGGGGTAGCGACAGGATTTGGCGTACTGCTCGTACTGCTGCCGATTCCCTCACTCATTGCCATCGCCGTATGGTTTATAGCCGGGAAAATACTGAAAATCTCCTCACTCTCTTCACTCATCGGTCTCGTGGCACTGCTGACCGCCTCATACATACTTTACCCCGATATGGCTCACGCACCGGTATGGATCATTGCTATTGTCATCTTCTACAAGCATATTCCAAACATCATACGGCTTATCAACAAAGAAGAATCGAAGGTCGTATGATGACCATTCATATTGAAACACTCACCTTCGATGCCATCATAGGAATGCTCGATTTTGAGAGAGAGCATCCCCAAAAGGTTGTCATTGATCTTCAACTCTCATATGCCTACACTGAAAACACCTTCATT
>JAUUDF010000004.1 GCA_030826885.1 Sulfurovum sp. | reverse complement strand
CCGCCGCGACCAGTCACAACCACATCTACTCCCAGCCTGTCCGCATAATGAAGTGACGCGGCAATCTGTGCTGCCGCACCATCACCCTGTACAAGTGTATCGATCACATAGACTTCCAAAACAGATAGGCAAAATTGCACTGGTCACGGCCAAAGAGAGTGCGGCGCTGCACGATATGTTAAAAATTATAGAGAAACGATGGCCACTTTTGGAAGTCTATGTGATCGATACACTTGTACAGGGTGATGGTGCGGCAGCACAGATTGCCGCGTCACTTCATTATGCGGACAGGCTGGGAGTAGATGTGGTTGTGACTGGTCGCGGCGGCGGGTCGGTAGAGGATTTGTGGGCATTTAACGAAGAGGCAGTTGCAGATGCAATTTTTGCGATGCAGACACCGGTAGTGAGTGCCGTAGGGCATGAAGTTGATACACTCATCAGCGATTATGTTGCAGATTTGAGAGCACCGACACCGAGTGCGGCAATGGAAATGGTTTTGCCGGATAAAAATGAACTCCTTTTTTTATTGGATGAAATAGATGACCGGTTCAAAAGTGCAGTAATGCAGCAGATACGACACAAAGAGGATCGTTTGCAGCATCAGGAGCGAATGTTGGGGCAATCTTCTCCCGAGAGAAAAATCGCTGAAATGGAGCGTGCATTCAGCCGTTTGAAGGAGGAGCTTGAACGTACATTCTTTTACCGTATGCAGCAGTACATGTTACATCTTGTGCCACTTCGCAGACAGTACTCTCAACAGATAGAATTGATTTTTCGTCATAAATTGCAGCAGACATCATCACTGTATGAAAAGTTTACACTGAGTGATCCGCGAAACCAATGCAAGAAAGGCTGGGCACAGGTTTCAGTCAATGAAAAAGCTATTTCTCTTGAAGATATTGAACCCGGCGAAGCCTTTATTCTTGAGGATGCTACTGTCAAACTTGAAGCAGTATGTTTAAGTAAAAAAGAGATACCATAAAATCTTCATAAACAGTTCAAATGAACGGATAATTGGAAGAGGTGCAAGAAAGGAATCATTTTGGTACTGACACTCAGTCTCCTGGCATTTGGTGCTATTTCAACGTTTATAGCACTTTATTTGTTTATATTGCTTAGGCGAAGCCGTTTAAAACAAGAATATAATGCAACCAAACTTGCCATGTTCAAGAAAACATTTGAGGTGTCGGAAGATGCCATATGTGTTCTTTCAAAAGACAATCGTATTGTATATGCAAATAACGCCCTTCAAACATTGCTGGGGCTTTCGTATGATTTTATGCAAAAGCCCTTTGATCCTATGCCCATGATTAAAGTGAAGAATGAATGGGTGTCTCTTACGGACTTCATTCGCGACATAGGTGAAAGCGACAATGAACGTATATACTCTTTTCCATACTTGAGTTTGTTACCGAGCAAACATGATCCTGTAATCCCGGTTACTATCTATATCAACCATGCTTCAGCTGATAAAGAGAATGAACACCGGTACACTATTGTCTCGATACATGACCTTAGAAAAGAAACAGAGAAGAGTGCGCTTATGCATCGGCACAAATTGACAAAATTGCCCAATCAGTTACAGGCAAAAGAGGATCTCAACAAACTTTTTTCCAAAATTCATCTTCATGAAAAAAAACTGGCACTTGTTTTGATGGATCTGGACAATCTGTCGCAAATTCGTTCCATGTTAGGATATGAGCAGACAGAACAGGTTATCATTAAATTTGCACAGTACCTTCAAAGAATAGCAACATCCTCTTCCTATTATGTGTACCATACGTACAGCAACAGTTTTTTACTTTGTGTTCCTGTGATTGAAAGGGAGGAAGAGGTACTTTATGTCTGCAAAAAGATACAACGTGACCTGAAATCATTTTATAAAATCAATCAGATGTATTTTTATTTAAGTGCCTCTATGGGTATCAGTATTTATCCTGACAGTGGTTCGACTCGTACATTGCTTGACAATGCATACAAAGCGCTGGCAGAAGCGCAAAAAGCAGGAGTAGGGCACATTCATGTCTATAAAAAGGATATGCTGGAAACACAGTATGATGATCTAACATTATTTAACGCAGTGCATGAAGCATTGGAAAAGAATGCATTTGAAGTCTATTACCAACCGATTATACGTGGGAGCGACAAAAAGGTTGTAGCGGCGGAAGCACTGATACGGTGGCAGGATAAAACCTATGGCTTTGTACCTCCCGATGTCTTTATACCAATGTTGGAAAAGTCCGGATATATCATAGAACTTGGTAAATTTGTCCTCTCTGAGGTGCTTAAACAACAGAAACGTTGGGAAGTGTTCAAATTTAAACCCATAGCAGTCTCCATAAATATGAGTTTTCTTGAGCTTGAGAGTGATGGATTTGTTGAAAATGTAAAAAAACAGCTTGAACTGCATCAGGTACCTGCAGAATTGATTAAGTTCGAGATTACGGAAAATACATCTATGCAGAATGAATTGTACGTGGATAAGCAGCTGCAGGCATTGAAAAAACTGGGCATTTCTATTTCACTGGACGATTTTGGAACAGGTTATACCTCCTTTTCCTATTTAAAGAGGTTTCCGGCGAGTATTTTCAAAATTGATAAGAGTATGGTTGATAGGGTCGTAGAGAAACAAGAGGATCAACGTATTATTAAAGCGATGATTGAGTTAGGGCACAACCTTGGAATGGAGATTGTCGCAGAGGGGATTGAAACCAAAGCAATGGCCGACCTTGTGGTATCGTTGGGGTGTGACTATTTGCAGGGATATTATTTTGCCAAACCGATGCCCGCATATGAGTTTCAGGAAATGTTAAGGGGATGATAGGGAAGTCTGCGTGGTCTTTTTTGTGATGAGTACTTTGGGATTGCATTTGCGACCGTGAAGTATGTCACGATCGCTTGGGGTATTACATCATGCCACCCATGCCGCCCATGCCGCCCATGTCAGGCATTGCAGGCGCTGCAGGTTTGTCTTCTTTAGCCTCTGAAACAGTAGCTTCAGTTGTCAGAAGCAGGCTTGCTACTGATGTAGCATTCTGCAGTGCAACTCTCTCTACCTTGAGAGGATCGATGATACCAGCTTCGAGCATATCGACATACTCGCCAGTCGCAGCATTGAAACCGAGGTTCGCTTCATCGGTATTGGCTACCCTGTCTGCAACCACGCCGGCATCGAACCCTGCATTTGAAGCGATCTGTTTCATTGGTGCATAAACAGCTCTGAGGATGATATCGGCACCTACCTGCTCATCTCCACATAGATCCATGTTAACTGCTTTTGCAGCTTTGATGAGTGCGGCACCACCACCGATGACAATACCTTCGTCAACCGCTGCCTTGGTCGCAGAGAGTGCATCATCGACACGGTCTTTTTTCTCTTTCATCTCTGTTTCGGTTGCTGCACCGACTTTGATGACGGCTACACCGCCGGAGAGCTTCGCCAGACGCTCCTGCAGTTTCTCTTTGTCGTACTCACTGGTTGTGTTTTCGATCTGAATTTTAATCTCTTTCACACGTGCTTCGACTGCTGTGGAGTCGCCTTTACCGTCTACAATGACAGTATGGTCTTTGTCGATGACTACACGTCCGGCCTGACCGAGGTCAGCCAGTGTCGCTTTGTCAAGGCTGAGACCCAGCTCTTCAGTAATGACATTTCCGCCTGTAAGGATCGCAATATCCTTGAGCATCTCTTTCTTTCTGTCTCCAAAGCCCGGTGCTTTGACAGCTGCGATGTTCAGTACACCCTTGAGTCTGTTGAGTACCAGGGTTGCAAGTGCTTCACCTTCGACATCGTCCGCGATGATCAGCAGTGGTCTGCCACTTTGCTGGATTTGTTCAAGTACAGGGATGAGATCTTTGAGTGAAGTGATCTTTCCATCTGTAATAAGCAGCAGCGGGTTTTCCAGCTCACAGGTCATCTTCTCTGAATTTGTTACAAAGTATGGAGAGAGGTACCCTCTGTCAAACTGCATACCTTCAACCACTTCAAGGTCGTCGTTGATTCCCTTCGCCTCTTCAACGGTAATGACACCGTCTTTGCCTACCTTCTCCATCGCTTCGGCGATGAGGTTACCGATGGTTTCATCAGAGTTTGCAGAGATTGTAGCAACTTGTGCGATCTCTTTTTTGTCTTTAACCTCTTTAGCGATTTTCTTCAACTCTTCAATAATGGCCGCACTCGCTTTATCCATACCGCGTTTAACCTCAATAGGGTTGGCTCCAGCGGTGATGTTTCTAAGACCTTCTTTAAAGATGGAGTGTGCCAGTACGGTTGCGGTGGTTGTTCCGTCACCCACTTCATCAGCTGTGTTGCTTGCAACTTCTTTCACAAGTTGTGCACCCATATTCTCCAGTGTATCGCTCAGTTCAATCTCTCTTGCGACCGATACACCGTCTTTGGTGATGTGGGGCGCGCCAAAACTTTTTTGGATGAGTACGTTTCTCCCTCTTGGCCCCATGGTAACCTTGACAGCATCTGCCAGTTTGGTTACGCCTTCAAACAGTCCGTTTCTTGCATTGTCTGAAAAATGAATCTCTTTTGCCATTGTTCAACTCCTTCGTTGTGTTCAATATTATATTAATGTTTTAAATACTTAGGCTATTACGCCCAGTACGTCAGATACTTCAAGAACCAAATATTCTTTGTCGTCAAGTACAAGGTCCGTTCCGGAATATTTTCCAAAAACGACTACATCGTCTACATTGACATCTTCGACATCACTGCCGATTGCCAGTACTTTTCCTCTTGAAGGTTTTTCCTTCGCATTGTCAGGAATGATGATACCGCTGGCGGTAGTGTTCACCTCTTCAACTCTTTCTACAAGAAGTCTGTCACCTAGTGGTTTAAAGTTCATCTTATATCCTCCGTCTGTTTTATTTTTTTGTAACGCGATTTTACAACATTTTTTTCAGAATGTCAATAACCTTTAGTCAAATAGACTAAATAATTCTTCAAATTTTTATATAAATAATTTGAAATACAACTTCTGGATATGCTATAATAGCATCTAAAAACAGCAAGGAGGCATGATGGCGGAAAAGAAACAGAAAAAAATCGTATTGTTCACATCGCCAAGCTGTAAATGGTGCACAGTTGCCAAAGAGTATTTTAAAAAGAACGGCTACAAATTCAAGGCTATTGACATTACAAAAGACCAAAAAGCGGCACAGGATTGTGAGCGCCACGGCTGCCGTGGCGTACCGGTAGTACTTATTGGAAGTCGATGGATCTGCGGATTTGACCAAAAAGCCATTGAAAAAGCACTCTCTTAAGTTTTTTTAAACACCTTTTAAGAAAGAATGCATTAAAATCTCGACCTCCAAAGACAACGTCAAGGTAGCTCAGCTGGTTAGAGCGCTGGTCTCATAAGCCGGAGGTCGAGGGTTCAAGTCCCTCTCTTGACACCACTAACTCATACAATATCATTCAGAATAACTTAAAACCTTTCTAAGCACATTTACCTAAAAAGGTGTACGATTATCAACGTTATTGTTCGGGATTTTTTTAGGCTTAACATGAAGGGTAGATACCCGAATCTAGTGCATAGGTACGTGAAAAGTTGTAGAGAGGGTCTATCCATCCATCTTTTACAATGTCAGCCATGCGAGGGCATACTTTATAGAGTTCTATCAAAAATTCTCCATTTTCTTTTAGTGTATCCCACTCATCCTTGGTGTGAAACTGAGCCAATT
>JAUUDF010000023.1 GCA_030826885.1 Sulfurovum sp. | reverse complement strand
TTGATGAGATCCTGATTGTCAACAATGGAAAAGAAGCGCTTGAGGTCTACAGGGAAAAAGAGCCAAGTGCCGTTCTTTTGGATATATGTATGCCAGAATATCTACGGCAAGTTTCTCTTTTTTTGTCAGCTTGATAACCCTGTCTTTGTATGTAAGGAGCTGGTCCGTACTGTTCCATACCATGTCCGGGCGAAGATTGATAATATTGTCGTTATTCAGCCTTTCTATGGTACGGGTAAGGGTTTTGTTAAGCTGCGTGTAATCGACCGGTTTGACGAGGTATGCTTCGAGTTTTAATTCGACAGCTTCGAGCAGTCTCTCTCTGTCGGAATGTCCTGTGAGCATGATAATGGGAACCGATTCGTCTGCTTTCCTGATTTGCTTTGCAACTTCAAGACCGTTTATTTCAGGCATACATATATCCAAAAGAACGGCACTTGGCTCTTTTTCCCTGTAGACCTCAAGCGCTTCTTTTCCATTGTTGACAATCAGGATCTCATCAAAAAAGTCACGAAGGATATAGAGAAGATTTTCTCTGATCAGAGCATCATCTTCAGCATATAGTAGTGTATGACTGGGCATTCTTTCTCACTTTCTATGGAAACGTAAAAGTATTTTATTTCCCTATTGTAGTTTTTTTCAACTTAAATTTCTTTTTGAAAAACGGTGGTTTTAAGATAGCATTAAACTATCTGTAAATAATTATATTTCACATCCATTCAAGCACTTTCGAGACTTCATCGGCAACAAAACACTTGATTTGCGTCTCATCAAGCGGTTTTTTGGGGATAACGGCTTTTGTAAATCCCTGTGTTTCCATCTCTTTGAGGCGTTGAGAGAGTCCGGGAACTTCACGGATCTCTCCTGTGAGAGAGACCTCTCCCAAAAAGAGCGTTTCAGCGCTGAGTTCCCTGTCTCTGTAGCTGCTGAGTATGGCAGCAATGACGGCAAGATCGGCGGCGGGCTCGGTGATCTTTATGCCGCCTGAAATGTTGATGAAAACGTCATAAGTGCCCAGCGGCAGGTCGAGTTTTTTCTCCAGAAGGGCAAGCAGCATGTTTAGCCGGTTGTTGTCAAAGCCGGTAGAGCTGCGTTTAGGGTGACCGTAGGCTTCGGCAACCAGAGCCTGTACCTCAATGACAATGGGGCGGCTTCCCTCCATAATGACCGTCAGTGCCGACCCTGATTGGAGTTTGTCTTTGTTGAAAAAACGCCCTGCCATACTTTTTGCATCATTCAGTCCTGAGCGGTTCATTTCAAAAATACCCACTTCATTTGTAGATCCGAATCGGTTTTTGAAACCGCGAAGCAGACGCAGTTCGGAGTTGCTGTCTCCTTCAAAATAGAGTACGGTATCGACCATATGCTCGAGTACACGGGGTCCGGCAATAGAACCGTCTTTGGTAATGTGCCCGATAATGAAGATGGGTATGTGCAGGCTTTTGGCAATACGCATCAGCTCAAAGGTAATGGTACGTACCTGGGTGACCGATCCGGGTGCGGAGGGGGTTTCGTCGGAGTAGAGGGTTTGGATGGAGTCGATGACGATAAAGCTGTAGGATGTACTGTTTATCTCCGCCATGACTGCATTGAGGCTGATTTCGGAGAGCAGGTAGAGGTTGGCATCATTGGCATCGAGTCGGTTGGCTCTGAGTTTGATTTGGCCCGAAGATTCCTCTCCTGAAACATAGAGCACTTTTTGTCTCTGTTTGGCAAGATTTCCGGCAATTTTCAGCAGAAGGGTCGACTTACCGATGCCCGGGCTGCCGCCAATCAGTGTGAGTGAACCCGGTACGATACCCCCTCCAAGTACCAGGTCGAGTTCACGGCTTCCGGAGGAAAAACGGACGATGTTGTCCTCTTCAACCTGGGTAATGGGTTTGGCTTTAGAGGAGTGTATACCTGTTGCACTTTTGGCTGTTTCGTTTAGGAACCTGATTTGATCGGCAGTGAGTTCGACCATGGTATCCCACTGGTTGCAGGAGGTACACTTGCCCATCCATCTTGGTGACTGGAATCCACATGCCTGACACTCAAAAAGGGTTTTTTTCTTTGCCATAGTAGTTGCCTGTTTTTTAAGAAAGTATAGTCCAGTGTACAGTTGGTATTCAAAAAGATGTCATATTGTCATCTTTTTGAATGGGTATTTAGAAGAAAATTTCGTCAAGTATGGTATTGACATACTCGTTGGCTTTGAAGCGGACAAGGTCGGCAGGCTGTTCCCCTGTTCCAATATAGAAGATAGGCATCTTCAGCTCATCGGCAATGCTCAGTACAGACCCGCCTTTTGCGGTACCGTCAAGTTTGGTGATGATAATGCCGTCAATGCCTATCATTTCGTTAAAGGCTTTTGCCTGATTGATGGAGGAGCTTCCTTGTGTACCGTCAAGGATGAGCATTTTCCTGTGCGGCGCCCCTTCAAGGGCTTTGCCTGCGACACGTATCATTTTTTTCAGCTCTTCTGAAAGGTTGGTCTGGGTATGCAGACGACCTGCAGTGTCAATGATGACATGGTCAAGCCCTCTTGCTTTTGCCGCTTCAATGGTATCATAGACAACAGCGGAAGGGTCGTGCCCCTGTCGTGTGGCGACAATGGGAATGTTCAGCTTGTCCGCCCAGCGTGTCAGCTGTTCGATGGCCGCGGCACGGAACGTATCGCCCGCACCCAAAATAACGCCTTTGCCTTCCTGCCTGTAGCGGTAGGCAAGTTTGGCGATGGTAGTGGTTTTTCCCGCACCGTTGACACCGATGATCATTTCAACATACGGCTTGGCATCGCTCTCTTTCCAGTCGGCTTTGTACTGGAAAACGGAGATAAGAGAGTTGAATGCCTGTGTACGATTGATCTTTTCAGGCAGTGTATCAAGCAGACGTTCTGCCAGTTCATAGTTGACATCCGCTTCAAGCAGAATCTCCTCGAACTCCTCCTTGGTGATCTCTTTTTTCTTTTCAGGTGCCACCTCTTTGATGGCATCCGTTGTCTTGGTAAATACTTTTTTCAGCATACCGAACATGTGCACTCTCCTTACTGGTTTAAAATGGTTTTAATATCGTGTTCAAGCATCTCGATGGGGATGGCCCCAGTGTAGTGACGCCAGTATTGCCCGTTTTTGTAAATGACAATCAACGGTATGGGCATACTGTCCGGCAGATTGTGAGGTTCGCTGAGCATTTGGGTAAAACGGTTGTTCTCACTGCCTATGGCGATGAAAAAGTTGGCATGGTAGGTCTGGATGAATGTACCAATATCGTCGGCATATTTTTCGGGGTTGAGCAGAACACCGACAACGTCAAGGCTATCAGCATATTTTTTTTGAAGGTCGGAAAGATAGGGTACTTCGCCCTGACACGGAAGAGACCACGGTGTGAAAAAAAAGAACAGGGTAAGCGGTTGCGAAATATCACCGGAGGCAAATGTCTGTTCTGAAAGTGTGATATGTCTGTGCTGCTGGGTCATATCGGTCAGGTCGAAGGTATTTGTCTTTATCTGTGTTGTGGCTGATGTATTGTCGTCAGATGCTTCGATATCGCTGTCGAGGTCGGCATCATCGTTTATTTCGGCAGGATTTGCTGCCTGGAGTGCCGCTTTTGTCAGGGGTTGCGAATCCTGTTCGGACAATGTGGATTCAAAAGGATTCTCTTTGTGCTCTTTGTTTCCGCATCCGCCTAAAAGCAGCAGCATGGAAAGTGCAAGAATGAACATTGTAACGGAGGATCTTCTCACACATATCCTTTTTTATGGTCAATGCAGTATGTCGCACCGAGGTTCAGGTATAATAACAGTGTCTCGCATCGAAACAGATGCGGACAAAAATTTAAAAATTATATCCAAAGAGCACTAAAAAAGTATGGACGAAGAGAAAAAAAGAATGAAGGAAGCCTTTCGGCACCGTTGTTTGGCAGCATTGAAAAAAGCTTCGGTCAGGGGAAGCTACAGTAGAGACAAAAGAATCCTTCAACGGCTTTATGCCCTGATTGAAAAGGAGCATGCCGTTACCATTATGCTCTATTTGCCCTTGGGAACGGAAGTGAACCTGTATCCTCTTATCAAACAGTTGCGACGGGAGGGGAGAGTGCTCTATGTCCCGTTTATGGAAGGTAAAAGTTTCAGGTTGGTAAAATACAGATACCCACTGAGAACAAAACGATTCGGGATCAAAGAGCCTGGATTTTCGAGACAGTATAGAACTAAACAGATAGATTTGGCCATCGTACCCATTGTAGGAATGGATGCTACATACAGACGTGTAGGATTCGGAAAAGGGATGTACGACAGATTTTTTGAAAAAGAGAGTAAAAATATAAAAAAAACAGTATTTGTGGCACGTACGCTGTGCTATAGCAAAGAGATTGTGACAGATGATTATGATGTACGAGCGGATATGGTAATAGTATCCTGAAATATGCTTATGTTTTTATGACCTTTTTCGATGAAAAGACATATCAAAAACCAATGCTGCAGAGGCTTTGGTTTAGATGTGTTTCAAAAAGGATACACATGATAGGAGAGATAATGGCCGGTACAATCGGTGCACTGAGTGGTGCAACGATAGTATTTGGCTGGATGAAAGTGATTGAGAAACGGCGTTTTTCACATCTGGAATTTGAAGCCAGGGCCAAGGCGAAAGCCATTGAACATGAAGCGGAACTGATGCTTCAGGAGAGTGAAGTAACGCTTAAAGCCAAAGCCCTTGAACAAGAAGCGTTGTTTCAAAAACGCATTGCTGAAGCCAATGATCGTAACCGGGAACTAATACGTCAGCAAAAAGAGCTTGACAAGGAGCATGAACGTATTGATGCAGCGTATCGTACACTTGCCTTGAAAGAAAAACGGCTCGATGCACTTGAAGTGCAGAAGAATGCCGCCATTGCCGATGCAGTGGAAAAACTGCAAAACCGTGCTGCACTGACACAGGAGGAAGCCAAGGCGTATATTCTTGACAAAGTCGAAGAGCAGAGTCGTTCGGAGATCGCCGCTATTGTACGCAGATATGAAAAAATTGCCAAAGAAGAGGCTCAGAAAAAAGCGAACTACATTCTTGCACAGGCTACCACACGCTATGCGGGTGAATTTGCCGGAGAGAGGCTTATCAACCTTGTTACGCTTCCGAGTGATGAGCACAAGGGACGTATCATAGGTAAGGAAGGTCGCAATATCAAAGCACTGGAGATGCTTCTGGGCGTGGATATTGTTATTGACGAAACCCCGGGGGTCATTCTTGTCAGCTCATTCAACCTCTATCGTCGTGCCATTGCTACCCGTGTGATCGAGATACTGGTAGAGGATGGGCGCATTCACCCCGGACGTATCGAGGAGGTACATGAAAAGGTCGAGAAAGAGTTTGAACAGAAAACCTATGAAGAGGGTGAAAGCGTGCTCATTGACCTTGGACTTTTCCCAATGCATGAAGAGCTTGTAAAACTCATTGGTCGGCTGAAGTACCGGGCAAGTTACGGACAGAATGCGTTGGCGCATACGCTCGAAGTGGCACGGCTTGCCAAGGTTATGGCAGCGGAGATGGGCGGAGACGAGAAGCTTGCGATGCGTGCAGGACTGCTGCATGACATAGGCAAAGCGCTCACGCAGGATCTTGGCGGAAGCCATGTCGAGATCGGTGCCGACCTGTGCCGCCGCTATGGGGAACACCCTACAGTCATCAATGCCATCTATGCGCACCATGGGCACGAAGAGCCCGATTCGGTCGAGAGTGCGGCCGTCTGCGCTGCCGATACACTCTCTGCTGCACGGCCGGGTGCGAGACGTGAGGTACTTGAAAGCTTTACAAAGCGTGTTAGAGAGATCGAAGAGATCGCAACCTCCAAACCGAATGTCCAGAAAGCCTATGCCATCAATGCCGGACGCGAGGTGCGTGTGTTTGTCAATGCACAGAAAATGAATGACAATGAAGCGGTGCTTTTGAGCAAGGAGATCGCGAAAGAAATTAAAGAGAAGGTACAATTTCCCGGAGAAATAAAGGTCAATGTCATCCGTGAAACACGGGCTGTGAGTATTTCAAAATAGGGTACTTTCAAAACCCTGTAATATTAGAATAGTATAATATTGCCCATAATTTCATAAAGAAGGTAACACCGTGGATAGATGTAAAGAGATTGTTGCGAATGTAAAGATGGAAGAGTGTTATGAAG
This sequence comes from Sulfurovum sp., assembly GCA_030826885.1. Classification (GTDB taxonomy): domain Bacteria; phylum Campylobacterota; class Campylobacteria; order Campylobacterales; family Sulfurovaceae; genus Sulfurovum. Next base: position 1,082 of record JAUUDF010000023.1, on the reverse strand, counting down.
GGATGAGTCTTGTGTTTGACCAAAACCGTGACGACCTGCGTGTAGAGATCAATGCCGCGATTGAAAAGGCATGTTCTGCCACAGGGTTGCAGCCGCTCGTATTTGACAATGCCAACACGGACAAGAGTCACAGAGAGGCATTCTATATTGAGTTTACAGATGAAACACAAAGAGAGAGCGGTGCATTTTTTGAGATGGTACTTAAAGAGCTTGGCATAGACAAATGCGAAAATGATGTGATTTAGGGAGCAGGGATGAGACGATATTTTTTACAATGGTGTATGGCGGCCTTTTTGAGTATGGTTGTGCTGCATGCAGCAGAGAATAAAGCACCAATAGTGGTACTCGAAACCAATGTCGGTAAGATAGAGCTCAAACTCTTCCCTAAAGCGGCACCGCTGGCGGTAGAAAATTTTGTTACCCATGTCAAGAACGACTATTATAACGGACTGATCTTTCACCGTGTTATCAAAGGGTTTATGATTCAAGGCGGTGACCCGACCGGGACGGGACGGGGCGGTGAGTCTATCTGGCATAAAGAGTTCAAGAATGAGTATGCACCTAATCTGACGTTTGATCGTCCTTTTTTGCTGGCAATGGCAAACCACGGACCCAATACCAACGGAAGCCAGTTCTTCATTACGGTAGCCCCCGCTCCCTGGCTTAATGGCGGCTATACTATTTTTGGCAAGGTCATTAAGGGACAGGATGTCGTACAAAAGATTGACAATGTTTCTACCGGAACGGGAGACAGACCGATCTTCGATCAGACAATCAAAAGAGCCTATCTCAAGAAGTGATTGGCCGATACCCAATCACTGTTTCGCATACATTAGTTGTACACTGTGTTTGGAGGCTGGTTATGGTGTTGTTTGCCAACAGCACCTTTTAAATAAAACACTGCATATATAAAAATCAAGACAAGACGGGACAACATGGATTTAAATATATTGCGCCAAGAGCGTAAAAAATGGTTGACGTGGAAAAACATACGTCCGTTACAAGAAGCGATTTCCGCATTGCCCGAATATGAGAATATCTCCTATAGCCTGGGTGATGTGGTGAGAGTGAGTATTGAAGAT
>JAUUDF010000019.1 GCA_030826885.1 Sulfurovum sp. | reverse complement strand
CCTTTGTCAAGGGTTTTTGGGATTTTTTTGCACTTTTTTGGATTTTTTTATTTACACTTACACTAAATATATAATAACAATTCAAAGTTTTGCTTTTTATAAGATTCATTTCTTTACAATTGTAATCACATTTATCCAAACAGGCTTTTACTTATGAAATATTTTCTCTGCTTTATTGTGATCTTTTTCCTTTACGGCTGTAGCGGAAGCAGCCCTTCTCCCCATACCGACAAATCAATCAAAGCAACGCAGGAAATACAAAACAATATTTCCGAAGCACAGAAAGCGAGAGAAGAGTACCTTGCACTTCAGAGAAACAGACACAAAATGCTCTTGTGAAACACCAAATAGATTAACCTTAGATTAATTTCCCTCTACTATACTTGCACACATAACAATACCATATTGAAAAGGATTATCAATGGCTTTATACGATAGAGACTATACAGCTTCACAAGAGAGAGGATATGTGCAGGAGAGTACTTCGGTTGATTTTATGAAAAAAACCTATCAGCTCCTCGCTGCGAGTATGATCGCTGCTGCGGCAGGTGCTTATGCCACCCTGCCCTATGCAGCTGCGGTTAATGACTATAAATGGTTTATTTTCGGTGCGGAACTGCTGGTACTTTTCTTTGGGCTCAGTATGACAAGAGGCAAACCAGGCCTCAATCTCCTTATGCTCTTCATATTTACTTTTTTAACCGGCGTATCTCTCGTACCCCTGCTTGCTTCACTCATTGGCATGGGCAACGGTGCTGTTATCGGCAATGCATTTTTAATGACTTCCGTCCTCTTCGGCGCACTGAGCCTCTTTGCGATCAACAGCAAAAGTGATTATTCAAGCTGGGGCAAACCGCTTTTTATTACACTCATTGTTGTGATCATTGCCTCACTGGTAAACTACTTTCTGCTTCAAAGCCCGATGATGCATATTGTCATCACTGCCGGTGTACTGCTGCTCTTTAGCCTCTTTACGATTTACGATACGCAGAACATTGCCAATGGTGCCTATGATTCCCCGGTCGATGCAGCGGTTTCTCTGTATATTGACTTTTTGAACATGTTTACAGCGATTCTCCAGCTTCTGGGTATTTTTGGAAACGATGACTAGGCTTCGACAGTAAACCTGTTTTCAATATAATTTGGGTATAATCGCCCAAATTATTACCCAGACATAAGCGGGCACTGAAGAGGAATTTATGACATCAACACTTCTAATCGTACAAATCATTTTGGCTATTGCCATCACTATTACTGGCTTGTTGCAGAAAAGTTCCAGTATTGGACTTGGTGCCTACAGTGGCAGCAACGAATCCCTGTTTGGAGCCAAAGGGCCCACAGGCTTCCTTGCGAAAGTGACTTTCGCTCTGGCACTTGCATTCATCATCAATACCCTCGCTCTCGGTTACTTCTATACCCAAGAGAGCAAAAGCTCGGTTGCAGACAAAATCGTACCGAAAAACAATACGGTGGTTCCTGCTGCTCCAGCAACACAGGCACCAACTGCACCTTCTGCTCCCGAAGCGCCAAAGAAGTAAATCTTTACTTCTTTGGCACCCACTTCCACAAACACTCTCTATTCTTTACTTTTCCATTACCCTTCCTGAAGTACACAAAAAGGTAAAAAAGGGTAAAATTCACTCAAGACAACCCTCCAGGAGAGAAATATGGTGAATGAAATTTTCGAACACACAAAAGAACATATGGACAAAAGTATTGAGGCTCTCAAACGTGATTTTGCATCACTTAGAACAGGAAAAGTCACAACCAGTATTGTAGACAATATCAAAGTAGACTATTATGGCACGCCTACTCCCCTTAATCAGGTTGGAAGTGTTATTGCGACCGATGCAACTACCATTGCCATCACTCCCTGGGAAAAGACACTTTTGGGCGATATTGAAAAAGCGATCCAGGAAGCTAATATCGGTGTCAACCCGAATAATGACGGTGACTTTATCAAACTTTTCTTCCCTCCAATGACTTCGGAGCAGAGACAGGAGATCGTCAAACAGGCAAAGGCAATGGCGGAAAATGCAAGAGTAGCGATCAGAAATATCCGAAAGGATGCCAACAACAAGATCAAAAAACTTGAAAAAGACAAAGAAATCAGTGAAGATGAATCAAAAAAGGCACAGGATGAAATCCAAAAAATCACAGATGAGCATATTGCAAAAGTCGATGAGCTCTTCAAGGCCAAAGAAGCTGACATTCTGAAGGTATAAAATGGATGTAGAGAAAGCATACAAAGATGCGAATGCATTGCTTGAAGGGCATTTTCTTCTTGCAAGCGGTAACCATTCGGCACGATATCTTCAAAGTGCAAAAGTACTTGAGCACCCCAAAAAAGCTGCAGAACTAACAGATGCCCTCGCAAAAATGATCAGAGATGCCGGCATAGAAGTTGATACGGTCTGTGCACCGGCTCTTGGCGGTGTACTTGCCGGGTATGAACTGGCACGCTCACTGGACGTACGTTCCATTTTTGTGGAAAAAGACGGTAAAGGGGGTATGGTGCTTCGACGTGGCTTTGAAATTAAACCGGGAGAAAAGGTAATTATTTGTGAAGACATCATAACCACCGGTGGTTCTGCATTGAAAGCGGCACAAGCCATTGAAGCGCTTGGTGGCGAAGTGGTTGCCTTTGCTTCCCTTGCAAACCGCGGTTTCTGTAAACGTGTCGGCAGCTCGGTGACAACAAAACCAGAATGCAAACTGCCATCGAATATACCGCTTTTCTCTTTGGCTGACTTTACTTTTGAAATGTACACACCGGAAACATGCCCGATGTGCAAAGAAGGGAGTACTGCCATCAAGCCCGGCAGTAAGGGCTAAGCAAAGGTTGGAGGAGTGCCTTTTTAAAAGTGACAGGCACCCCGTCCCATAAAGACTTCTCCGCAATACTGGCTTGTTGCATTGACATTGCCACTTGCCTTGATTTCCGCATACTCTGCCATCACTTTTTCAAGCTCACTGGCATCTGGTGCACGTCTTGTTGCCATAAATCCACATAACTCTCCGGACTCATCGCGTTTTGGCTGTATGGTCAATTCGGTCCAATACCCAATACCTTCTTTGGAGACATTGCAAATATAACCACTCCATGTTTTGCCTTCGGATGTCTTCTGGCAGGCATCCTTAAAGATTGACTGTGGCATATTCGGATGCATATGCACACAATGTGGAGAGCCGATAAGTTCTTCCTTTGCATATCCGCTGACCTCAACAAAACGGCGGTTCGCATAGGTGATGACACCATCCATATCGGTTTCAATCAGAAGGGGTTTTCCTTCATAGATAAACTCCTCCTCTTTTGTATTGGCACGAGATACTTTTTCCCCTGTTTTTACATTTGTAAATGTAATCATGCTCTTTCTCCAATCTTATATATAATATCCTCTTATGGGAAATTATAGAGAAAAGTGTTTTAAACTATACTTTATCTACCCATAAAGTGTATAATACTACTCCACACGCCAGACAATTGCACAGTTTTCCACATCAATATCTGCCCATCTTGGTTTTATACGCAGTTGCGAAACCTCATAATGGTCAATATCATATTTCTCTTGCAATTGATCCGTTTTTTCCGACAGTTCATCTTCAAGAAGCTCAATATCTTCTTCTATGGCAGAAACTCTCTCTTCAGCCCGGCTCATCTCTCCACGCTCTTTAAGTATTTTCCCTCCCTTGTTGACAGCACGGCCAATTTTGGTAACACTCGTCTTTCCGAAAAGCGCGCCAAGAACGGAAATACCTGCTTCAATCAATGAACTGGTAGAGTCTGCAGCCTCTTTTGCAACACGTGCTTTGGCACGTTCTAGTCTGTCCAACAGTACCTTTTCTTTCTTTGCATACCGCTCTTTGAGCTTCTCTATCTCCTCTTCTTTCTTCTCTTGCAATGCATCTTCAACGCGAACCAAAAAGTCGGATTTCGACTCATCAGGTTGCGATTCAATCTTCAACGCAGGGCATCTCCAAAGTTGCAGATACTCGGTTTGATACAAAAAATCTTTAAGCTCACGAATACTTTTTCGCAAGCCCTTATCTTCGAGCACAATGGTGGGCAATGGCGAAAAAACAGCCTCTTTCGGTGGGGTATGGGGAAACCGTTCAAAATCCCTCTCCTCTTCGTAGGCTGTCTCCCAGTCAATACGCTGCATCGTCTCCTCAAGAGGGAGCGAGAGCTGTACTGCCCTATCAATATCGATCCCTCTTTTCTGATTAAAAAAGTGTACCGTACACTTCGCTCCCATCGTTGCAGCAAACACATTGGCACCACTTGCATCGGGTTCGAAGTACTGCGGTATGGACGGATCGATCTGCTGTATGGTCCTATGTTTCGCATGCTCTGTCTTTTTTGGTATGGCAGGCTGCGTACCGGCGGATCTTTTTTTCTTCTCCTCCATAAGCTGTGCGATCTCATCTTTTTTCAATGGGCCTTTGAGGTAACTCATTACCCAGCGTGTCGTAAAGAGACGGATATCTTCAAGGTGAGCGCTTTTAAGAAAGAATGTTCGTTTTTGCAGGTTCGAAAGGAACTGCCTGATTTCCCCTTTTTCAAACTGTGAACCAACCTGCCCACCCAAACCGTCAATAACCCGATCAACATCCTGCGTTGTCTGAAGTCTTCCAATAAACCATGTTCCTATGTTGGAAAGGCCTTTATAGTCAAGGTCGACCGGGTTTTGTGTACTTAGCACTACACCGATACCAAAAGCCCTCGCCTGCTTGAGAAGAAGCAGCATTGGCTCTTTGCTCGGCGGGTTTTTGGTTGGGGGGAAGAAGCCGTAAATCTCATCCATATAGAGCAGGGTACGCAGCCTCGATGTTCCGCTTTGTCTGCGCATCCATGCAATATAGCGATTGAGCAGGAGGGTGACAAAAAACATACGTTCATCATCGTTAAGGTGCGCTATGGAGAAGATGGCTATCTTCGCTTTTCCGTTTTCGTCATAGAGCAGCTTCTGGATATCAAGCCCCTCTCCCTGCATCCAGAGAGAAAAACTCGGACTCGCAAGCAGTGCATTGAATTTGGTCGCCAGTTTAAATCGTTTTTCCTGCGGGAAGAAATCCTCCAGAGGCAAGACACCGATGGTCTTGAAAGAGGGACGGATAATGGCACCTACAATCTTCTCAATGCCCATATCCTCACCTACAAGCCACGCCTCTTTGAGAATTTGAGCCAGCAGAATGAACTCCGGCGAATCCAGTGCATCAGTATCTTCTCCGACCAGTGCCAGCAGACTGACTGTTGTACTTTTAAGATAGGATGCGAACATATCACTCTCATCAAGAATCTCTGCAGGAGGAGTGTCCATAGAGGCAAGGATGTTAACAGGGATACCTGCCGCACTTCCTGGTGTATAGATATCTTTCTGAACACTGTGAAAACGTGCAACCCTCTCCCTGTCCTGTCCCCAGCTTTCAATCCCCTCTTCCCAGTTTTTCGCTACTTTTCGTGCATACTCTGCGGCATCTTCCCCTTTTGCCTCTGCCTCATCTTTGACCCAAGGCAGAAACGATTCCGGACGAAAAGAGGGATCTGTCAGACATAAATCCCCCATATCTCCTTTGGGATCGATCACGATCGCGGGGATATTATCGATTGCGGCTTCTTCTATAATACCAATCCCAAGCCCTGTTTTTCCGGAACCGGTCATACCGATAATCGCAGCATGGGTCGTGAAATTTTTGTTCTTCAGCAGTGTTAGTGCCTCTTTGGCCTTGAGTGTTTCTTTGTCTACGTCTTTGCCGAGATAAAAAAGCCCAAGCTTTTCATAGATTTCCTTCATATGCACCATCTCTCTCTTTCTCTAGTTTGCTTTAGAAAATATTGTAGCAGGTTTTCGCTGACCAAAGAAAGATTTTATCGTCCCCTTTCGATGGCATTTGGTTACTGTCTTGGCGTTTTTTGGGGTTTTTTCTGCCTTTTTGGCGCTTTATTGTGTGCTTTCTTTTTTACTGGATGCTTTTTCTTTTTTATGTGTGGCTTTGGTTTGGTGATGCCCTGGACAAGAAATGCAAACGGGTCTTTCTTTTGCTCCTGTATACGGACGAGCACTTTATCTTTTGCCCATGATATTTTAAACAATGCAATATTTTGCTGTACAATGTCGGATTCTACATGCTCTTCCATCTTCAGAGGCAAATGAAAACGCTCCCCTTCAACTCGTACAAGTCTATGCTTTTCTTTCAGGACTATCCAGCACACTTTCGGTTTACTGAGGCCGTACAGACTATTCGTCGTTTGCCCTATGCAGAGTCTGTCATAATCATTTTTCAAAATACTGAGGTTCCCGTCTGATCCGGCAATATCAAGGTAGAGCGTACGCATGGCACGCGATTGTATTTTGCTTTTTTGCAAATAGGTATGCAGATGTCTGTTTGAACTGTTTAAAACATCGACACTATTGTAGAGAACAGGAAGAATGATTCCCATCAGGGCTATGGCGATCAGTACTTCAATAAGGGTAAACGCACTACGCTGCTGCATCAGCCATCCATCAACCCGACCCGGACTGCCTCTTCATAACTTGTCTCTCCGGAGAGCATCATCTCTTTGAGTTTGTCCGAAATTGTCTTCATGCCGCGCTGTTTCATCGCTTCGCGTATCTGGTGGTCGTTGAAACCATCTTTCATCATCATCTTGACATCATCGTCAATCAAAAAAAGTTCCCCGATCGCCTGTCTTCCCTTATATCCGGTAAAATCACACTGCTTACATCCCTTCGCCTCAAAATAGATTTTGTCGGACGGCATGTTCAATTCTTCAGCAATGGCTGGTGCTAGATGCGTCTCCTGTTTACAGTGGATGCAGAGTTTTCGCGCCAGACGCTGAGCCAAGACACCCAACAGAGTAGAGGAGATGAGAAAATTCTCTATTCCCATATCCATCAGACGGCTCAATGAAGAGGTTGCGTCATTGGTATGCAATGTAGAGAGCAGAAGGTGCCCCGTAAGCGCTGATCGCAAAGCGATGTCCGCTGTTTCCGAATCACGAATCTCTCCCACCATAATAATATCGGGGTCCTGTCTTAGAATGGAACGCAACCCTGCGGCAAAGGTCAATCCGACCTTTTCATTGACTTGAATCTGCGAAATATTGTCTGCATTGTACTCAACCGGGTCCTCAACGGTAATGATATTCTTGTCCGGTGTGGCAACATGCTGAAGGCAGGCATGCAGTGTTGTGGACTTCCCCGAACCGGTAGGACCGGTTACCAGAATCATACCATGTGAATGTGCCATCAGCTTATATAGATTTTTGGTAATATCATCCTGAAATCCAAGAGATTCCAGGGTCGGAATATGTTCGCTCTGCGCCAGGATACGCATTACCACTCTCTCTCCATGGTAGGTAGGCAAAATAGAGACCCTAACATCCAGGGTTTTCCCTGAAATGGATATCTGGGTACGACCATCCTGCGGTATACGTTTTTCCGAAATATCCAGGTTTGAAATAACCTTGATACGGTTGATCACCAGCCCGATGATCATTTTGTCAAGATCAAGATGTTTTTTCAATGCTCCGTCGATACGCAGCCGTACCTCTCCTTTTCGCTCTCCGCTTTCAATATGGATATCACTCGCTTCTTTCTGAAGCGCCTGAAAGAAAAGAGAATTTACCAGTTTAATGATGGGAGCGGACTCTTCGCTGGATAAGAGATCCTGAGAATTTCTGATGAATTCGAGCAGATCCGACTCCACTTCAATCAGATCTTCGGTTGTAGTCGACATCTCTTCAAATTCGGAGCCGGTCTGGATCTCCAGAAATTTGTTTCGAAGACGTTCAAAACTCTCTTCATCCACAGTTGCAACCCTGTAGTCCAGATCGAGTTTTGCCAAATAATTCAAAGAGTCTGACATGCTCTTTTGCTCTACAATGGCATATTTTTCATCATCGATCAATGCAAACAAAAGATTGTGCTTGAGTGCAATCTTGTGATTGAGTCCCTCTTCCCACAGTGGCTCAAGGTTGACATCCTGAAAATGGGGAAACCGAATCATCAAAACTCCTCAATTACACTTGTGTCTGCATTGCTTTTAACGCCTTTATGGCGGATACGGTTACTTGCGGACTGGGATCCTGATGAAATGCGCCGTGCTGCCTCGTGCTTCGTTTTCTCTTCGAGCTTTTTAAAAACCAACTCATTGTATTGTTCCTGTACCTCTTCAAGCTCATCAAGCATCTCTTTGAGTTTTTCCAAATCATCGCTGCGTCTGACAATATAGGGGGTCAGATAGACAACGACATTGGTCTTTCTGCTAAGGTCTGATGTATGCGTAAACAGCTTGCCAAGCAAAGGTAGATCGCCAAGGAGAGGAACCTTTGTCGTTCCCTTCCCTCCTGCATTTTTGATTAAACCTCCCAGAATAATTGTCTCGCCGTTATTGACAATCGCGGTTGTTTTGACATCCCTTTTTGTCGTTGTCGGTCTGTCGGCACTGGGAGACTCGTTATCCAGCACATCCTCAATGGTCGTTTGCACTTCCAGATTGACTTTATTGTTACTGGAGAGTCGCGGCTTGACCTTAAGTGTCAGTCCAATATCTTCCCTGCTGTAGTTGTTGATAACGTTTGAGTCACTATTGGTTGACTGCTGTGCCTGTGTTAAAATGGAACGGGTCTGTCCCACATAGATTTCCGCCTCTTTATTGTTCGTACAGAGGATGGAAGGTTCACTCAAAATATGCGCCGCTCCATTACGCTTGAGCAGATCCAGCTGTGCCCCGAGCGCAAATACTTTGTTGGTAGTATCAAACTTGAAAGAGGGTTGGTTGTCGGTAATAATGTTACCGTTAGCATCCGTATAGCTGCTGCCGTTGTTTGTATTGAGAAAAGCCAGCAATGCAGGAGATATCTGTAGTGCATTGGCCCCCATATTTCCGGCAAGTGTAAAGAGTCCGTTACTGGTAATTGCTCCTCCGTTAATACCGTACTTCAAACCAACCTGTTCGGCAAGGTTGCTGTCTATTTCTACAATACGCGCCTTGACATACACCTGCACTTTGGGAATATCAATCTTCTCTATGGTTGCTCTGATATTGCGAATCTGCTCTCCGGTAGCAAGAATAATGAGCGCATTTCGTTCCACATCCGAGACAACCATAGCCTTGCTCGGCGGCTTGCCCCCTTTTTGCTGATGCTTCATGGACAAATTGTTCATTTGGGAGACCAGCTTGCTCATAATCTGCTCCATCTCTTCGACATTGGAGTTTTTGAGGCGAATGACATACATCTTCTGTGTCTGGTCATCCCCTTTAATGTCGAGCTGCTTGATATAGCGGATCATGCGTCTGTTGTTTGCCTCTTTCCCGACCAGAATAATGGAGTTGGTCGCATCATTCTTAAAGACATCCACTTTTTCACTTTCTATGGTTTGCGGGAAAAGCTTTTTTGCCATGTTCTGTGCATTGGCATAGATATCTTTCACACTGGAGTTTTTTAAACGAATGACAGTAGAACGTTTAACACCTTTCTTCTCGATGGCATTGATCAGTTTTGATATTGACTGCAATGTTCGTGGTGTAGATGTCACGGCAAGCACATTGTTCTCTTTAAACGAAATTACCTTGTCGTTTTTATGCAGCAGGGGTTTTATTTTTGCCCGAATGACTGCGGCATTGGAACTTTTAAGCGGGAACATGACCGTTTTCATCGTCTCCCCTTTGACGCTGCTGCTTACATCGAGTCCCTCTCCTGCAGCACTGTTGCTTTTGACTACTTTGTAGAAGTCTCCCTGGTCAATAATTGTTAGGCCCTTACTGCTCAGTATTGAGTTTGCAAGGGGGATAAGTGAGGATTTTTTAATGGGTTTTTGCGAAATGAAGTTGACCTTTCCTTTCAAATCTGTATCGATTAGAATGTTCTTGTGGGTCACCTTCGAGATCATTTCTATAAAATCTTTGACACTGAGGTTCCTGAAACTCACATTTGCTCTCTCGTCATCCGCATGAAGCATACCGCTCCATATCATACACAGTACCAGTAACAATTTAGTCAATTTCATATTCTAACTCCATCTCTTTTTTCCCTCTCTTGACTGTCAGGGTTATGTTGGACATATCATTCATATTTTTATAGGTCTCAAATGCCGCATTATAGCTTGTAAGCGGCTGGCCGTTTACAGCTTTGAGAATGTCCCCTCTTTTAAGTCCAAGCTTTGCAAAGGGGGTTCCCCGTTTTACGAATGTAACCTTGAACCCTTCAAGCTTTTTACTTTTTTTGTAGTCTTGAAGTCCTATGTTTTTAAACACCTCATTGACATGTTTCCTGTAGTGTGTCACAAGGTCTTTTTCAATAATACGACGATCTCCCGCTTCAATAACCTCGCCATGGCTGCTGTCACTTTTTTTCTCACTCTCTGACGAAGATGCCGGTACCGATATAATACTGCTGCCACGGTTTTTCTTCTTGGGCACATACAGTGTAAGTTTATAGCTTTTTGCATTCTTTACAAAAAGCGCATAGTCTTCACCTGCATCATCGAGGACATACCCGTTAATATCCTCTCCTTTGCCAAGGACTTTGGTTTTACCCTTATACTCAACAGTAACGACGACATTCTCCTTGTCACGATATACGGCAATGAGGCGTATATCTTTAATAGTATCGGTCACACGACGAGGCTTTGTAGCAACACGACGTACGGAATCGGGTGCAAGCTTCACACGATAATAGAGAGGCTTGCTTGTTCGCTTCTCTTCATGGTCAACACCATATTTTGCAAGCCCCACACTTTCAAGTACGAACCAGGCCATTTTCAACAACAGCAGTATAAGCAAAACTCCTATCAGCTGATTAATGCGCTCAGGCTTAAAAAGAGGTTTCATAGTACCAACCATCCTTGCCTTTTTTCAGTGTTTTCTTCAGCATCCCGAGCTTCTTGGAATCGGCTACATTAATGTGTACTTTGCGTACAGCCATATCAACTGTGCCTTCGGCATTCCCAAAGTCTCCCTCCGCCCTGACTGACAGAACGAGAGGCCGGAATACCTGATGGGTAAGAGAGATACCGGTGATCTTTTCCGGAACATACTGTTTCAAGCTGCTGTCCACTTCCATATTTTCGGCTGCTGCCCTTGTATAAAAGAGGAGGGTGAAAAACCGTATACGGGAGAGTTTTGCAACCCGGATACCGTGCACATAGATAACCGGCTCTTCAATCGTCAATGTAAAAAGTCCTTCGTCAATACGCTTTTCATTGATCTCTACCCCCTCTTTTGCCAGTGCCTTTTCCAAGGTAAAGTAGAGTGACACTTTAGGCATAAACAACACTATCCCCAACCAGATCAAAACGAGGAAAAAGAGTACTTTCTTTACCACTTGCATGTCATTTCCACCTTATAGGTTTTATCCTGCTTTGTGATGTTGAGCGCTTCTATCTGTACTGCAAGATTCATCAGTTTGGTAACCAGTCGGTTGGCCTCTTCCGGTTTTAAGTTCGCAAAAGTCGCAACAATCTTTTTGCCGCTTTTTTTCCATATGACCTTTGCATTCGGAAACAGTTTTTGAAGCGAAGCAAGTTTTTTCGTTGTGCGCTTGTCTGCCCATCTCTTCTGTAGTGACACAGCTTCATGCAACCGTACTATCCCCTGCCCGATAGCATGTCTTTCGGTCTCTACTGATGCACGGTGAATGTATTTGTAGCTCAATGCCGTCAACGCAAACAGCAATGAGACCCCTACAATTATTTCATTTCTGTAGCGCAACCACATCACAGTACACCTCCAACCGAAACCTCACTGCCGGCCACACTTGTTATCTTCAAACCGGCCTTTCGCAACATCGCTTTGAGGTTTTTAAGCGTTGAGGGGTCGGACGCATGCAGCGTGGCACGGTACCCTTTTCTATCCATCGAAAAATTCTCTAGCGTTATCTTTTTCGAAAGGACTCCGGATATTTTTCGAATCACATCACGTTTTTTCCGCTCAACCCGGTCAATAGTGCGATATTTTTGAAGAATGTTTTCCCTCGTATAACTGCTCTGCAGCATAGGATGCTTGACATAATATGCCTCACGTTCAGCCGTCAGGGCATCCGTGACCTTCCCGTAACGCACCCCCTCAATAAGCCAAAGAATGCCAAAGAGCACAAAAAGCGCAGCGAGCAGATATGCCTGCATATCCTCCAGCAAAACACTGCCTCCGCCTCCGCCGGAAAAACGTACTCCCTTATTCGGAAGCAGCCTGCTGCTTGGCGGTACAAAGTGCGCATCGTTCAATCCCGCGGTCGGCACGACTGTAACCACACCTTCAATATTGACCAGTGCCTCTTTCTCGCTCAGTTGTATAGGCCCTTCCATCCGGGGAGCAAGCTGTTGTGCAAAAAACACTCTGCCTATCTGGCCAATTCCCTTCTCCGTCAAGAAATCAACTATCTCATCTTTGCTGTATGCGATAAAGACCCACTCATCACCCTCACGGTATACAAAATAGTCTCTCCCTTTGTCATCCTCCATCAAGCCTTCAAACAGTGAGGGCGCTATACGCTTTGCCTGGTAGGCATATTTGACAGGAACTGCCTCGCGTTTGAGTGTATAGAACTGAGGAGTAACAATTATATCGGTCTTCTCGTCTGCACTGACGGGGTGCATATTACGGTGCACCAGCATAGGGCTACTGCCTTCCATAGAATTCAAAATCCTTTACCTCTCCGTCTATATCATTAAATGCAAACTTAAAATGCAGTTTTCTGTACTCAAACATCACATTGCACCGTGATGCATTGACAAATTTTTCCGAAAACAGTTTTGTGTCATATTTGATGGCATATACTTCCGAAAGATGTTTCAGTGCACCTTCCCCCTCCTGCCACTCCTCTTTTACCTCATTCTCATCCAGGTCAAACAGCATGGCTATCAGCTTGTAAGAAAGATAGTTCCCGGCGAGCATACCCATCTTCCTATCTGTAGATGAAAGCGAAAAAGAAAAAAGCGCCTGCCAGGGCACAGACTGAACATGCTCGTCACCGGTTTGCATTTCATATTGTGTCACAATACGCTCAAAAACGCTATAGGATATCATACCATTATTTTGTACCGAATGTCCTTGCTCCAACGCATCATTTTCTTTGCCGCCAACCTTGTGGAGAATCATCTCTTCAAGAACTGTCGGCTCGGAGAGCTCATAGCGCTCTGCTATTGCATCGAACACTTTTTGTGTTGCCGTGTAGCGTGACTGCATACTCGCATTGTTGTCTCCTGCAAGCCATCGAATATCCAGTCCTCTGCCCACAGGATAGCAGTCAAGTGTCAAAGAGAAATCACCATCTTCTGAGACAAGAGGCACAGGAGCAGTATAGAGTATATTGTAGAGTGTATTCCTGTTTCTGAATCTTGTTATAAATCGTTTCAAATCCGCATAGTAAAGGTTCGCCTGTACCAGTGCTTTGCTTTCGGAGGCATCTTTACGTGCCTCGTTCAGGTAACCGGTAAGTACCCCCGTCAGCCCTATGACGATCACAAGGACAGAAAGCGTGATAAGCAGTGCAAAACCCTTGCTGGAGTGTCGATACATCTCTGTTTTCGTGTGTATAATACTGCCCATCCTCAATTATTAATCAAAACTCGTTAAAATACTAGAAAGTTTATTATACCAACCAAGGATTAATATGAAATCACTGCAGCAAAACGTATTCCCAAAAATACTAAGAGAAGGTTTCTCTCTCATCGAGCTGCTTATTGTTATCGTCATTCTCGGCGGGCTTGTAGCTGTTGTAGCGCCCGGACTGATGGATACCGCCGATCAGGCAAAACGCGATACCGTCTGTCTCAAAATGGATGACCTGAAAAAACGACTCGATATGTTCAAGCTGGACAACGGCACCTATCCTGACACCGAAGAAGGGTTCGAGGCACTCATTACCAATCCGGACAAAGACAAGTACCCCGGATACAGAATCAAGCCTTATTTGAAAAAACTGCCAAAAGATGCCTGGCATACACCCTTTGTCTACATTAACAAAGGAGACGATGTTGAGATCATCTCTTATGGTGCTGACAGAAAAGAAGGGGGAGAAGGAAGCGGCCAGGATATTCTCTTCTCACAATGCAACAAATAACTTTTGCATCACTTTCCACCGCAAGAAGGGGATTCTCCCTCCTCGAGCTCCTTCTTGTCATTTTCATTATCTCCCTCGTCTACTTTCTCGGCTTTGAAGCACTTGGGAAAAACGATGAATCAGCCTCCTCCTTTCTTGCGCCTGAAACACTCCTGTCGGAAATCAGGAACAATAAACTCTTCCAGGGGTCCGGTACGCTTCTGTGCACCGACAACTGTACACAGTGTTATTTCCGAAAAGATATTTCTTCTCCATTCAAATCTTATGAGGGCAAAATCGCGTTGAAAGGTACAGAAGCCTATGCCCTGAACAGGGATCAGTCCCTTGAGAAAATAGAATACGGACGCTATAAGGATCAAAAGATATGCCTTCTTATGCATTTTTATACGAATGGAAGTTCCACCAAACTTGTTCTTAAAAGCGACAAAGGATTTTTTCTTCTTCCCTCATACCTCGGAACAACGCAACACTTTACATCGCTTGAAGAAGCCCAAAATGCGTGGATAGGCGCATCTAGTGAACTGTCCAGGAGAGGAGACTTCTATTGAAAAACACCCATCGTGCATTCACCCTGATTGAAGTACTGGTCTCTGTCCTGATTCTCTCTACATCCATTTTTTATGTCATGAAGATTTACAGCCAAAACCATGCACAGGCACTCTATATCAGCAAACGCAACATCGTAGCACTGGAGGACTCGCTCTTTTTGACAGACAGAACCCTTCGCTACAACAAAGAGAAAAAAAATGCCTATGACCTTCTGCACGACTATTTCAGAAATCTCGACAGTAAGAGCCGGCATACACTCAAAGAGACTGAACGCATGATCTATGTTTCCGAGCCGCTTAAACTTATGCAAAGAAAAGAGAACGGCCCCAGTGCGGAAGTTGAAAAGATCATTATCAAGGATACATTCTCCTCTTCCTACTATCGATTCAAAATCAACAGATTCTGACAACGGCACTGCCCATGCAAGATACAGCTAAAACCGTTATAATATCATAACTATACGGGTCAGGGGATAGCATGCTTTTCAAATATAAAGGCCTTAATGCTTCAGGTAAGCGTGTCAAAGGAACCATTTCGGCAAGTTCCGCCGAAGAGGCCGGACAAAAACTTCGAAGACAGAATATCTACTATGAGTCTCTCAAGGAAGCCGGCCACTCCTTTTCGCTTGAGAAACTGACACAAAAACAGATGTCCGGCGAACAGCTTGCGGCATTTTCCAGGGAACTCTCCTCCTATCTCAAATCGGGGATGACCATTCTTACCGCTATCCGGCTTATGGAGAACCAGCATGAGGGAGAAAAACGCTATCTCTCTTTCCTCAATGCCATACGGACCATGATCGACGAGGGGAAGTCCCTCTATCAGGCGCTTACCGGGCAAACAGTGTACACACTTCCCGAATTTTATATCCAAAGCCTCAATATTGCAGGACAGAGCGGGAAAATGGCTGAGGTGCTTACGAATATGGGAGAGTTTTTCTCTGCACAGGAAAAAGCCAGAAAGCAGGTCAAAGGAGCCATGGTCTACCCTGCCGCCATCTTTACCGTTGCCGTTTCAATTACCGGATTTCTCATTACGTTTGTCGTACCCAAAATCACGGAAATATTTGAAGATACAGACCAGAAACTTCCTCCCATTACCCAGTTTGTTCTCGCAATCAGTGATTTTCTCACAGCCTACTGGATGCATCTTCTCATCGGGATCATCCTGTTTATTGTTCTCTTTAAAATCAGCTATGCAAAATGGGATGCTTCCCACCGGTTCATCGACGGACTGTTGCTTAGGGTACCAATTCTCGGGAATCTTATTCAAAATCATGAACTCGGTCGTTTTTCCTACATTCTTTCTCTCCTGCTCGATAGCGGTGTTGCCTATGCACAGGCGGTCAAGCTTGCCGTAGCCTCCTTTGGAAACTATAAGTTCCATGACCTCTTCGAAAAAGCATCGAAAAAAGTAATGGAAGGGAATAAACTCTCCAATGCGTTGCAGCTCAGCAAAGGGATCAAAATAAAACGTAACTTTCTGCAATCATTGGCGCTCGGTGAAGAGTCAAGCGAAGTGAGTGAAGTGCTTGAGAATCTCTCCCGGCTCTATGCCGAAGAGAACGAAGAGAAGCTTAAAATTCTTCTCAGTCTGCTTGAACCGGCAATGATGCTCTTTATCGGTGCGATTGTCGGCGTTATCGTCTCGGCGATGCTGCTGCCCATCTTTACAATGACTCAAGGATTGAAATAATGCGTCCGACAAAGCAACGCTTCAGAGATGTCAAACAGGGCAGGCTTTCCAAAGAGACACAGAAGCAAACAAAAACAGATGATTCTCTTCCGTACGCAACCGCTTCACAAAAACTCAAAGCGTTTTTAACGGACAGTTTCATGCTGCTCATGCCCATTATGTATGCGGTATTCTATCTTGTTATGGGTGGCAGGGAGGGGTTTGCAGCCCACAAGGCACTCGGATGGCTCTACATTCTGCTGCCGCTGGTCATCGTGCAGACGCTGTTTATGTTCAAGTCGGGTCAGACGCCGGGCTACCGCGCCTACGACCTGGAACTTGTCGATGAGAAAACACGCAAACGCCCTTCCCTGTTTCTGATCGTTTTCAGAAATATGGCAGCCATTCTCTCTGCAGCGACACTCTTTGGCTGGATGCTGATGTTCATCAGAAAAGACAAAAAGAACCTGCATGACCTTCTCAGCGGTACTGTCGTGATCCAAAAATCATGAAAACACTTCTCTCTCCGGTCGCACTGCTATTGAGTGCTTTTTACTTTTTCTACTTTGCGCTCATCGGGGTCTATGTCATCTTTATGCCAAAAGTACTGCATGACCTTGGCTACAGCGCCGCGGAAGTTGGTATTATCTATGCGGCTGCACCCTTTATGCGTTTTCTGCTACCGTTTCTCTTTAAGCATTTTGTTAGACTAACGTCACAGGTCTATCTGGCGGCACTTCTTGTCAGTTTTCTTGCCACACTGCTCTTTTTCCCGACACTCCATCACTTTGCACTCTACCTCGTTGCCAACCTCATTTTTGGCGGTGCCATGGGCATCACCCTGCCCTATGTGGAAACCATTGCGCTGGCGACACTCTCCAAAAGCCATTACGGAAAAGTACGACTTTGGGGATCACTCGGGTTTATGGGCATTGCGCTGTGGCTTGGGAAAGTACTCGCATCGCCCCAGGAAGCTCTCTACTACCTTTGCGCGACTACCCTGTTGACACTGCTCTTTGGTGCGGCACTCATCCGCTATGACAAAACCGAACATGCCTCCGAGGAGTCAGACCATACCTTCTCGCTCATGAAGTACTGGGCATTCTGGCTCTCTGTCTTTCTCATGCAGGTGGGCTTTGGCGGGTTTTACAACTTCTTTACCATCTACGAGACCTCCCATGGCATCTCGCTGGAAATGACCAGCTGGATGTGGAGCTTTGGTGTCATCTGCGAAATTGTCATGCTCTATTTTCAGGGACCGCTGCTGCAGAGAAACCTGCTGGGCATTCTTCAGTTCGCCACAGCGGTCACGGCACTGCGCTGGCTGCTGCTTTACCTCTACCCCGATTCGATACTGCTGACATTTCTCTCCCAGTCTCTGCATGCGGTCAGTTTCGCACTCTACCACACTGCCGCCATCACCTACGTTTTCTCACTCTACACACAAAAAAAGCTCGCGCAGCAGTTCTTTCTGGGCATCGCATTCGGCCTGGGCGGCTCTGTCGGCGCGATACTCTCCGGTAAAATATACGGCGAATACCTCTTTCTGGTCGAGTCATTCATTACCTTTATTGCATTTTTGGTACTCTTTGTGCACGCAAGAAGAAAAAAGGGGGCTGTATGAAATACACCATACCCGCCGTCATCTTTACCGGAGGCAAAAGCTCCCGCATGAAACAGGACAAGGCACTTTTGCCTTTTGGCAACAGCGACTCTCTTGCAGCCTATCAATACAACCGCCTCAAAGCAGTGTTTGAGCAGGTCTACCTCAGCGCCAAAACTGACAAATTTGACTTCAATGCACCGCTGCTATATGACCTTTACCCCGAATACTCCCCCATGGCAGGGCTGGTCTCCGCACTTCAGCAGATCAAAACACAACGGTGTTTCATCCTCAGTGTCGATGCCCCTTTTATCAACACTGAGATTATAGATGCACTCGTAAAGGAAGAAGGTTCCTACGATGCTGTCGTCGCAAGAAACAGAGGAAAAGTACAGCCGCTTTGCGGCATTTACAGCAAAAGCATTCTGCCTGCAGCAGTGCAGGCACTTGAAACCGGGGGGCACAAAATGACAAAACTGCTAGAAGAAGCCCACACCTCTTTTGTCGACTTTGCAGACGAAAAGGCCTTTTTGAACCTCAACCATCCCCATGAGTATGATGAGGCGCTACTTCTTGCCGAGCGTTAGCGGTATTTCGTTTTCCAGCATCTGCATCATCAGTTTCTTGGAGAAGTAGATGAACTTCTCGAAAAGGGTGCTGTGGTATTTGTCTTTGTGGTAGATCATCAGAAAGTTCCGTTTACATTCGAAATTCTTCACCGGCACACGGAAAAGCTTGCCTTCCGCCAATTCTCTCTCAACAGAGATTTTGGAAATACAGGTCAGACACTCCCGGTTCATCAGAATACTTTTGATCGACTCCGTATGCCCCAGTTCAAAGAAGATGTTCAGATCATCCACCTTCTCCTTGATGTAGTCGAGGAATACTTCACGCGTTCCCGACCCCTCTTCCCGAAGCACCCATCGCTTCTCTGCCAGCTCATCAATATAGCACGGCTTGGCCAACTCCTCCTGCGATGTCACGACAATCAGCTCATCCACACCGATCTTCTCTTTGATGATGTCCGAACCGCCGACAAACCCTTCAACAAACCCGACATCGATCTGACCACTTTGGATCATCTCCGTAATCCCTTTGGTATTCCCCTCTTTCAGGGTAATTTTTACATCCGGATAGGCACTCATATAGCTGCAAATGATTGGGGGCATAAGGTAGTCGACGATTGTCGTACTCGCACCGACACGGATCATTCCCTTGTTCTCCGAATTCTGGAACTCATATTCAATATCGGAAAGTTTTTTATAGAGAGGGTCTATCTCTTTGTGGAATGCGCGTCCCACTTCATTGAGTACAAGCTTTTTGTTGATGCGGTCAAATACCGGCCTCCCGAGAATATTCTCCATCTCCTTGATGGACATGGAGATGGCAGACTGGCTTAAATTCATCTCTTTGGCAACATTGGTCAGGTGTCCTGATGCAACAACATTGAGGAATATCTCCATCTGTCTAAGGGTGAGTTTCATGGGTGTCTCTCTTTGCTTCGAAAAAATTTATTATGGCTGACGATTTTATTGATTTTACTATTATATCAAAAGTATGGTAGAATTTCGAAAAAATAATCAGTTTTTTTTAATAAATCCAATTTATGAGGTAAGAATCATGCCATTCTCTCCAGAAAATCGCAAGGGTACGCTCAGCGGTATCCTTTTTGTCGCCATATTTGCCGCCGCCGCAACCTACGTTGCAGGGCTCGGACCGGTTAAAGCACTGGGACTTTCTCCCCTGGTCATCGGTATTGTCATGGGTATCTTTTATGCCAATACCCTTCACAACCATACCCCTGCCGAGTGGCAACCCGGTATTACCTTCTCGGCAAAGAAAATCCTGCGTTTTGCCATTGTACTCTACGGCTTCCGTCTGACATTCCAGGATATCATTGCCGTAGGGCTTGACGGGTTCCTCGTATCGCTCATCATGCTCTCCTCTACTCTGATTCTCGGCTCATGGCTGGGGTACAAAATGTTCGGTATGGAAAAAGACACTTCCATCCTCACCGCTTCAGGTGCGGCCGTATGTGGCGCTGCAGCCGTTTTGGCAACCGAACCGGTACTCAAGTCCGAAGAGTACAAAGCCGCCATCGCCGTTTCCATGGTCGTACTTTTCGGTACCATATCCATGTTCCTCTATCCGGTACTTTATACCGGTATTATTGAACACGCTACAGGATTTCTGCATATGACTGCGCGTGAGTTCGGTATTTATGTCGGCGGTACCATCCATGAGGTCGCGCAGGTCGTCGCAGTGCCTGCTTCCGTACCTGGCAGCCCCAAAGAGATGGCAGACGCAGCCGTGATTGTCAAAATGACCCGTGTCATCATGATCGCTCCCATGCTGATCATCCTTGGGCTCTACCTGGCATGGGATGCCAAAAGAGCGGGTGGTGAAGCCGGAGGAAAAACAAAACTTGTCATCCCTTGGTTTGCCGTCTATTTCATTATGGTTGCCGGGTTCAACTCTCTGCACCTGCTGCCTGAGAACCTGGTGAACATCATCAACCAGATAGACACCTTCCTGCTGACCATGGCAATGACCGCACTGGGTATGGGAACCATTTTCAGCAAATTCAAGGGCCTTGGACTGGCACCGCTCTACACCGCTTTGGGCATGTTCGCATGGCTGGTCATTGGCGGCTTCATGGTCACCAAATTCATTGTTGAGGTACTCTAACCTCTTTTACTTTCGCAAAGCATTCCGCTTTGCGTCATTTTTCTTCTGCCTATTGGTCAATTTTTCTGCCAATGCCATCCTGAT
>JAUUDF010000015.1 GCA_030826885.1 Sulfurovum sp. | reverse complement strand
GACATACTCTGCTGATAGGACTGTATGGATTTTGACGTGCTCATCATACCGTTGGTTTTCTGCTGCTCTTCATGCACGATCTTCGCGCTGATGGAGAGCATACCGTTTTGGGTACGGATGTCAATGTGGTTCTCTTTGCTTTCGGGGATGTTGGTGACCATTTCGTAATGATCGCCTTTGTCCTCAAATGTACTTTGTGCAGAGAGTTTGTACATACCCATGCTCGGATGAACGAATCTGGCGGAACGCTGGTTGATACGCTGTTGCATACGGTTGAACATTTCATCCATGCGGTGCTGCATTTCTATCATCTCTTTAAAGATGTCATCTCCGAACGGATCCTGAAAGAACGGGTCGTTGAACGGATCGTTCATAGGAGTCTGAGCCTGAAGCGAGACAGCGGCTACCAGTGGCAGTACAAGCAGGGAAAGTTTTTTTCTTAGCATGATGTACTCCTTACATTTGTTTTCTTATGCAAATTATAAGAAGCAAAGTTTAACCAATATTTAATGTATTGAGACTAAATAAAGTTAACAAATATGACTAAAGGTTTAATGGGTTCAGATCACTTCTGTCAAGTTCGGATATATGCCTTTTGCCCATGATCGCCAGCAGAGAACGCAGGCTGTCTATAAGCGCGTTATGGTAATTTGCTACACTGTGTGATTTCTCTTCGACCAGAAACTTGCTTCTTTTGCCTTCATCCATGGTTGCAAGTCCAACAGGACAGTTGCGTCCGCCGGCACCCGAACACTCTCTTGCACGGATACACCCTGCCGATATCATGAACCCTCTGGCGATATTGACAAAATCCGCACCGTGGCAGAGCAGTTCGACCACATCATCGGCTGTGAGAACCTTCTCTGCGGCAATGAGTCTGATGTTGTCTCTCAAACCGTAGGCCCGAAGGCTGTGGTCTGCAATGTCGAGTGCCTTCTGTATGGGCAGTCCTATACGGCTCATCATTTCAAGCGGTGCGGTTGCACTGCCGCCGTCTCCGCCGTCGATGGTGATGAAATCGGGAATGCTTCGACCCTCTTTTTTGCGTTGGGCTATATGTTTGGCATAACGGTCGAATCCCCTGGTATCGGAGATGACAATTTTGAACCCTACCGGTTTTTGGGAAAGGGTTTGCAGTGTTTCGATAAAGTCGAAAAGCTCCTCTTCACTGTGTGCATAGGGAAAACGGTTGGGGCTGATGAGGTCTTTGTGTGCCGGTATGCCCCTGTAGTAGGCGATGTCGTCACTGACTTTTGCGGCAAGGAGCTTTCCTCCGGTCTGTTTGGCTCCCTGGGCTATTTTGATTTCGGTCATACGGCAAAAACGCATGACCTTCTGGTAGCGCTCTTCATCGAAACTGCCGTCGTCTTTACGTACACCGTAAAGACCGCTTCCCATTTGAAAAACGATGTCTGGCACGCCTTGGGGAACATCTTTTGGAAAATCTTCGAGTCTGCCGTTGTAGTCAATACGAAAGAAGACCAGTCCCTTATCATCGAAAATGAACGTTCCCCTGTCTTTCTGGCGTACCACCATTTTACGGTAGATATGCTGGGCAACTTCCGGGTTGGTAACGAAACAAAACAAACGATAGACGGACTTGGCAAACCAGGTACCCTTGCGAAACTCAAGATAGGAAGCGTTACAGTCGGTGCAGCGGAGTGTACTGAGAAAATTGGAGGTTAGTCCGCCCTCACCCGTATTGATAGGAAAGTGTGCCAACGCCGCCCCTTTGGCGAATGCCCGTGTACCTTCGGGTGAAATGGCGCCGTCACTCATTGCCGAGCGTCCGATGATACTTCGGGAAACGAAAGGTATGGGACGATTTTTGCCGAATGTCACGGAGAAGGTCTGTTGCACTTCCTCTTTTTCCCTGACCACGTTTGCATGACGAAAAAGTGTATGGACATTGGCATAGGACTTGGCGGGAGAAAAGGAAAGATAGGGGTTTTGCTTGCGTGCGACACGGTTGATCCAGAGCAGCTTTTCAAATGAATCGTAAAAGGTCTCATCCCCAAAATACTGCCGCATGGGATTTCTAAGCATGTAGAAGAGGTAGCGCAGACGACCGATAAGCGGGTAGTTGATAAGCAGCTGGTTTTTACGCTGAATGTAGCGGTCATAGAATGCGGTTGACAGCATCAGCAGTACAATGGTAACGGCGAAGAGTGTAAAAAGGAGTGACCAGTCGACACTAAAGTTCGAAAAAAAAGCAAGCAGTCTCTCTTTAGGCATCGTACCCCTCCTTGAAAACGAAATGGTCTATACTGTATTTCCCAGGACCGAACGAGGCGAAGATCATGAGGAATATGAGGTAGTAAAGCGGTATTTCAAACCCGTTGTTCGCTACGGAAAACCCGTTTTGCCAGTGTACGAAGGCAATGGCACCAAGCATCACACACGCAAGCAGGATGGAGATAAAACGGGTAAAAAGCCCCAGTGTCAGCATTACAATGCCTGCCGTCTCAATGCCGGAGACCAGTATGCCGGTAAGATGCGCGAAAGGAATGCCGTAGCTTTCAAACCATTTGGCGGTCGCGTCGATGTCGTGCACTTTCATCAATGCTGGCATGGTAAAACCGTAGGCAACTGCCAGACGTGAGAGCAGCAGCACGATATGTTTGGGATAGGATGTAAGCACCTTGAACTCTGCCAAAAAATCTTTCATAAATCTCCTCCACACAGATTACATACTCAGAGTATATCATTTTGAATGTGTAATTACTATGGAGTGAACGATGAAGATAAAAAGAGGGATATGGTTCTTTTGGCTGATGCTTGGGCTCTTGTCTGCCTCACAGGCAGATGTGGTGCTGCAGGTGCTTGGCTCAGGCGGCCCGGAGATGGACGACTCTCGTGCATCGAGCGCCTACTTGATATGGGTGGACAAAAAGGCACGGGTACTGATCGACTTTGGCGGCGGGGCATCGCTGCGTTTTGAGCAGAGCAAAGCAAAGATCGCAGATATCGATGTGATACTGCTTACCCACCTGCATATCGACCATACAGCCGACCTACCTGCACTGCTTAAAGCATCGTTTTTTACGAAACGCCGCCGTGATTTACCCGTTTACGGTCCTGATGGAAACAGTATAATGCCCGCAACGCAAACCTTTATCAAAAAGCTGTTTAAAACGGGAAGCGGCGCATGGCAGTATATGGGAGATTTTCTTGACGGCAGTGGCACATTTACTCTGAAACCACATACGATCGCATTTGGCAAAAAGCCCCGAAGAATCTATCGTTCAAAAGAGATGTATATCTATGCGGTGAGCGTTCATCACGGTCCTATACCCGCGCTTGCCTATCGAATCGAAGTACAGGGATACAGCATTGTCTTTTCGGGTGATATGAACGGTGCGTATCATACTCTCGAAGTACTTGCCAAAGATGCAGATATAATGGTTGCGCACAACGCGGTACCTCAAGGCGCGAACGGGGTTGCAGCAGCACTGCATATGACCCCCGATACCATTGGTAAAATCGCAGCAAAGGCAAAGTCCAAAAGGGTGATACTTTCGCATAGGATGCGTAGAACACTGGGTAAAGAACGTCAGACGCGTTTTGAAATAAGCAAATTTTACAAGGGACCCGTAGTGTTTGCCGATGATGGCAGCAGCTTCGAACTTAAATGATTAGAGTGCTTTGAAGCGGCATCCGCCAAGTGTAACCGTTTTTCCTTTACGGGTTTCGCCGATGAGATAAGCCAGTGTCGCTTCCGCATCGGTCTGTGGCATTTCATCGAGAATGATGCGCAGTGCATCTTTTTGTGAAGTAGGTACCCAGCGTTTCTCATCGATGAACTGTGTCTGGATGACGGGTACGTTTTCAGACAAGACCCATCTCCGCAAAAATGGGCTCGACCTCCATCCACCAGTTTTCCAGTTTCAAGATCACTTCGCTAATGGCATCGTCCTCCTCTTTCCACTCTTTGATCTTCTCGATGATTAGCGGTTTCTTGTCCGCATCGATCTTGTCGGACTCTTCGATTTTCTTGATGACTTTTTCGATTTTCTCTTTCATTGGTACTCCTGTATCGGTTTATGTTATGGTACCATTTATAGTGTTTGGTTACAATAATGCCATTACAATTTTAGGATAGAAACGTGTATAGCCATCCCATTCAGGACTTTATTAAGAAAGATGCCTTCCCGGGTATAGTACTGATCATTGTAACGATCATGGCTCTGATTTTGCAGAACAGTCCCCTTTCACACTATTATGTGGGATTTTTGCATACACCTGTGGAGGTACGCATAGGGGCACTTCATATTGCCAAACCGTTGCTGCTGTGGGTGAATGACGGGCTTATGGCGATTTTCTTTCTGCTTGTCGGTCTGGAGATCAAACGTGAGGTACTCGAGGGGCATCTCTCTTCCCTCTCTCAGGTTGCCTTGCCCGGTATTGCCGCTGTGGGAGGTATGCTTGTACCGGCGCTGATATTTACCGCTTTCAACCATCATGACGCTTTTTGTATGCAGGGCTGGGCAATCCCGACAGCGACAGACATCGCCTTTGCGCTTGGCATTCTCTCTTTGCTTGGCAAACGGGTACCGGTTTCCCTGAAAATCTTTCTTATGGCACTGGCTATCATCGATGACCTTGGTGCCATTGTGATCATCGCGCTATTTTATACACAGGAACTCTCTACCCTCTCCATCACGGTTGCCGCAGTCTCACTGGCAGTCCTGTTCGTCATGAACCGCATGGGGGTTACACGCAAGGCGGCGTACATCATTGTCGGGGTCATTTTGTGGGTGAGTGTGCTCAAGTCCGGCGTACATGCCACACTGGCAGGGGTGGCACTGGCATTCTTCATCCCCCTGCACTCTACCGATAAGGAGGGAAAACCGTTTTCCATTGCCCACCAGCTTGAACATGACCTGCACTACTGGGTCGCCCTGCTCATTCTGCCGCTTTTTGCCTTTGTCAATGCCGGCGTTGATTTAAGCGGCATTTCTGCCGTAAGTATGAAAGAGAGTGTCCCGATGGGCATTATGGCGGGGCTTTTCATCGGCAAGCAGCTTGGGGTCTTTGTCTTCTCATGGGCTGCTATCAAACTCGGTGTTGCCAAACTGCCAAAAGAGAGCACATGGATGCAGCTTTATGGGGTGGCACTGCTTACGGGCATCGGATTTACCATGAGTCTTTTCGTCGACACCCTTGCCTACAACGATACAGTTCAGTTTAACTATGCCGACAAGTTGGCGATTTTACTGGGTTCACTTTTTTCTGCAGTAGTTGGTTATATAGTCCTGAAACTGGCTACTTCAAAACGGGCTTCTGCATAAATATAAAGAAGGTTTCTACACCTTCTGTCTTCAATTGTTTGAGAGATAACATACAGTCTTTTTGATGAAAACCCTCCAAATCAATATCTTCAAAAGAGCCAATCACTTTTTTATGCCCCAAAAGCAGTTGTTTTAACGCGATTGGGTCTATAATGGTAAAAGCTTACTTTTGAAAGGATTCAACAATGAAAAAAAGCGTTACTTTACTGCTGACGGCATCTGTTGCGATGATGACAGGGTGTACGTCTCCTGATGCACCAAAAACATCACACTGGGGATATACCGGTCACAATACGCCTGAGACATGGGGACACCTCTCTGAGAAGTACAGAGAGTGCAGCGAAGGACTAAATCAGTCGCCGATCAACATCACCCATTCGCTGCATGCACATCTTCCCCCGCTGAACCCACACTATACGAGCAGATCCAAAAATATTGTCAATAATGGTCATACCATTCAGGTCAATATGGAGCCTGGCAGTACTTTCAACATTGACAACGATACGTTTGAACTCAAACAGTTTCATTTCCATTCTCCAAGCGAAAACCACATAAACGGACAGGCGTTCCCTCTTGAAGCACACTTCGTCAACCTCGACAAAGACGGTAACATTGCCGTAATTGCGGTTATGTTCAAAGAGGGTAAACCCAACAAGGCACTTGAAAAAGTATGGGCACATATGCCTACAAAAGAGGGAGAGTCCAAACCGTTCAAAGTTGCCGGCATTGCCAATGTCCTTTTGCCTAAAGACAAACACTACTACCGGTTTAACGGTTCTCTGACCACACCGCCGTGTACTGAAGGGGTGAGATGGTTCGTACTTAAAACCCCTGTGACGGTCTCCAAAGAGCAGGTAGAGAAATTCAAACATATCATGCATCATCACAACAACCGTCCCATACAGCCACTTGATGCAAGGGTAATCGTCGACTAAGTCGCTTTACACTGTGCCTTTCATCTCCATACTGACTGTATGGAGATCTCTCTTCACGCCATTCTCTTCTCTCTTTCCCCAAAATAAAAGCACCATTTCGCTATAATCGCGGTAATTTAAGAGCCGGGTACCACATGCCGGGCGGTTGAGAGGCAAGCGAAAATGAGCGAAACAAAAAAGAACGTCTATAATCCAAAAGAGATCGAAGAGAACTACTACAAACTCTGGGAAGCACGTGGTTATTTTGAAGTTGAAGGCAACCGGGACATTCAGGAATCAGAGAAGACTTTCTGCATTATGATGCCCCCGCCGAACGTCACCGGCCACCTGCATATCGGACACGGGCTGACGTTTACCCTGCAGGATATCATTGTACGTTACAAGCGTATGGACGGTTTCAAAACCCTTTGGCAGCCGGGTACCGACCATGCGGGTATTGCAACACAGAACGTCGTTGAGAAGCAACTGCTTGCAGAAGGCACTACCAAAGAAGCCATAGGACGCGAAGCGTTCCTTGAACGCGCATGGAAGCAGAAAGACAACTCTGGTAACGCCATTACCTCGCAGCTTAGAAAGCTCGGTGTCTCTCCGGCATGGAGCCGTGAGCGCTTTACCATGGACGAGGGGCTTGCCAATGCGGTCAAAAAAGCCTTCAAACAGATGTACGACAACGGTTACATTGTCCGTGGCAACTACATGATCAACTGGTGTACACATGACGGTGCGCTCAGTGACATTGAAGTCGAGTATGAAGACCATGCAGGGAAACTCTACCACATCCGTTATCCGCTCAGTGACGGTTCCGGATTCATCGTGGTCGCCACCACACGTCCGGAGACTTACTTTGGAGATACTGCAGTCATGGTCAATCCGGCGGATGAACGCTACAAACATCTCATAGGAAAGAAGGTCAAACTGCCGCTTATTGACCGTGAAGTGGAGATCATTGCAGACGAGCATGTCGATATGGAGTTTGGTACAGGGTTCGTCAAGGTTACACCTGCGCATGACCCCAATGACTACGAGGTAGGCAAGCGACACAACCTTGAGTTTATGACCATCTTTGACGAGAATGGCATTCTCAATGAACACTGCGGCGAATTTGCCGGTATGGAGCGTCTTGAGGCACGTGATAAGATCATGCAGAAGCTTGAGGCTGAAGGGTTTGTCGAGAAGGTCGAGGATCATCAGCATCAGGTTGGGCACTGCTACCGTTGTAAAAACGTGGTCGAACCCTACATCTCCAAACAGTGGTTCGTCAAAAAAGAGTTTGCCAAATCTTCCATTGAAAAGGTCAATGCGGGTGAAGCAAAATTCTTCCCAAGCCATTGGATTAACTCCTACAACGCATGGATGAATGACCTGCGTGACTGGTGTATCAGCCGTCAGCTCTGGTGGGGACATCAGATTCCTGTCATGTACTGTGACGATTGCGGGGCAGAGTTTGCCTTTGAGGGTGAGACACCGACGAAGTGTGAAAAATGTGGCTCTACGAATATCCATCAAGACCTCGATGTGCTCGATACCTGGTTTAGTTCCGGACTCTGGCCGTTTAGTACGCTTGGCTGGGGGAACGGCGATGCCTTCAAGGGGGTGAAGTGGTTTGAGGAAGATATGAAGCTCTTCTACCCCAACCAGCTGCTCATTACCGGGTTTGATATCCTCTTCTTCTGGGTAGCGCGTATGCTGATGATGGGAGACAATATCACCGGTGAACTCCCCTTTAAAGACATCTACCTGCATGCCCTTGTCAAAGATGAAAAGGGTGAGAAGATGAGCAAGTCCAAGGGCAATGTCATCGACCCGCTTATTATGATCGAAAAATACTCTGCCGATGCACTGCGTTTCACGCTGGCGGTGCTGGCGGTACAGGGGCGTGACATCAAACTCAGTGAAGAGAAGCTTGAGCAGAGCCGTAACTTCACCAACAAGCTCTTTAATGCTGCGAACTACCTGCAGATGAACCAGGATGTGTTCGATGATCTCGATCAGGAGAAGATTCAGACACCGCTTGGACGATATATGCTTTCACGCTTCAACCTTGCGGTCAAAGAGACGCGTGAATTTATGGATGTCTACCGATTCAACGACGCAGCGACGACGCTTTACCGCTTTATGTGGGGCGAGTTTTGTGACTGGGGTATCGAACTTAGCAAAGCGAGCAAAGAGAGTGTCGCGGAACTTGGCAGCATTTTTAAAGAGTCGCTCAAACTGTTGCATCCGTTCATGCCATTCATTACAGAAAATCTCTACCAGAGACTCTCTGGCAGTACACTGGAAGAGAATACCTCTATTATGGTTATGCCCTACCCTAAAGTAAAAGAGATAGATGAAGCCATTGCCGAGCAGTTCAACCTTGCCATTGAGGCGATTGTGTCGATAAGACGCTGTAAAACACTCATTGAAAAAGGCAACCAGCGCATTGAAAAAGCGGCGATCAAATTCAACAAAGAGGCAGATACCCAACTGCTCAAGCCTTTCATTGAAAAACTGGCAAAAGTCGATGAGATCGAATTTGTCGAAGAGAAACTGCCAAACTGTGTGACCGATGTATCCGATTCGCTTGAAAGTATGATCTCTACTGACGATATTGACATGAGTGCGATCATCGGCAAGCTGACAAAACAAAAAGAGAAGCTTGAAAAAGAGATTGCCAAACTCAACGGAATGCTAAATAATGAAAAATTCGTTGCCAATGCACCGGAACAGGTCATTGCACAGAACAAGGCAGCGCTTGAAGAGGCAGAGAACAAACTTGAAAAGGTGAAAGCCGAACTTCAGGGATTTGGAGCATAAAATGCAAGCACAACTACAGGAAGCCTACAATACCCTGCTGGCACAGGAGTACGACAAAGCCTTTGCGCTCTACTCTGCTCTGGCCGAGCAGAAGGAGCCGACGAGTTTTTACTACCTCGGATTTCTCTATTTCAGAGGATTCGGCGTTGAAAAAGATCTTCACAAAGCATTCGAGAACTATTTGGAAGCTGCCACAAGAGAGGTGCCTGTAGCACAGTTTGAAGTGGCATTGATGCTTGAAAACGGGGATGGGTGCGAGCAGAACTTCTCGGAGGCGGCATTCTGGTACGAAGAGGCGGCCAAACGTGGCAATATAGAAGCTTTCAACAACCTTGGTGCACTCTACCGTGAAGGGATGGGTGTGTTGCAAGACTATAAAAAAGCCTTTATTCTTTTCAAAAAAGCCGCTGAAGCGGGCAATGCCTCTGCCCAATTCAACCTTGGTGCCATGTACGACATGGGACTTGGCTGCGAAGAGGACAAGGAAAAAGCCATCGAGTGGTGCCGCAAAGCCGCCTACCAGGGCCACGAAAAAGCCAAGGGGATTATCCAAAGAATGCAGCAGGACGGTCAGATCGTATTCTGATCGGCATGCTGCATTCTCAAGCAGCAAGGCTGCGCGAGCCGACTGCTGAAGTCTCAGCGAAGCGGAGTTGACTGGACTTTGTTCAGGCAACGGCTTATTCAATTATAGGCAGCAGGACGGTCAGATCGTATTCTGATCGGCATGCTGCTATTTACTACTCTTCTTTTTTTTAATGAAACGCTTTTGAAAATCACCGATCGGAATCGGTTTGCTTGTCAAAAAGCCCTGGTAGCTCAAATCTGTATCGATAGAGCGGATAATACTTTTTTGTTTTTCTGTCTCGATACCCTCAACAACCACATTGTAATGAAACTGCTTGGCAATTTCGACGATGGTTCTTATGAGTGTTTCACTATCTTCGTTTTTTTCGAGGTCAAAGATGAACTCTTTGTCTATTTTCAATATCGAAAAAGAGAGCTTTTTCAGGTATGAGAGTGATGAGTACCCGGTACCAAAATCATCAATGGCACACCTGATACCTCTTTGTTGGAGTTCACGTATGACTTGTTGGGTAAGCTCGAAATTGTCAATAAGGGAGGTTTCTGTGATCTCTACCTTAATATCTTCCGTATCGACATTGTATTTATTGAGTTCGTTAAAGAAGCGTTCGATGAAGTCATCTTTAATGAGCTGTTTGGCATTGATGTTGATAGAGATGTATTCCAAATCCCAGATTCCCTGCTCTTTCCATGACTGAATGGTTTGACATACATGTGTCAGCACCCACCAACCAATATCGGTGATGATCCCCAGTTCTATGGCAAGAGGAATGAACTCGTCTGGAGACAACGTACCTTTGGTGTGATGTTGCCACCGTATAAGTGCTTCCGCAGCCTTGAGAGAGTCATCTTCTATGCTTAAAATAGGCTGCAGATAGAGTTCAAAGTCGTCATGTTCAAGTGCATAAATGAGATCCTGTTGCATTGAAAAAGTTTCCTGTCTTTGTCTATCGAGTGTATCGCTGTAAAAAGAGATAGTTTCTGTACCGTGCTTTTTGGCCTGATACATGGATATATCGGCATGACGGACAATCTCTTCAACATTGTCGAAGCCGGGTTCAATAATGACAATGCCAAGACTGGTTTTAATATAGAGCCGCATATTGTCAATAATAAAAGGGTCTTCAAATATTTTGTGTATTTTCTGGCTGTAGTGCTTTGCTTCCTCTTCAGCTTTTTGGGAATCTTCAGATATAAATGGAACAACCATGACAAACTCATCTCCGCCCAAACGTGTCAGTGTTCCTTCATCAGAGTCTATAGAGCGAAGCCTTTTTGAAATTGCCTGAAGCAGTTTGTCTCCAAAGGTATGTCCCAATGAGTCATTGATGTATTTAAAGCGATCCAGGTCGAGATAGAAGAGAATGGAATACATATGCGCATGTTGATCGCTTGTCGTCAGTTGCTGCATATAGTTTCTGAAACCACGTCTGTTTCTTGTATGGGTAAGAGGGTCATGTGAAGCTATGTATTTGAGCTGTTCAATGGCTTTGTGTTCTTTTGTTTTGTCTTCTATGAGGGTTATGCCACCAATAACCTGATTGTTTTTATCATGCACGGGAAATATTTTTGCTTCAATCCAGTATTCAAGTCCCTTTCTGGAGATATAGGGACCGACATAATGCTGTACCCCTGCGTTAAGCGCAGCTTTCATGCTGCCGATGGGACTGTTGTCCGGAAGCAGATGCAGATCGAGTCCTATAATCTCCTCTTTTTGAATATGAAAAAGTGAAAGGAATGCCTCATTACAATCTGTAACCTTCAATTGCAAATCATAGGAAAAAATGCCGATAGGTGCCTGCGAATAGAAATATTCCAGTATTTCTTTGTGTTTTAAAAGCTGCCGTTGTGCAGATATGATCTCCTGTTGTCTGTGTTCAAGTGCCATATTTTGTGTATGGACATTATAGGCGATGACCATTTGTGTGACAAAGTAGAGTATCAATAGAGCTGCCAATAATAAATGAACATTCCCTTCTATGAAAAAAAGTATTATATTCATTGGTAAAATAATGATTGAAATATTGCCAAGTGCAAGTCGCACATCAGGGAAAAGAGCCCCCATGGATCCGGCAGAAAAGCCAAGCAGTGCAGCAATAATGAAAAGTTTTTCTGTAAGATTGGCCTGATACATAAAGTAAGTTCCCAAAGTAGAAATAAGTATGGCAGTAAGCAGGTTTCCCACAAAGAATATGCGATACCACTTTTTGGGTGTGAAATGTTCCCGATGTTTTTTATAGTAGAAAACAAGTATCAGCCGTAAGACCGTAACTGCAAGTATGGCAACACACCAATAGATAATTGCCATATGCATTGTAGGGTAAAGAAAATATGTTACAAGCAGTGCAAATCCAATAAGCCCTGTCAGACTCTTTTGGGAAAGAAGGTAAAGCCTGTTAACTCTTTCATTATCAAGAATGTTAACATTTTGCATAATGCTAAAAATTCGTAAAATATTATTCATAGTAGCTATTATACAAAATGTTTTACACTTTAATGCTAAAGTTCTCCCCCACATTTCAAAATATCCAGACCGAACTTTTCCCTGAGTTCATGTATTTTTATGCTAAGCTCTTTTTCTTTGGCATCCTCGTCATAGTCCAAAAGTGAAAGCGTTTTGCGATGATTGGAGGTAAAATTGGAGACGTTGAGCGTAATCTTGACAGCTCCCCTGTTTGGCAGTTTCATATCATCATACATTCTGGAGAGTAGCTGTTTGAAAAGGTGCTCACTGAAGATCCTGTTGACCGTCTCCCTCTGCTTTACCTTTACCCCGTACTCATAATTGACTTTGAGGTAAAACGTGGTGGGGTTTACTTCTATCTGCATGACAAGGTAAGTGATGTGTCGTGCCATGATCATAATGCGCCGTTTGATTTCATCAGCATCATAAATGGGGTCAAAGGTTCTGCTGATGCCGATGGACTTTCTCTCCCCCCTGCTCTCTATACCTTCATTGCAGGTTCCCGTTACTCTGTGGTAGAGCTGTATGCCAGGTTTTTTCCATGAGTACAGGAGCGGCTTATTGCGCCTGACATCGCCAAGGGTCTTGATGTAGCGTTCCTCAAGCCTTTTTTGAAAGCCCATGCCGATACCGGGAAACGTTTTTATAGGAATATGCTCAATATAGTCATCAATATCCTTTACCTCATAGATACCGAAAGGTTTTGCGGACTCTGTGGCTAATTTGGCAATCCATTTTGCCTTGGAGATGCCAATGGATACAGGGATGTCGAACTGCTCTATCATCTTGGCTTTGAGTTCTTCGGCAAAAGCATAAACATTTTCGTCATTTATCC
Organism: Sulfurovum sp.; assembly: GCA_030826885.1. Taxonomy (GTDB): domain Bacteria; phylum Campylobacterota; class Campylobacteria; order Campylobacterales; family Sulfurovaceae; genus Sulfurovum. The sequence continues at coordinate 15,677 of JAUUDF010000015.1, read as the reverse complement.
ATCCGCTGACATCTCCAAAGAACTCATCGATGCTGAACTGTTCTATCTTTGGTATCTCTTTTTTCATAAAATCATGTATTTTGTGAGAGAGTTTGTGATAGAGCGGATAGTTGGAGGGTACTACTACCATTTGAGGGCAGAGCTGCAGTGCCTGTGCGATCGGCATTGCCGTTTTGACACCGAATTTTCTGGCTTCGTAGCTTGCCGTTGTGATGATACCCCGTATCTTCTCTTTTCCATCGATATGGTCTACGAAGTGTGACTCGAAGGTATTTTGTTTATCGCTGTAGAAGACTGGCGTGACGAACGCACCGCTGTTTTCGTTCATCAGTCTGATCTTGGTACGCTTCTTGTTGAATATCTCCAGATTGCTGCGGCTTCCAACTGCCATAGGGATGCCCTTTAGTGTCGGGTCTACCGAGCGTTCTGCTGATGCGAAGAAGGCGTCTATATCGATATGTAAAAACATAAAAAGAGTATATGAAAATAGAAAACGATAGTAGGAAAATGTGTCATATTGACATGGATTTAACAAGAGTCAGGATGGCGGAGACGGAGGGATTCGAACCCTCGGTACCCGTTAGGATACGCACCCTTAGCAGGGGTGTGGTTTCAGCCAACTCACCCACGTCTCCAGAAGTTTTATGGGTGAGATTATAGTGCATTTGGCTTAAACGAAAGCTTAATTTTTTAGACTCTTTTGGGAAAAGATGCTTTTTACCGGGTCAGTACTTTTTGCAGGGCATCAAGTATGCGTTGCGCATCGAGTTCAAAACCTATTTTGATACGTCGGGAGGCCTCTTTGTCTTCAATGCCATTACGCATAATTGGGTTTTTTTCTGCCATCCCTTGTGCTTTGAGCAGTTTGTATAGCGGATACTGCCTGGCAAAAGGCAGGGAAAGAAGGTAGGCCCTTACAGCTTCAGCACGTTTTTGGGAAAGTCTCAGGTTGGTTGCATGGTTTCCTGAAGTGTCGGTATGTCCTTCAATGATGATATGGCTGATGTAAGGGGCGATTTTCGGGTCAGACATCAGGGTCTCTATGTAGCGCGTCATGGATATTTCAATCTTTTGAAGTGCCTCTTTGTTCGGGTCTGTTGATCCCGGTGCAAAAAGATCTTTGGGTTTTAAGTCCAGGGAACCGTCATTTTCATAAAAAAACGGATTCTCACCAAAATGCTCTTTGAGTCTGTTGAGAGCATATGTCCTTACTGTCGCTGTTTGGGAAACAAGATCAAGCCTTTGCTGGGTTTTTTGATAATTCTCTGTCAGTGTTTCCTGCTGATGTTTGAGTAGATCTATCTGCTTTTGAAGGACATTAAGTTTGGAAGAGAGCGATGCGCCAAGCTGTGTCTGAAGCTCTTTTTCCTGTGCCACGATCGTTTGGGAGAGTGCAGCGATATCTTTTTTTAACGTACGGTCAATCTGTGCTTGCTTTTCTATGAGTGTATGCACTGCTTCGGGAGGAAGATAAAGCTCATCGATGATCTTTGTGTAGCCTTTGTCCAAAAGTATTTTTTTAATGGTCTTTAGATGAAAGACCGAACCCAGTGAACCCTTGAGATGCAGGTTTTCACCCTCCTGTTCAAGATGAATATGCTCACCAGTTTGCTCTGCTATGGCTTTCTCAAGCAAATGACGTTCATACCATGATTTACCGACATAACCAAGGTAGCCTAACATCAACAATGCAAAAAAGACACCGGCAACTTTAAGGGGTGTGCCGTTTGATTGATTCTCTTCCATTGCCCTAATCTCAGGGTTTTGTTCCCCAAGAAATGCACGCATGCGCTGCTGTATGGCATCAATCTCTTCGGCACTGTTGTCACCTTCAAATGACTGGAAGAAAGTTCTGTAGTCTTTTATGAGTGCAGCGAAGAAACTGTTGATCTCTTTGCGCTGTTCATGGTCTGGCTCGGCATCGAGAAAAGCGATGAGATAGACAGAGCCTGCACTCTCAATGTAAAGAGTTGCGTTGCCGTAGCTGAGCAGTTGCACCTCTTGGGTATTTTGTGCACTTTTCATCCAGTCATTGATGAAATCTCTGATGGCACTTGCCATGGAGGCGACGATGTGCGGATCGTCTATTTCATTTTCCTTGTCCTGTGCAGAGGCAATGAGCAGACCGGTATCTTTTTCGATGACAAGGAGTGCCTTGATGCGGGCATCGGCACTCTCCTCCAGCAGAATCTCCGTTTCGCTGACACCGCTAATTTTTGCTTTGAGTTTTCGTTTGTACCGTTCAAACGAAAGGCCCTCGTCTATTTTTGCATTGATGTTGTCCATCAGCTCTCTGATGGCATTGCTGACATATTTGGAGATCATGCCGCCCATAATAGGATAGAGTGCATCGATCATCTGCTCTTTGTTGTCGGCAATGCCCTGTGCGATTGCAGGCGTGATAACGTGTTGCAGTGACCGGCTGAGTGCCTCGGCATCATGGTCTATGCTTTGGGTGATGATTTGTGCGAGATAGCGTGAGAGAATCTCTATGGTCTGTGCACCTTTGTCAGACAGCCGCTGAAGCAGCAGATCATCAAAAAGCGGCAGCAGTTTTGCTTTGATGCTTTCGGGGTCTGTCGTCTCAAACTCAAGGTCTTTAACCTTCGATACCAGTTTTTCAAGCAGTTCGAGTTCGTCAGCAAGAAGCAGTGACTTCAGCTGATCGAGTTCGTTATTGTTTGCTTTCAGATTTTTGCTCCTGGGCTAAAAGAGAGTTAAGGTCTATGTTTGGAGCGACCATACTGTTTACATCGCTTCCCTGAATTTTCATGGCAACATCAAGAAGCATACCTGCCATGGCATCTCTGGAGAGCTTCTCTTCGCCAAGGTTTGCAAGTCCTTCATTCAGGGCTGCTTCTATCTGCTTCTTCATAGTCAAGAGGTTGTCGTTCATTTTCTGATTTTCATCTTCAACATTCTCTTTCATGATTTTGAGTTTGGTCAGGAACTCCTCTTTCTGGCTTTTGAGCTGTGCCTGAAGTGCGTCGTCGGTTGTATCGATCAGCTCTTTGAGCTTGGCACGTTCTTTTTGGGTGGCTTCGGCAAGATTGTCGATTTTCTGTTCGAGCGCTTCAAGCGAACGGCTTGTCTCTTTTTCAAGCTTGCTGTGCGATTCACGGAATGTCTGCAGCACCTTCTCTTCGACACTCTGGAGTGTTTTACTCAGTGTATTGAACTTCTCTTCAAACTCTTTAAGCTGTGATCCAAAGATCAACTCTCTGATCTGGTCTACATTATTCATGTTCTTCTCTGCCATGTGCTATTGTCCCCTTGTTTTATAATTAATGTTTATATGGGAAATATTATATAATATTTAAGAAATTGTTTTGCTTAGTTTTAGGGAAATTTAATAGGAGGGTGTGTATAACTACATCCATATTTAGATCAAGAAAGGGAATAGCCGTGTTTCAAAAACTGACACCATTGATCGTTCTTGCCATGTTTGCTGCAGGCGCCTATTTTATGATAAAGGGGATGCACCATGCCAGTAAAATACACCAGGCAAAACCGGCAACAAAGCCTAAAGTGGAGATTATAAAGAAGTAATAACCTCAAGGATCTTCGCTACTTTGCCTTCAGGGTCGGTGTCTTTGTATACAGGACGTCCGACTACAGGAAAATCAACGCTCTCTTTTGCCGCCGTTTCGAGTGTAGCGACACGCTGCTGATCGCCTGCGTCTTCGCCAAAGGGGCGTATACCCGGACAGAGTGTTATAAATTTTTGGGAGGTCGCCGCTTTGATCGCCCTGCTTTCAAAGGCCGAACAGACTACCCCGTCAAGTCCGTTCTCATAACTCATCTTCGCAAACTGCTCCGCTTTTTCATCGATGCTTTTTTCGTAAATGGTTTTAAATGTTGCTTCATCAAACGAGGTCAGTGCCGTTACGGCAAGCACAAGCGGACGGTTTTCATAACTGCTCAAACGCTCCATGACCGCACGCATGGCGACAGGTCCCGCACTGGCGTGGATGTTGAACATGTCCACACCCAGTTTGGCAATCTCTTCGGCGGCATCGGCCATGGTATTGGGAATGTCATAGAGTTTGAGGTCAAGAAAGAGCCTGAAGTTGGGGTTGATGGCCTTGAGTGCCTCAATGAACGGCCTGCCGTCTCTGATGTAGCTTCTGAAGCCGACCTTCATCCAGATGTTATATGTGCCAAGTGCACGTGCAAGCGCAAGATTCTCTTCGGCAGAGGGAAGATCGAGTGCAACGACAAGTTCCATGGTGTAACCCCTAAATAAATATTGGTATAATAATAGCCTAAATTCAATAAAGGACTATATGACAATGTTTGGAAAACAATCAAAACGATACGACATTCCCCAGGATGTCATGGAAACATACAACTATGCCAAGATCAAAACGAACAAAGGTGACATCTGGGTAAAACTCTACCATGAGGATGCGCCCAACACGGTAGCGAACTTCGCACATCTGGCGAATGAAGGATTCTACAACAACCTCAAATTTCACCGTGTCATTCCCGGTTTTATGGCACAGGGAGGCTGTCCCCATTCAGGTCCTACAGGCAATCCTGCACTTGCAGGTACTGGCGGTCCGGACTGGCAAATTGATTGTGAAACCGACACAAGTCACCATAAACACAGACGCGGAAGCCTCTCTATGGCGCATGCAGGGCCAAACACAGGCGGCAGCCAGTTCTTCATCTGCTTTGTTCCCTGTCCCCACCTTGACGGTGTGCATACGGTCTTTGGCGGCATTGAAGAGGATGATACCGAGAGCTTTATGGTGCTTGACAAGATCGAGCAGAACGATGAGATAGAGACAATCGAGATTCACGAGAAGAAAGCGTAATAACGATACCGGTATGCGGCAGATTTGCACATGCCGGAGATGAAGGATCTACATGTACGGATATTACAGGATTGCCGCCGCTGTCAACCAAACCACTGTCGCCAATCCGCAAAAGAATGCCGACGAGATTGTATCACTGGTCAGAGAAGCAGCATCCAAAGAGGTCAGTGTCGTTGTATTTCCAGAGCTTACGCTCACCGGATATACCGCCAGTGACCTTTTTCTTAACCAAACGCTTTTGGCTTCCCAAAACAAGGCACTGGAACATATATTAAAAAATATAGCATCGGTGAATACGGTTGCCATTATCGGTCTTGCACTGCTTGAGGCAGACAGACTCTACAACTGCGCGGCAGTTGTTCAAAAGGGGAAAATACTCGGTATTGTCCCAAAATCCTACCTGCCGAACAAAAAAGAGTTTTATGACAAGCGCCAGTTTGTCAGCGGCAGGGATATAGTACGTACAACAACGGACATTTTGGGCGAAGAGGTGCCTTTCGGCGTCGACCTGTTATTCAGTGACGGAGAAGAGATGACTTTTGGTGTAGAGATATGTGAAGACCTCTGGGCTCTCACCCCTCCGAGCAACCATATGGCAAGTAACGGTGCAAACCTGCTCTTTAATCTCTCTGCAAGCAATGAACTCATCGGTAAACACGAATACCGGGAAGAGCTTGTACGTACCCAAAGCGCGCGCTGTATGGCGGCCTATGTGTATGCTTCCGCCGGTGTGGGAGAGAGCACGACCGATACAGTGTATGGCGGCCATGCGATCATCGCGGAGTACGGCACAACACTTGCACAAAATGAGCGATTTTGTATGCAGAGCCATCTCATCACCGCCGATGTCGATCTGCAGAAACTGCGCTGGCTCAGACTCAACGAAAGCAGCTACAGTGACGGCAGACGCAAAAAAACACGTACTGTCAAACTCGGCACACTTCCAACATTGACCAATATTGACCGTAGGATTGACCCTACTCCCTTTGTCCCGTCGATATATGCAGACAAGGAACACCGCTGTGAAGAGATCGTTCAGATACAGGCACACGGGCTTATCAAACGTATGATGCACGCACACATCAAAAAGGCAGTTATTGGCATCAGCGGAGGACTGGACTCTACCCTTGCCCTGCTCTCCACCCATAAAGCCTTTGAGATGATGGGCTGGGAGAGTCATGACATCATAGCCGTAACCATGCCCGGATTTGGCACAACCAGCCGTACCAAATCCAACGCAGTCAAACTGTGTGAGGCACTGGGGGTGACACTCAAAGAGGTGGACATTACCGTGCTTTCGCTCAAAGAGTTCGACGCGATCGGACATGACCCTGATGAACACAGTGTCACCTATGAGAATGTGCAGGCGCGTGCGCGAACATCCATTCTCATGAATATGGCGAACAAGGAAGGCGGTCTGGTCATCGGTACGGGGGATCTGAGTGAAATCGCTCTGGGGTGGAGCACCTACAACGGTGACCATATGAGCATGTATGCACTTAACAGTGGCATACCAAAGACGCTTATCAGGTATGTCATCGAGTATTTCAAAAAAGAAAAGAAGCTGGCAGCTATTATCGACGATATCCTTGCTACACCTATCTCACCTGAACTGCTGCCACACAGTGACGATACAATGACGCAGGAGACTGAAGAGATCGTGGGCCCTTATGAACTGCATGACTTCTTTTTGTACCATTTCATCAAGTACGGTGCTACACCGCCAAAAATACGCCACCTTGCTCTCATGGCATTTGAGGGAAAATATGACGAGCGTACCATTACCAAATGGCTCAAGCTCTTTTTGCGCCGTTTCTTTACCCAGCAGTTCAAACGCAGTGCTATGCCCGACGGTCCCAAAGTCGGTACCATCGCCCTGAGCCCCAGGGCAGACTGGAAGATGCCCAGTGATGCAGATATGGCGGCATGGATCGGATCACTGGAGTAAAATATATTTTAAAATTATAATAATTATTACAAAAATGTAAAAAAGTATAAAAAATACAATTAAATTATTTATATTGCCTTTTTTTAAATAAAAAGGCTTATAATTTTCCACCTTGAAATAGTTCGGCTATTTTGACTACAACATAACAAAGGAATACCTATGAAGTTCATTAAAGGACTCTTTACGCTTATCGGAGCGGTTGTCGTTCTGGGACTGGCTTTTGCTTTTGTCAAATTTGATCTGGGATCACGTCTGGGACAGGTTGCAAGCCTAGACTCCAAGGCAATGCCTGAATACATGAAAATGTTCGACAAGGTACTTGAAACCGGCGACCCTGCAAAAGGGATGGTACGCAGAGTAAAAATGCATATCCCTGAAGGGATGAGCAAGCAGGAAGCATTTGAGAACGCACTTGAGATCGCTGACGAAGTGGCAAGTGAACACGGACTGGCGATGGTTGACAACAAAACAATGCCAAGAGGCGGAAAACTCTTTAAAGACGGCGGAAAACTGACACATATCCGTTCTTACTGTTCACCAACCATTGCAGACAAGTTCCTCAACTACTCACCATACTTCATTGGTTTCATGCCATGTAGAATCGGTTTTGTCGAAGAGGATAACGGTGACATCTACATCTATACGATGAGTATGGAGCTGATGATCAACGGTGGTAAACCATTGCCAAAAGATCTGCTTGAACTGGCAAATGAAGTCAGAAGCGGTATGTACGAAATGATCGAAAAAGCGACAAAAGGCGAAGACGAATAATCTTCTCCCTCTCTTCCTTCTTGTAAAAGAGGGAAGATTAATCTCTCCCATGTATGAAAAACCCCTATTTACTCCCCTATCTTGCCATTGGCATCGTACTGCTCTATGGACTCTATAATTACCTTTTTCGCTCTTCACCCTCTTCGCACAGCGCTCCTTTGAGGAATACATTCAAACCCATTTCCCCTACGGCATATACAACACGTGACTATATTGAACACGTCATAGTCTCTGGTTCATCAAAACTGCATTTTAAGAAAAATGAAGTGATGGAAGGGGGCTTTGTTTCGCGTGAGGTTGCTCCGGGTGTATCATGCTATGTTGTGACTCTTGCCGGAGAGAAATGTGCCTATCCGCAAGAAGCATCACTGCTGTACGGAAGCAACTGTGCGGGCTGTCACGGTGACGACGGCAAAGGAGTTCACGGCACCTACCCCAACCTGACACGAAGGCCGCTGCTTGGGTTGCAAAAATAATTTCTTCTTTTAAAAATATGCTATAATTGAGTATATCACAACAATGGAGGCAAGAGAATGGAAAAAGAACTCGAAGCACTGATAGCACAGGCCAAAGAGAGTCTTCAAAAAGTAGAGGAGAAAATCGAATCACAGAAAGAGTTGTTGAGCGAGGAGGCGGAGAGTTACTGGACTGAGCTCAAAGCGTACCTGGAAGATATAGAGGCACGTCTTGAGTCTTCCTATGAAGCTTCCAAAGAGCGTGCGGAGCTCAAGTCGAAACTCCTGATGATGGATGCACGTGACCGGCTTGAAGAGGTAGAGAAAGAGGTGGAGAAGCTGCTGCTAAATGTTTCGAAAAAAGCGGCACAGGGGCTTGATGTTCTTGAACTCAAAGCCCATCTTGCCAAGCTGGATGCGCAAGCCGTACTCGATGAAAAACAGAAAGAATTTGAACACCTCTATGCCAAATCGAAAATAGAAGCGGAGAAACTTTCCCAAAAAGCATTGCATGAACTCAATACCCTTTTTATGAAGCTTACGGATATTGTCTGATGCCCAAAAGGCATACACAATCTTGTTGCCGTACAGGAAGGGCTTTTTACCATCAAGTTTTTTTATGGGATGAGCAATGAACAGTTGAGTGCTTTAGTTAAACAATTTGCTTCCGGAGTCTCATTGGATGCAGTCCATCAGCCGCTGTTGTTTTACAGTCCGGAAGATGCGGTTTTGAGCAAGTGGGATCCCATCAAGGTTCAGTTTTACCCGCTTGTAGGCAGATCTTCAAGACTCTCTTTGAGATATTGACCCTCTATTTCAATGGTTTTTGCCTTAAATACGCTTTTTTTAGCAAATTTCACCCAATTTACCGAAAGTTAAGCTTCCCTATCTAAAAACGCGTTACAATGTCCGTGATGAAAGATGAGGATCGAGTTCATCTTTTGAGTGTTATGTGTGTGTAAAAGACCTGCAAGACCCCCGAAAGACTCTCTATTTAAATGTTTTCACAAATTTAAATTCTAAGGTATAGAAAATGGCAGAATTGGTAAACGGAACAGTAAAATGGTTCAACGATGAAAAAGGTTACGGATTTATTCAACAGGAAAATGGTGGAAGCGATGTATTTGTACATTTCCGTCAGGTAAACAACCCAGAGGGTGGTCGTGTAACACTTGCAGAAGGTCAGGCAGTAACATTCGAAATCGGTGAAGGACAAAAAGGTCCTCAGGCTGAAAACGTTACAGCTGTATAATACCCCTCCCGGCATATGTCGGGAACTTCTTTAATTTACCTCTTTTTACTTACTTAATATACAATTTTCAAATCTTTATCGTAACTGATTTCAAAAAGTACTTCTATCTCTTTATGCTCATGCGGTGCAAGTGACAGATGCATTTCTATTTTTCCATTCTTTAACTGTTTGTAGGTATTGCCGGTAACAGAAAGCAGTTTCACCTCTATTTTGTCGGTATTGGGTACCGGTATGCGTTCGATGACTTTGAGTGTTTTGGGTTTGTCCGACTTGTTGGTAATACTGAGGGTATATCCGTCTTTTTTGCGAATGTTTCCTCCGAAAATGCCGCTCTCTTTCTCTTTGTCGACAACCGGTTTGCGTATGACGGCAATATCTTCATCGTTTTTAATATAAAGCTTGTACAGCGCCTTTTCATACTCCCCCACAGTATGGTCGTTTATGACACCTCTCTCATTTTTAACTTTCCATTGATTCTGTTCTATTTGGAACTTCGGTGTGAAACTGCAAACCTCATAGGCATTTGTATTGCGGTAGGCGTAGAGTTCAGCATGGCACTCGACAGGTACTCTCCATGTCATGACCGGTACACTTACAGGTTCGCCTGTTGAAGGGAGCTTGAGCTCTTTTATGGTGTATTCCCTGCTCTCATCGTAATGTGCCTGAATAGGTGCGGGAGCGATGGCTGCATTTATGGTATCACCTGCTGCCTTACTCTCTGCGAGCATACGTTTTGACATGCTTTTTTGCCTGAACTCCGGTCCCTCCTGCACGATCCACGGTTTAAAGTGTATTGGGCGTACATACTGGGTTGCGTTTCGGTAGTGAAAATGAGCCTTCCCGGCTTCAATGTCAATGCCGCTGCGGTTTACAATGGAAAGTTTCTGTGAAACTTCTATCTGTCCATGAGAAAGCAGTGTCGCTTCATAGGCTGTCTGGAAGGTGATGTAACCGTATGGCAGGCTCAGTTCAGCACTGCCTTTACACGGTTTGGCAAAACCAAGCGGCATACGTGAGCGTGTTTCTTTTGCAAAGCGTGCCTTGATCTGTTGGCTCTTTCGTGTCAGTATGCGTTTTTGCTCCTGTAGCCTTGTCTGCTCTTTGGCAATTTCCCGTGCGGCACCGATGGTCTCTTTTGCATTAATGCTATTGGGCTTTGGCAGTTTAACGAATGTATCGAGCAGTTTTGTGTTGAGCGCATTTTCCCGTACACTTGTCTGAAGTGACTCCGCTTTGAGGAAGAGGTCCATGCACAGACGCATACTGTCAGGGCAGCTCATCATGACAGAAAGCGGTATGGCTTCCCCTTCACATTTGGCACCTATGTCACGGGTCAAACCGATGAAAGTGTTTTGCGGATGGTATTGGTAGAGTGCTTTGTCCTGATAGACAGAGAGGGTGGAGGCTTCAGTGAGTATGGACGCGAAAACCAGCATGAAGAGAAGTTCTTTTTTCATCGTACAACCTTTTGGGTGAAACTTATACCTTCATTATAGCAGATTACAGGGCATCTTCAGTGGTTTGGCGTTGTGTTATTGTGACTGCTCTGTGTTCTTTTTCTGAATAAAGTCATAGATGGTTTTGATCTCCTCATCAGTGAGGTAGTAGCGCGGCATGACAGGGTGGTAGCTGTTGATGCTCTTTTTCATCTCTTCAAAGCTCTTGTGCCGTATATCGGGGCCTTGGAGCTTCTGTTTGCCGTGAATGTCCCGGTACTCCACAATTACCTTGCCCTCCCCGCTTTTTCCGTGGCACTGGGCACAGCTGACCCCTCTTGGGTTGTTGTAGAGCATTTGGCCGTATTCGTAGTGGGAAATGAAATCTTCATCCGCTCCCAGCAGCAGGGGCAGAAGCAACAGCAGACGTTTTGCCATTCTTTACTCTCCGTAAACTAATTTGGCTATAATACTATCCTAAAAATCATTACAAGGTCACATCCATGCAACTGATCGACGGTAAAGCACTCGCCCAGAAGGTACACACCCATGTCGCGGAAGAAGTGGAAAAACTCAAACAGGAAAAAAATGTCGTTCCCGGACTCGCGGTCATTCTTGTTGGTGACGATCCGGCAAGCCATGCCTATGTCAAAATGAAGGCTAAGGCGTGCGAGAAGGTCGGCTTCTACTCCATTACCCACAATATGCCTGACACCATCTCACAGGATGAAATCATCCAGATCATCGAAATGATGAACAACAATCCGCACATAGATGGCATTCTTGTCCAGCTTCCGCTGCCAAAGCATATTGACACTGACAAGATTCTTGAAGTGATCGACCCCAAAAAAGATGTCGATGGCTTTCATGCCTATAATGTTGGAAGAATGGTAACCAACCTTGACAGTTTCGTCCCCTGTACTCCGCTGGGTGTCATGGAGATGTTCAAGGCGTACGACATTGACCTTGAGGGCAAAGATGTCTGTGTAGTGGGTGCGAGCAACATCGTCGGCAAGCCCATGGCATCGCTTGTACTGAATGCCAACGCGACCGTGACCGTCACACACATTTATACCAAAGACCTCAAGGCGCATACAAGCAGAGCGGACATTGTCATTGTCGGCGTGGGTGTACCCGGGCTCATCAAGGAAGATATGGTCAAAGAGGGTGCCGTGGTCATCGACATCGGCATCAACCGTCTTGAGGACGGTTCACTTGTTGGTGATGTGGACTTTAAAAATGTCAGTAAAAAATGCTCCTACATCACGCCGGTACCCGGCGGTGTAGGTCCCATGACCATTGCCATGCTGCTGTCCAACACTCTCAAATCTGCTAAACAAAGGGCATAAGTGAAAAACGTTCTCTCGAAACTCTATAGGTTCTCCAGTTCATGGACGGGAACGATCATCATCGTTCTCTTTCTCATCTTTTTCGTGGCGCAGTCGTTCGTTATTCCCAGCGGTTCAATGAAACGCACCGAACTTATCGGTGACTTTCTCTTTGCCAAAAAGTTCTCCTACGGCATCCCTACCCCGCACCTGCCGTGGCTGGAGATCCCTCTGCTGCCGGATTTCAACCATAACGGACACCTTATTGAGGGGCCACGTCCAAAAAGAGAGGATATTGTCATCTTCCGTTACCCAAAAAACGAGAAGGTACACTACGTCAAGCGTTGTGTTGCCGTCGGAGGCGATGAGCTGATCTATGCCGACAAAAAGCTGCTCATTCACTTTCATGAAGGCGATGCGTTCATCAAACAGCACTACCCGCCCAAGAAAATAAAGAGACTGCGAGGGAAACTCTGGGTGCAGAACCCCTATATGGACAAATATCCGGGCATTCAGTATGTACCGGAGGGCATGAACATTTTTGAAGTGTTGATGAACTACTATATGTACAACAAAAAAATTGACATGATCCCTCTGTTTGTGGAGGGTCTTGAAGCACCTTCCTATGACTTGGGCGGCAATACCGTCAATGCCCTCTACACAAAAGTGCCGGAAGACCATTTCTACATGATAGGCGACAACCGAGACAACTCGAACGACAGCCGTTTCTGGGGGCCTGTCCCCTACCGCCTCATTGTCGGGAAACCGTGGCTTGTCTATATGAGCATCGAACACCGCTCCTACGACAGGGTACTTAACGGTGACAAGTTCGGCGGCGGACGCGACCATGCAGGGCTTAGACGTGTATGCGGCGATGTGCCCATTGACTCGAAAGCGTGTAAAAAGCTCTGGGACAGACAGCGCTTTACTGTCCGCTGGGGACGTGTGGGCAGACGCATAGAAACCATGCAGCGTGAGCAGCCTATCCAATGAGTGAAGCCCAACTTTTAAAGCTTGTTGCCATGGTGATCGCCCTTGCGGTCGCTATTATAGGCCATGAGATCATGCATGGCTGGGTTGCCTACAAATATGGCGACATGACCGCCAAGAGTCTTGGACGGCTCAAGATCAACCCTATCGTGCACATCGACCCCGTGGGTACCATTCTGGTGCCAGCGGTGCTTTTCTTCTCGGGAGCGCCGTTTATTTTCGGATGGGCAAAACCCGTTCCCATCAACATCAACACGGTTATGCGAAACGGCGGTGCCAAAGCGGCGGTTATGGTCTCGCTTGCCGGCATTACCTACAACTTCCTGCTTGCGGCATTCTGTGCCACCCTCTTCCCGCTCTTTATGCAGCCTGAGTCCATTATGGGTGCGTTCATTGCACTGCTGCTCTATCAGATGGTGCTTATTAACGTGCTTTTGGGTGTTTTCAATCTCTGGCCCATCCCGCCGCTTGACGGTGCACAGGCACTGCGCTATTTAGCAGAGGGGATGCACTGGAGAGGTTTTGCACTATGGTGCGACAAAGTCTACCCCTATGGGATGCTTATTCTTGTAGCGGTACTCTTTACCCCGATTTCACGCTATCTGTTCGAACCTGTCAGATGGATCGTCAACTGGTTACTCTAATTTCATGAAAGGAACTGTTATGTCTAAAAAATTCTACATCGCTACCGACCACGCGGGCTATGCCGTCAAGGCTTACGTTAAGGAGATCATTACCGACCTCGGTCACGAGATTATCGATCTTGGTCCCGACTCGGCCGACCGTGTCGATTACCCCGATTTTGCCAAAAAACTTACAGAGGCCGTTCTTGCCGAACCGGGCAGCTTCGGTATTCTCATCTGCGGTACGGGCATTGGTATGTCCATCGCGGCAAACAAAGTCTCAGGCATCCGCGCCGCCCTCTGCCACGACCACTACACTGCCAAACTCACCCGCCAGCACAACGATGCCAACGTACTCTGCTTTGGAGAACGTGTCGTAGGCAAAGGGGTCATCGAAGAGATGGTAGAAGCCTTCGCCTCTACCGAATTCGAAGGTGGCCGTCATGCCACACGCGTCGGCAAAATAGAAGCCGGATGCAGCTTTGGGGCGGATTTGGGCTAACCTCTCTTTTCCCGTATTTCCCTCTTGTTCCCACGCTCAGCGTGGGAACACCTATTTTACTACAAATAGCTGCTTTCTTTTTCTTTCTCCATATTTAATCTCAGGAAAACTTATTCTGTTTTGATATGATATACATGATTCAAGTTCAGTTATTCTAAGCCTGACAACAATTTGAGGCGGCATGTATGTGTAAAAAAACAGACACAGAAGTACCTATTGCATTTCACAGGATGCGTCATAAAACTCTCACGCAAACTCTGATTCTATTTTTTGTAATATGTATAAGCATGATAGCTTGGGCATTTCTCTATCAGTACTTTGGAATTAAATCTGGTGTATTGTTTTTGGTTGGGGGATTTATAATCCTTCTGGTGGCATTTCTCTACGCATCCAAGATTGAAAAGCAGGTTGTATGTCCATCATGTGGCAAGTCACTGTCAGACAGTCAAGGGTGGGATGTATATGTGAAGAAGTGTCCGCATTGCGGAGCAAGCTATGAACGTGAAACATAACAATTGCAATTGACACAGATGTCAAAAGATGAGGCCTGTTCTACTTTATATGGAATGTAACGTGCTTTCGTCAGCTTAAACGTTAATTTTTTTGATAAATTTAAAAGTATGGCTTCCGCATTTGTCTGCTTTTGGTAGCAGATACACTCACTCCTTTACTACATAAAGATTGTATTTTGATTTTGTTTTCTTTACTTAATATATATTTATGAAATATATAAGACATTGAAATAGAAATTTGCACAAAAAAGTTAGAAATGGGATATAATATATATCAACCAATAAAAAGGAGGGTTTCAATATGAATGCCTTGATGGTGAAAATTAGCCTATTGGTTTTTCTTTCCTTGGTATCGCAGCTCCATGCAGGAGATAGTACATCTGCTGCGTCCTTAATCAATCAAAATACCGAAAAGACAACATTGAAAACGGTTATTCAAGACAACAATCATTTTGCACTGGACCTTTACAAAGTTCTTGCCCAAAAAAATGGAAATATTTTCTTCTCACCCTTTAGCATCTCGGATGCTCTGGCGATGACTTATGCGGGTGCGCGGGGAGAGACAGAAAAACAGATGGCAAATGTCCTGTACTTCACTCTGCCGCAAACGGGTCTCCACCCCGCTTTTTCCGATCTCATTGGCCAAATAACGGCTCAGGCGGAAAATAAATCCTACACACTTCACATCGCCAATGTCCTCTGGGGACAGAAAGATTATCCTTTCCTTCTAAACTTCACCAATCTGATCGACCGATACTATGGGGGAGGATTTTTTACTGTTGATTTTGTAGAACATACAGAAGAAACGAGGAGGCAGATCAATGAGTGGGTAGAGAAGCAGACGAATGACAAGATCAAAGATCTCATTGCAAAAGGCGATATCGATTATCTTACAAGGCTGGTTTTGACCAATGCCATCTATTTTAAAGGGAAGTGGGCATCAGAGTTCAAAAAAGAAAATACCCAAACCTTACCCTTTTATATTACTTCCAAAAAATCTGTGCATACTCCAATGATGTACCAGGAGGAAAATTTTCCCT
>JAUUDF010000051.1 GCA_030826885.1 Sulfurovum sp. | reverse complement strand
TATTCATGCAGTCTCCTTTTTTACAATAAGTTCCTATATTATATGACTATCATGAATAATATCCGGTTAATTGAATTATTATGAAGGTTGATTTAGGGAAAGTGGTAAATTTTTACACATTTTGAGAAGATAAAGGTGTTCTAAAGGCAGCAAAAGTGCTACCTTTTGTAAAGAAAATTCTCTTATGCCTTGGGGGCGATCATCTCTTCAGGACGTACATATTTGTCAAACTCCTCCTCAGTCAGCAGTCCCAGTTTGACCGCTTCCTCTTTCAGGGTAGTACCGTTTGCATGTGCCGTTTTGGCAATTTTTGCCGCATTTTCATACCCGATATACGGGTTGAGTGCAGTTACAAGCATGAGCGAATCATTAAGGAATTTTTCAATCTTCTCCTCAATCGGCTCAATACCTACTGCACAGTTAACATCGAAACTTCTCATCGAGTCAGCCAACAGTCTGACAGACTGAAGAATGTTGTAAGCAATGACTGGCTTGAATACATTAAGCTCAAAATTACCCTGGGAAGCGGCAAATCCCACTGCAGCGTCATTGCCCATCACCTGTACGGCAACCATGGTAATTGCTTCAGCCTGTGTAGGGTTAACCTTTCCAGGCATGATGGATGAACCCGTTTCATTCGCAGGAATGGAAATCTCTCCGATACCGCAACGCGGACCGGATGCCAGCCATCTGACATCGTTGGCAATTTTCATGAGGTTTGCTGCAAGTGCCTTGAGTGCCCCCGAGAGTACCACTTCCGCATCATGCCCTGTAAGAGCATGGAACTTGTTCGGCTGAGAAACAAAACCGTAATCTTTTTCCATAAAACTGTTGAGTTTTTCAGCGACTCTTTGAGAAAACTCCGGATGAGAGTTGAGCCCCGTTCCTACCGCCGTACCGCCAATGGCAAGCTCTCTGACATATTTAAGTGCATCTTCGATCTGTTTGAGGTTTGTTTCAAGCATCGCCACATAGCCGCTAAGCTCCTGTCCGAGTGTCAAAGGTGTCGCATCCTGAAGGTGTGTACGCCCTATTTTAACAATGTCCGAAAAGGCTTCCGACTTGGCTTCCAGTGTTCCTTTCAGCTGCTTGAGTGCAGGAATCAGGTTGTCCGTCACTGCAACCACTTCGGCAATACGCATTCCCGTCGGATAGGTATCATTGGAGCTCTGCCCTTTGTTGACATCGTCATTGGGATGTACAAGGTACTCTTTGGTAAAGTCACCGCCAAGCAGTTCCGTTGCTTTGTTTGCAACCACTTCGTTCATATTCATATTCGACTGCGTACCCGAACCAGTCTGCCATACGACCAGTGGGAAGTTGTCATCAAGTTCTCCGGAGAGTACAATATCACACGCTTTGGTAATCGCATTGGTCTTATCATCATCCAGACGCCCAAGCTCATTGTTCACCAGCGCGCAGGCTTTTTTGAGATTGGCAAAACCATAAACAACTTCCATCGGCATCTTCTCGGTACCGATTTTAAAATTCTGAACCGAACGCTGTGTCTGTGCCGCCCAGTATTTGTCTGCAGGTACCTGCATCTCCCCCATAGTGTCTTTTTCTATTCTGTATTCCATTTTCATCTTCCTTTTGGTTAATTGAAAAAGCCGTTCTCTTCGAGTACGGCAATGCCCTCTTTAATGCTCTCGACCGATGTTTTAAACTTGGCTTTTACAGTATCGTCAAGTTCCATTTCGATGATCTTTTCTACACCGTTCTTGCCAAGAATAACCGGTACACCCACGGCAACATCACTGTAGCCGTACTCACCCTTAAGCAGTGCCGAAGAAGCCACCACAACCTTTGCATCGTTAAGAATCGCTTCGACCATGTAGGCGATGGCACGTCCGGGGGCATAGTACCCCGATGTACCGAGATGCTTTACAATCTCCGCACCACCGTGTTTGGTACGCTCTATAATCTCTTCCATATCCTGCTGTGTAAGCAGTTCGGACACATTGACAGAACCAACCTGTACCTCCTGCGGCATCGGTATCATATGCTGGCCGTGATCACCTATGACAAGCGTGCCGATCTGCCCTGCGCCGTAACCAAGTTTTTTGTAAATCTGATATGCCATTCTTGCACCGTCAAGCGCACCGGAGAGCCCGACAATACGGCTTCGCTCCCATCCAGTCATTTTGTGAATCACATAGGTCATAACATCGAGCGGGTTGGAGACACAGATAATCACTGCATCGGGTGAGTACTTCATCACATCTTCAACTACGCTTTTCATAATCTTGGCATTGATCATCAAAAGATCTTCACGCGTCATATCACCTTTTCGGGGTACGCCGGCTGTAATCACCACAATATCACACTCTTTGACGTCTGCCGCTGTTTCGGCTGATGTAATCACTGTACTGTTGGGCGCATAATGTGTAGACTGTCCAATGTCAATAGCCTTGCCTTTCGCGACCCCTTCTGCAATATCGAACAGAACGATCTCTCCGCATGTTCCCATCATACTCAAAGAGTAAGCTGCAGTCGCACCGACCGCTCCTGCACCGATGATTCCTACTTTGCGCTTTGTCATATTCTACTTTTCACCTTCCGCTTCTGCAAAAAAATCAAGTTCATACAACTTGTCTATCATTTCTCTCACAGCGGCAACCGAGTTGGCAAAGCGTTTCTGCTGCAGCGGCTTAAGTGTCATATTGATCACCTGCTCTGCACCGCCTGCCCCTATCATCACCGGTACACCGGAAACAACATCGGAGTATCCGTAATCATTGTCAAGCAAAATGGCACAGGAGTGGATCTGATTGGTGTCCTTGAGTATGGCTTCAACCATCACTGTCGTAGATTTTGCAGGCGCATAGTAGGCAGAACCGTTCCCCAGGAGGTTGACGATCTCCGCTCCGCCGTTTCGCGTTTTGCGAACAATTTCACCGATCTCTTCACTGTCAAGAAGGTCTTCAATAGGCACACCGGCAACCGTCGTAAATTTTGGCAGCGGTACCATGGTATCTCCATGTCCTCCCATCACTGTAGCTCTGATCTGCCCTGCACCATACTCAAGCTTCTCATAGATAAAGTGTGCCATACGTGCCGCATCGAGAATACCTGCCATTCCCATGACACGTTCTCTGGGGAAACCAGTGTACTTAAGTGCCACATAGGTCATGACATCAAGCGGGTTGGAGACAACAATGACAATCGCATTGGGGGCATATTCTTTGATCTCCTGAGAATAATTCTTGACAATCTCTGCATTCTTTAGAAGCAAATCATCTCTACTCATTCCAGGTGTTCTGGGAGCACCAGCAGTAATAACGACAATATCCGAATCAACCATGTCTTCCGGACCTTTTGCCGCCTTGACAATGGTGTGTTGTCTGGCGGCATTGGCAGCCTGAGACATGTCAAGTGCCTTTCCTTTTGCCACATCATAGTTTCTGCCACGCAGCATAACATGATGGCATGCACCGTTCATTGCCAAAATAAACGCAACTGTCGATCCGAAATTTCCTGTACCGATAACCGTGACTTTTTTGCCTTTTGCCATGTCTATCCTTTTTAGTATGAGATCATAGGACCGACTTACCAGCAAAACATCATTCATAACTCAACATGAGTTATCAAAAACATTTTGCAATGCCAATGAAGTCTGTGTGTCCTAATAAGTTTATTGGATATTTATTTTAACATAAAGAGAGTTACACAGAGCAAAAAAGCGCTGTGCAGGGTAGAAAAAAGTAGCAAGTGCTACTTTTTGAGTAGATCGACCGACTTAGATTGCGTCGATAATGCTGTTAAGCGTTGCAGACGGTCTCATTGCCGCTTCCGCTTTGGCATCATCCGGATGGAAGTATCCGCCAATGTCTTTTGGACTGCCTTCTGCCGCAAGCAGCTCTTCGAGAATTTTCTCCTCGTTTTTGACCAGTGCGTCCGCAATCGGTGTGAACTTCTCAGCCAATGCCGTATCTGCAGTTTGTGTGCTGAGTGCTTCCGCCCAGTAGCGTGCTACCCAGTAATGAGAGGCTTTATTATCCGACTCTCCACATTTTCTGCTTGGCGCCTTGTCATTGTCAAGATACCCTTCATTCGCCTTGTCAAGTGCTTCTGTCAATGCACCGATTTTGCTGTCGTTTGACTTGTTGTACTCCATTCTGAGTGACTCGGCTAGAGCAAGAAACTCACCAAGTGAATCCCATCT
>JAUUDF010000035.1 GCA_030826885.1 Sulfurovum sp. | reverse complement strand
TTTTTTTAGCCATATTTTTATCTGTTTTCTCATCAAAAATGGCGAAGTGGTCTATTGTGATATTTTTGAAATTCGTAAAATGTTCTACGCGCTGCAATGCCGACATGAACTCTCTTTCATCACTGTCCCATCCAAGCGGCATCACAGGATACTCCTGCAATGCCGCAACACCGTCGTTTTTAAATGTGTTTCCTTTGTACGGCAAATAGGGAACTTTGTAGGTATAGGCAAAAATATTTGGATGTTGTCTTCCCCCTATCACAAAAGAGGCCCTTGCAATAATTGCCATGGCATCGAGGTATTGAACCGGAGGTGCAATGATTTCAAAGCCAAACTCTTTTTGTAAACGGTTTGCCAGCCATATGTCTGTCTTTGCGTTTGCCAAAAATACAATAGGCTGTTTGAAATACTTTTGTACATAGGTTAACAAAGCCCGCATTTGCGTAAGTGCACGTGTATTCCTTTTAAGAATGGATGAGCCGGTAACACAAATATATGCTTTGGGAAGATGAAACCTCTGCACCCGTTTATCAATCTCTTCCTTCCGCAATCGGGGGAGTCCGTATGTCGCATCGGGAAGCATAACAATGTTTTCAACCCCTATTTTCCTGGCATACTCCAAAGAGAGCGGCTCTCTGACAGAAACAAAATCCAAACGGGCATAGACTTTCTGTAACAGTGTTTGCAGCTCTGTATTATCATCAAGGTCAATTGTCTGATTGACAGCTGCAACTTTTTTCCCCTGATGTTTTGCAATATACAGCAAACCCATAAAAATGCTCAAATGTCCCGAACGTGCATGAACCGCACCTTCTCCGTTAAAACAGATATGAGTATAGCCGTCAAAAATCGTCGGAGATACATTCATTTTTGAAAGATATTTGTAGATATTGCCAATCTCATCATGGCGTATCGCATGAATCAGTTTATGCTCATAATATTGCCTGAAAAGCTTCATTTTTCTAAAGGGCAGTACCGGCATATCCAAGGCAACAAATTCCGCATCCGGGTATTCTCTGCCAAGCATATACTTAATCGCGTTGGACGTTGCTTGTCCGCCCCAGTTGATAGAGTTGAACGTATTGATAAAATAAGAGATCCGCATTATATTCTCCCCTCAAAAACCTGCTTTAGATTCATAGCAAGATCCA
Organism: Sulfurovum sp.; assembly: GCA_030826885.1. Taxonomy (GTDB): domain Bacteria; phylum Campylobacterota; class Campylobacteria; order Campylobacterales; family Sulfurovaceae; genus Sulfurovum. Next base: position 10,387 of record JAUUDF010000035.1, on the reverse strand, counting down.
TCTGTTCTTTGCCTCTACTCTTTCTATCGAGGCATATATTATGGTCTTTTTCTTGCAGACTCTCCATATGACAGCGCGTGATCCGACCGGTCTTTTCAAATTTTTGCAAAATCGCCAAATAGTCCTGTTGCTCACCCGTTTCACTCGGCATCAAAGTAATAACAGGCCTTCTTGCCGCCACCGCTTCACTCACCATCGATGCACTCTCCTCTGTCACATATACACAATCGGCAAGCGAAAGAAACGGCCCGACTGCTTTTATCGGGGTTTGATGGTAGGCAACAAACATCTTTGCCTGCATTTGTTCATGCATCTTCTCTTCAAACTCCTGCGGTGTTCTGCGTGAAGTGGTCACCAGCCAGTTCGTCTGCCCGGCAGTGGCATTGACAAAAGCAATGAGCGCATCAATCTCTTTTTCCGTGTAGCGATAGCCCGACCCGTCTCCCCCGATAAGCAGCGCAGTATTGGAGGCTTCAGGGTCAAGTCCATGTTCACGGCAAAATGCCTCCACATTGCCACTGTAGGGTAATGTCGGTGCGACATCAAGCAGCATTTGGTTGTCAAATCCAAGGTCAAGCACTGTCAATACCTTTGTAAAGAGTCTGTTGTCAAGCTTTTTGGGATGTCCTATATAAAGTGTTGTCGCGCCAAAGCAGAGTCCAAGAAGCGCATTGAGCATGGAAGTGTCTTTACCTGCGGAGATGACAACGTCGGGAGGGGAAGAGAGATCAACACCCTTGTAAAAAAGGTTGACAGCTTTAGGGGAAACAAGCGTTTTAAGGAGTTTTTTTCCCCAAGAACGGTTCAAGAGCCCTCTCAACAGATACTTTCCGACCTTGCTGACCTTGACCTCTTTGTATTGTGCTTCGCTCACGGGCAACAGTGACTTCACTGCTTCCGCAACAGCAAGACTCTGGTTGTAATGCCCCGGACGTCCGTCACTGAGTACCCATATGGTTTTCATTGTGACATCACCTCATCATACACTGCCTCAACTCCTCGCACCATCGCTTCTTTCGTAAAATGTCTTTTGGCAAAGGCAAAAGAGGCTGAAAAATGTTGAACCATTGTTGGGTATGCCTCTTTTGCCTCCGCTATTGCACGGGAAAGCTGCTTTGCATCCCCTACAGGAACCACTGCCGTGTGGGGCAGGATGTGACGCATATCACCTACATCCGTAGAGATGACCGGTCTTTCAAGCAGCAGTGCTTCCGCCATGACATAGGAAAATCCCTCTCTGTCTGAACTTATCACACAGACATCGGCACACGACAGCAGTACATCCACATCGTCTCTTTGTCCCGTAAAGACAACCTTCTTTTCAATATTCCTCTGTTTTGCTTCTTTCTGAAGCTGGCGCATCATACTCCCCTCGCCAACAAGCAGCACTACCACGTCAAGCGTAGCCACGGCTTCAAGCAGCAGTGAAAAGTTCTTTACCTCTTCAAGCCGTCCTATGGCACAGACAACAAAATCATCCGGACTTATCCCAAACTTCCTGCGACACCCATCGGCAGCAACACTCTTTTGTTTTATTTCAATACCGTTATAGACTACGCTCTGTGCCACGCCATTCAAAGAGGAGAGTACCCGGTGAGATACTCCAATGACATGATCACACCGCTGAAACGATGCAAGGTTGCGTTTCTGGCTGTGCAGTGACCCGACACATTTAATTTTTTTGGAAAAAAACGGTTTAACTCTTGCTGCCATTTGTACCGCCTTGTTGGCATGTGCATGGACAATCTGCGGACCGATCCTACGGACCAGCCTATAGAGCTTCCACAAAGTCAGAGGGTTGCTGCGTCCTTTGGAGAGGTCAAGCGAATGAAAATGTACATTCTCATCCATACGGCTTCGGTACATCTCATGCGCAATGAGGTGCACCTCATGCTTCTGTGCCAACGCATTGGAAAGCTCCTCGACATGCTTCTCCAGTCCGCCCTCTTCATTGCCAGCAAGTATCTGGACAATCTTCATTTTTTTACCCCGCGTCTGCCTGTACGCAGCTTGAGTTTGAATGCCCAAAAGTTGTCTTTCCCGCTGACAGTGATGCGTCTTAGCCTGAAAAGATCCGCACTGCACAAATCATCAATACCGCTTTGTGTGGTTGTCGCACTGCTGTAGCCAGCCTCTTGGGCCAACGTCAAATCTTCTTCATCATAGAGTCCAAACGGGTAACAGAATGCATTGCACGAAGTTTTGAACGTTGACTCGATACGTGCTTTGGATTCTACGATCTCCCACTGTTTTTTTTCAGCACTGAGTGTCGGCAGATTCTCATGTGTGATGGTATGCGAGCCTATCTCCACCAGACCGCTTTGCAACATATGCACTATCTGTTCATCACACAGTTTGGGTTCATGCATCAACTCTCCGCTGCTGTTTTTTGCCTTGCGTTTACTCGACCACTCCCTGTCGTGCCTGTCGATTACAAGATAGATGGTTGCTTTGGCACGGTACTTCTGTAAAATGGGAAATGCATGGGTATAGTTATCCGCATAGCCGTCATCAAAGGTCAGCGCTACAGACTTTTCAGGCAAACTGTTACGTTGCGCTACCAGCTCACTGACAGTAAAAAAGTGCCAGCCGTTCTCACTCAGATAACGTACCTGTTTTTCAAACATTTTGGGAGAAACACGCAGTCCTTTGAACTTCCCTCCGCTATGGCGTTTGACCATATGATACATCAAAATACGCGGATACCGGTAGCTTACCGGCTTCTTCCACCAGGCATACCGCCAGGAGTAGTACCCCACACCTGCCAACACCAGCAGACTAAACCACAGCATGGTACACCTCCAATGTTTTGTTTACCATCTGCCCAAGCGAAAAATGCGACGCAACATACCCGTACCCGTCAAAGCTGAGCGATTTTGCTTCTATAATGCTGCGTGCAAGGGCATCCGAATCACCCACATCGTAAAAGTAGCCGTTCTCACCCTCACGGACAATATCCAACACCCCGCCGTGCCCCGTTGCAACAACCGGCGTATTCATGGCAATCGCTTCCGCGACACTCCTGCCAAAACTTTCAGGCTTTTTGGAACTACTGACAACAACATCGCTCAGTGCATAGATCTCCGCCACACGGGTTTGTGATCCGGCAAAGACAATTTCTCTCTCTATATCCAGTGTTTTAATCAGTACCTCAAGACGTTCAAGATATGCCCGCTTATCTTCACGTACGCCGCCGACAATCAGCCCTGTGATGTTTGGATGGCTCTCTTTTAACAATGCTACGGCACGAATAAATGTCTCCATGTCCTTTAGCTGCGTAATGCGTCCTACGGTAGAGACAACAAACTTGCCTTCAAGTGCATACTGTGCTCTAAAGGACTGAATGAAGTGTTCATCAAGACGATGAGGGTCGAACTTTTCAAGGTCGATCCCCCGGGGGATGACACTAATCTTCTCCTCTGATGTATGGTAATGGTCCTGAATGTAGGTTTTAATCGCGCCGCTTACGCAGATAACCCGATCACCTCTGGTCATAATGGCACTGTAGGGGCTGACACTGTTAAACCCGTGCACCGTCGTCACAAACGGTATGTGCAACGTACGGTTCGCCCAGTATGCCAGCCAGGCAGGTACACGGCTGCGTGCATGGATCACATCGGGGCGGAGTTGGGCAAGCAGCTTTCTGAGCCTGTACATACGAAGCGGCACACTGAAAGGATTTTTCGATGCCATATCCATCGCAATATGTCTGCCGCCCTCTGCTTCTATCTGTGCAACCAGTTTGCCGCCTGCACTGATGACGATACTCTCATGTCCTTTTTTGACCAGCTCACGACCAAGTTCTGCTACACCGCGTTCCACGCCGCCTTCATTGAGTTCGGGAAGCAGTTGCACGATTCTCATGCAAAGACCTTTTGCAGTGCCCGCGCAAGCTCGACCTTTCGGGTGCGATACTTGATCGACCCGTCAAAAACATGGACATACTCCTCTTTTTCAAGCATCTCTATAAAACGCTGGTGCTTGCCCTCCTTTTTAGACTCCAAAGGCAGTACCACTACAGCACTGTTTCCAAAACTGACCGCTTCGGAGAGCATCGACGTGCTGTCTGAAGTAATAAAGACCAACTCGCACTGGGCAAGAAAATCGGGAATGGGATTGACGGGCTCTTCCGAATAGATTATAGTGTAGTCCAAGTGATACGATGCCACCAACGCCTCAATCTCCGGGGGCGTTCGGGGAGAAGTACTGACAGCCAATGTATGGGTCGTTCCAAATCGGCTGACGATCTCATCGAGGTATGCTTCCATACCTCCCCTGCTCATACGGTAAGTGTCGTTCTCTCCACCTATGACAATACCGATGACAGGCTTGTCACCCTTTTTAAAAAGTCCCTGCGGTTGGACATAGGCAAGATTGACCGGCAGTGTCTTGATGTTCTCTTTTTTGGGAGGATCGTCATGCATCTGCGCGAAAATGATATCAAAATCATACCTGTATCCTTTGGGAAGCATCATCGCTACCGATTTTGCATACAACATTTTGGCAAGTCGTTTGACTGTGTAGTAGGTTGTCGACCCGCATCCGACCACATAGTCATACTCTTCCTTTGGCACCTCTTCTATGCTAAAAATACCCGGCACATACAATCCCAGCCTGTCACCCAGCAGCGCAAACGCTTTGCTCCAGCCAAACCGTGGCATCACCCGTACCACATCATACGCTGCATCAAGGTGTTTTGCCAATGCAACAGACTGGTTCTCATGCCCTGCCCTGCCGTCACTGACAATCAGCACCCGTCTGCTCATCGTCGCCACCTGTTGTGCATCCAGAACCACTGCGCAGGATACTCTCTGATAACCGATTCCATAACCTGATTGTATTTGCGTGTCATCTGTTCCGCTCTCTTCTCTTTGGCCTCACACTCTACCGGCTCTTTGATGACAATGCGATACTTTCCGTCAGCCACACGTACAATGAACATAGGCACTACCAGCGGATTAAGCTTCTCTTTGAGTGTTGCAACGGAAAGTGTTGTTTCGGCGGGTTGTCCAAAGAAGTCAACCTTTACACTCCCCTGCTCTCCCGACTTCTGATCAATAAGAATCCCGACATTGCCACCACGTTTCAAACGCTTGAGCATACTGACCATGGAACCTTTTTTATAGACAGGTTCATTACCGTATTTACGCCTGAACGGTGTTGTGATATGTGTTTCAATAAGTTTGTTGTTACCCTCTCTTCCGACTGCAAGCATCGGCAGTCCGTGCTTCGCCAGAAAATGTGCCAAAAGCTCCCAGTTGGAAAAGTGCGCTGTCATGGCAATGATCCCGTTGGGACTGTTCTGCCCAAGCGCTTCTATCTGTGTAACGGCTTCATCTTTGTTGATAACGGCATCATCGATGTCAAACCTGTCTACAAACATCAACAAAATCTCGGAAACAGTTTTTGAAAGCTCTACATAGACCTCTTTGGCAAGCGCTTCGATCTCTTCATTGCTCTTTTCGGGGTAGGCAAGCGAGAGGTTCTGTATGGTCAGATTTCTACGTTTTCTGTCTGCATAAAAAAAGAGCAGTGCGATCATTTTAAAAAATGCATAGACAAAACGTTTTGGCGCAACTTTGGCTAACCAGAGTAAAAGCCGCACCAATGCATATTCGATTCTCTCTCTCATCAATGACCTAAATAAATTTTTACTCTAATTTTACCCAAATACCCTAAAGGGCATCCCTCCATACCTAACCTACCCCTTTCAATTTAATTCGCTATAATCACACAAATAATGAGCAAGTAGTAAGTAGAAGGTAGCACTATATGAAAAATCATCCATTTCACCTGAAATATTTTAAAATAAAAGCATTACACAGCAATGTAAACCAAGACTCTTCACTCTTCACTCCTATCTCCTCACTTGAAATTTTTGGGAAAATTTCATGATTGGTATTGTCGATTACAACATGGGCAATCTTGCCTCTGTTATCAACGCATTCAAAAAAGTCGGTGCCAATGCAGTGTTGGAGAGCGATCCTGAAAAACTGGCACACTACGAGCGGCTGATTCTTCCCGGTGTCGGCGCATTTGGTGATGCGATGGAACACCTCAAAAGCAACGGTATGGATAAAGCGATCAAATCCTATGCCGCTTCGGGAAAGCCGCTGCTGGGTATCTGCCTTGGAATGCAACTGCTTTTCGAAAGTTCCGAAGAATTTGGCCTACATAAAGGACTTGGGCTTATTCCCGGCAAGGTAGTGGCATTTAATGAAAATGACTTTGACCATCCGAACAAAGTACCCCACATGGGCTGGAACGAACTTTTTGTTCAAAAAGAGACACCACTCTTTTACAATCTGCCAAAAGAGTTCTATCTTTACTTCGTACACTCCTACCATGCGGTGTGTGACGATACTTATGCCATCGGAAAGACCTACTATGGCTATGAATTCGACTCTGCTGTGCAAAATGGAAATGTTTACGGTATCCAGCCTCACCCAGAAAAGAGCCACGAAAACGGCTTGAAGATCATAGAAAACTTCACAAAACTATAAGGACAAGACCAATGACAATTTTACCTGCAATCGACCTCAAAGACGGTAAGGCTGTCAGACTATCCAAAGGTCTGATGGACTCTGCCAAAATCTATTCGGATGAACCGTGGCAGGTGGCAAAGCACTTTGAAGAACTCGGCAGCGAATGGGTACATCTCGTTGACCTCAACGGCGCCTTTGCCGGAAAACCGGAGAACCTTGAGCAGATCAGAAAAATCAGAGAGCACTGCAACCTCAAACTTGAACTCGGCGGCGGTATCCGCGACGAGGAGACCATCCGCATGTATCTCGATCTCGGCATAGACCGTCTTATTCTCGGCTCCATTGCCGTCAAAGACCCTGCTTTTGTCAAAGCGATGGCAACAAAGTATCCCATTGTCGTCGGTATTGATGCTATCGACGGAATGGTCGCTGTCGAAGGATGGGCAGAAACGTCTGACATGAAAGCGACTGATCTTGCCAAAGAATTTGCCGATGCCGGAGTGCAGGCGATCATCTGTACCGATGTAGGCAGAGACGGGATGATGACCGGAGTCAATATCGACTTTACGCTGTCCATCAAGGAGGCTTCAGGGCTGGAGACCATCGCCAGCGGCGGACTCAAAGATATGCATGACATTCATGCCCTTCTAGAGGCGGGTATTGACGGGACGATTGTCGGCAAAGCCTTCTATGAAGGCACACTCGATCTCGAAGAGGCATTCAAGGCGATCAAAGATGCAAGATAACTACTATGAACTGACCGTCAAGACCGATGCACGATATGTCGACCTGCTTGCTGATTTCATCATGAATCTCTATGATGACGGTATCGAGTTTGCAACGGAGAGTCTCATTTTAAGAAGCGAATCCGATTTAACCTTTGTTAAAGATGCCCTGCTATCGTTGCAGGAGAACACCGATGCCCCTATTCCTATGGCATTTACCCTTGAAGAAAAGGAGAACGTCGACTGGATCAAAAACTATCAGGAGTCGGTGCAGCCGATAGAAGCGGGAAAATTTTACATTTACCCAAGCTGGCATGCGCCCAAAGAGGGACTTATCAATATTAAAATCGACCCTGCCCTGGCCTTTGGTTCGGGACACCATGCCACTACCAACTCCTGTCTCAAAGCCGTCAGCGACTATGTCGATGAGAGCAAAGAGGTCATCGATGTCGGCTGCGGCTCTGGCATTCTGGGCCTTGCAGCCGTAAAACTCGGTGCAACGGTCGATCTGTGCGATACCGATCCGCTCTCCGTTACAAGCTGCAAGGAGAATTTTGCACTCAATGAAGAGAGCTATCGGAAGCTCTGGGAAGGCTCCGTGGACAAAGCGCAGCAAACCTATGATGTGGTCATCGCCAATATTATTGCCGATGTGCTGCGATTCATCGCAACCGACCTTAAAAAAGCGGTGAAGGAAGACGGCACACTGATACTTTCAGGAATTTTGGATAAAAAGGAGGAGTCTGTCAGGGATGCATTCAAAGAACTTACCCTTGCAGACCGTATTCTCAAAGATGAATGGGTCACGTTAATTTACACAAAGGACAGCAATGGCTAACAATCCGAACAACAATCAACAGAACGACAATAACAATAACAACAATTTTTTCAATGACAATCCTCTGCTGGCATTTGCCATCTTCTCCATTGTCATCATTCTGATCTTCAAAGCATTTGTCGGAGAGGGTGGCGGAAGCCTGAGCACTATGATGAATACACAGCAGGTCTCTTTGACCAAACAGGTCAAGTACTCGGATATTAAAAACAAGATCGAAGAGGGCGTGGTAAAAAGCGCAAAACTGACCCCAACGAGTATTGAAGCAATCGCAGAAGAGGGCGGGCAAAAAATACGCTATGTGGCACAAAATGTACCAACTTATGATGAGACACTCATCCCTCTGCTTGAAAAAAAGAAAATTCCCTATGAAGGCATTGTCGGAAACAGTTTTTTCTCCGAACTTGTCAGCATGCTGCTGCCAATCCTCATCTTCTTTGCCATCTGGATTTTTCTTGCAAAAAAAATGTCCAAAGGTATGGGCGGAGGCATCCTTGGTGCAGGCAAGGCAGACAAGCTTATCAATTCTGAAAAACCCGATACCAAATTTGATGATGTGCAGGGCGTAGAAGAGGCGAAAGAGGAGGTCAAAGAGATTGTCGATTTCCTCAAATTCCCGGAACGCTACATCGAGCTTGGTGCCAAAATCCCCAAAGGGGTACTGCTTGTGGGACCTCCTGGTACCGGTAAAACCCTGCTTGCCAAAGCCGTTGCCGGAGAAGCAAGCGTGCCTTTCTTCTCGGTCAGCGGTTCGAGTTTTATTGAAATGTTTGTCGGAGTCGGAGCAAGCCGTGTGCGCGACCTTTTTGCACAGGCGAAGAAAGAGGCCCCTTCTATTATTTTCATCGATGAGATCGATGCCATCGGGAAAAGCCGTGCAAGCGGCGGACAGATGGGCGGTAATGACGAGCGTGAGCAGACACTCAACCAGCTGCTTGCGGAAATGGACGGTTTCGGTACCGACACACCCGTCATTGTCCTTGCCGCAACCAACCGCCCCGAAACACTCGATGCCGCCCTGCTGCGTGCCGGACGTTTCGACCGTCAGGTTCTGGTGGACAAACCCGATTACGAAGGTCGTCTTGCTATTTTAAAAGTACACTCCAAAGATGTCAAGCTTGCACCGAATGTGGACCTTGAGATCGTTGCCAAACAGACTGCCGGTCTTGCCGGAGCCGACCTCGCCAATATCATCAATGAAGCAGCACTGCTTGCAGGACGCCAAAACAAAAAACAGATAGAGCAGGAAGATCTGCTTGAAGCAATTGAACGTTCTTTTGTCGGTTTGGAGAAAAAGAACCGCAAGATCAACGAAAAAGAGAAGAAGATCGTTGCCTATCACGAAAGCGGCCATGCACTGATGGCAGAACTGACCGAGGGGGCAACCCGTGTCACAAAGGTCTCCATCATTCCAAGAGGGCTTGGTGCTCTGGGATATACCCTTCACCTGCCTGAAGATGAAGAACGTTTCCTCAAACAAAAACATGAACTGCTGGCCGAAATTGACGTACTTCTGGGCGGACGTGCAGCCGAAGAGGTCTTCATTGGTGAAATCAGTACCGGTGCAGGCAACGACCTAGACCGTGCAACAGCTATTCTCAAAGACATGGTCTCCGTGTACGGTATGACCGATGTTGCGGGGCTTATGGTACTCTCTCGAAGCCAAAACTCCTTCCTCGGCGGTGGAGCAGTCAGCACAGACTACAGTGAAAAGATGGCGGAGGAGATGGATGCATTCATCAAACGCACTCTTGATGAACATTATGCCTATGTCAAAGAGACCCTCAGTACCTACACAGGCGCTATTGATGCTATGGCAAAAGAACTCCTCTCTGCCGAAGTGATCGAAGGCAAAACTGTTCGCAACATTATTGAGGAGTTCGAAAAAGAAAAGGGGATGAAAAGCCGTCTTGCCCACAAAGATGCAATTGAAAACAACAAGACAGAAGAGCAAAAATGCACCGATGAATCATCAGGTACATCTTCTGACAACAGTGACGAGGATGCAAAGGCATAACCTTATGCATACCTCACCCAAACTCATCTACCTGCTGCCAAACCTTTTCACTGCCGGCAGTATCTTTACCGGAGTCATCAGCATTGTCGAAGCAAGCCAGAGCCACTTTACCAATGCAGCATGGCTCATTCTGCTCGCACTCCTTTTTGACGGTCTGGACGGACGCGTAGCGCGTTTGACCAATACCGTGCCAGACGGATTGCTCCGAAAATGACATAGAGTGCCGAGACAAGGATGCCGAAGCGTCCATAGTCATACCCTGCAAAAAAATACAGCAGCATGGCAGGCGCAATTCCAAAGGAGATGATATCGGCAAGGGAATCGA
>JAUUDF010000022.1 GCA_030826885.1 Sulfurovum sp. | reverse complement strand
CTTCTCGAGTACCTCGCGCTTGTTATCTACCCCCTGATAGAAGTGTTCGATACGCAGTTCCTTGGCCCGTCTTGCAACGATTGCAGAGCTTCTTCCAGTAATGATGGCGACCTGTTTGCCGAGTCTGCGCCAGCTTGCGATTGCAAGACCGTCTTTGACATTGAACGATTTGATCTCGTCACCCGTTTCACTGTAGGTAATATGACTGTTGGTCATGGTGCCGTCAACATCCAATACGATCAGTTCAATACTCACAGTACACCCTTCGTACTTGGGATGCCCGCATTCTCATTTCGTGTCACTGCCCTGCGCAGGGAGACGGCCAGCGCTTTGAATGCCGCCTCGATAATATGGTGCTTGTTTCTACCTCTGTTATAGATAAGGTGCAGTGTCAAAGGAAGGTTGAAGGCGAATGCACGGAAGAACTCCTCTACAAGTTCTACATCGAAATTGCCTACCTTGCCTCCAATGGGAAGTTCAAAGACAAGAAATCCTCTATTGGAAAGGTCGATGTCACAGGTCACGCTCGCTTCATCCATCACCACGGTCGCATTGCCGAAACGCTCAATGTTGGCAATGGGATAAATGGCTTTATGCAGTGCCTGGGCGATCACAATTCCGACATCTTCGACTGTATGGTGATCATCAATATGAGTATCACCCTTGCAGACAACTTCAAGATCGATATGCGCATGCTTGGTGAACGCTTCAAGCATATGGTCAAAAAAACCGACACCGGTGTCGATCTTCGCTTCTCCTTTTCCATAGAGGTTCAGCTTTACCCCAATCTGCGTCTCTTTTGTCTCTCTTGTCACTTCGATCATCTCTTTTCCTTTACAACATTAATTACGCACAATCGGACCTTCAAGTCCCTGACAGGCTCTGAAATCACGGGCGGCCGCTTCCGTATCAAACCCCATCAGCCAGACACGGTAGAGTGTTTTGCCTCCCTCCTGCGTACTTTTGACAACAGTACGAAGCTTTCTGTTTTGCTGAAAGAGCCTTGCATACTCTTTTTGTGTCGCTTTTGCACCGGCATAATGAGCAAATGCACCAAGCTGTATGCCGAAGTCATTCAGTTTCATGCGTTTTTGCGTTTTCGTCGCCTTCTGTCTGGCAATGCTCTGTGAAGACTCCACTTTACCGGCAAAGCCGACGACTTCCAGCCGTACTTTGGCAATGCCTGACTTGTCAAGTCCAAGCTTTTTTCCCGCCGCATAGCTGCAGTCGATTATGCGCCCCTTGACAAAAGGCCCCCTGTCATTGATACGAACAACCGTACTTTTGCCGTTCTCAAGATTTGTCACCCGTACCATCGTGTCCATGGGCCACGTCTTGTGTGCCGCGGTTTTTCTGTACATATTGTACCGCTCACCGTTACTTGTCTGCTTGCCGTGAAAATTGGGACCGTACCAGCTGGAAATGCCTTCCATAGTCTGTCCCACTTTGACATAGGTAGGCTGGTAAGTACGGCCAAGTACCGTATAGCAGCGCATAGTCGATTTGTGTCTTGCGGCACTTGTAAATGCCGTCGACGTGTAATCTACCTTTTTTTCCGAGCATGCACTCAACAGCAGCACGCCCAAAAGGCACGCTGCCAACCTCAAATATTTCTCTCTTTCAAGCATACCAGACCTTGGTCAGAATTAGGTAGATATTATCTCAATATTTGACTTTATATCAGCTTGGTCACTCTTTCTTGCGAAGCCGTGCATCAAACGCTTCCTCACTGACAGGTATAACCAGCAGCCTGTCCAACTCTAAGGCATCACTGTTTAAGTGGTTGGCACGGCGTATCGCTTCGGTTGTAGTGTCGTAATGGCGGGCAATCTGTTCAAGCGTCTCCCCCAAAACAACCTGATGCGATATAAAAAAAGGCTTTGGCTCGTGAAGTTTTGCCTGTACGCTGTTGCAACGCAGATAAAAGCGGACTATTTTCTCTTCGGGAATTGCAATCTCGTAGTGCTCAACACTCTTCGGTACGACACCATTTTTGAGTGCGGGATTCAGCCGCAAAAGTATTGATGCATCCATTTTCAACTGCTTGGCAAGCATTCGAAGATCTGTTCCCGGCCGTACCTCTACGCTCACCGGTTCAATCCCGTTTCCCTCTTCTATTGTATCCGATTCACCTATCATGGCCACAAGGATTATCTTATTGAGGTAGTCACGCGTCTCTTTTGGCAGAAACTTCTGCTCTGCATCCAGCAGTATCTCTATATCGTCCGTTCCTGCTTTTTCGATGGCACTGCGCAAACGTCCCTCTCCGCAGTTGTATGCCAGCACAGCAAGGTACCACTTTCCAAAACGGTTGTACAAATGGCGAAGGTGGGCAATGGCCGCCTGGGTCGCACGACTGGGATCACATCGTTCATCGCAACTGTTACCTACTCTCAGATGATAGGCTTTTGCAGTTGCAGGCATAAACTGCCAAAGACCTGCAGCCTTTTTCGAAGAGAGTGCACGCGGATGCAGTCCCGATTCAACAATACTCATGTAAAGAAAAAGGTCGGAGAGGTCATCATCCAGTAACTGCCCCCGAAGTAGTGCAAGCAGACCTTCTGAGCGGGAAACAGCTTTTCGGAAAAACCGCCTGAGTGCATGTTCATGCTTTTGTACAAATGTTTCAAAATCCCTGTTGTATGCATATTCCTCATCCAGGTCGAACTCAGAGAGAACATAGAAGGCTGAGGGGTATTTTTCGGTAACGACACCCGCTTCTAGGTATAAGAAAAATCCCATACATAAAACAAAAAAAAGCGAAAGGGAGTTCAAAACACGCATTAGATACCAAAGAGCCTTGCTGTATTCTCTGTAGTCACTCTCTCAATCGTCTCTACAGGCATACCGCTGAGTTCGGACATTTTTTCTGCAACCAGACGGCAGTAGGCAGGTTCATTTCTCTCTCCTCTGTGCGGATGGGGTGTCAGATAGGGCGCATCGGTTTCGATGAGCAGTCTCTCCTGTGGAATTTGTGTAAAAACATTGACCAGTTTGCGCGCATTTTTGAAGGTCAATACCCCGCCGATACCATAGTAGAAGTTATATTCGGCAAGTTTCAAAAGCGACGCATCGGCATTGTAGCAGTGCAGTACACCCCCCTCTTCGCCGGCATGTGCTTCAAGCAGTGCAAGTGCATCGGCGCTCGCCTCGCGTATATGCACGATAAGTGGTTTTTTCAATGTTTTTGCCCACTCTATCTGATCGACAAAAACCTCTTTTTGCAGTGCTTTCTCCGCTGCAATCTCCTCTTCGCTCTCCGGCAGGCGGAAATAGTCCAGCCCACACTCACCTATGGCAACACATTTAGGATGTGCCGCAAACGGTTCAAGCATACCCCTCTCATATGACCTGGCGTCATAAGGATGCACTCCTACGGCAAAATAGACATTCTCATACTTCTCAGCAATCCTCAGGGCACGATCCAATGTTTCAGGATCTGCACCGGGAATAATGAACTTCTCTACACCCGCTTCTTCCGCTCTGGCAATGACCTCATCCAAATCCTCATCATAGCGTTTGTCATCCAGATGGCAATGCGTATCGATGATCATACCCCAAATCCTTTTTCATGTGTGTTTTTCATCGGATTATATCAAAAAAGTAACATTTTTTGATACGAAACAAGATTCTCTAATCTTATCTAAGTTATAGTAATTATGAACTTGGAAGGAGAATATTGTTTATGTATATTACAGTCATTGTTGCTCTTATTCTGCTTATTGTCGTTGCTGTTATCTACAAAGAATACAGAAATGAAAAGCGTTACCAGGAAGAGCGTCGCAGACAAGAAGCGCTCAAAAAGAAAAAGCCCACTCCGAAAGTAAGCAAACGGAAAGCACCTCCCCATCGTAAACCGGCACCGTCTCAACCCGCACAACCGAAAAAAGCGCCCGAAGAGTCTAAAGCGGTACCTCAGAAAAAACCAATACAGACATCCAAACCGACAGTAAAGACAAAACCTCTCGAGCAGACACCTCTAAAAAACAAGACTGAAAAAACACCCCTGCACAGCTCTCCGAAAAAAGAAGAAAAAAGTGCTGTAAAACCGATACCAAAAACAAAAGCAGAACCCCAGTCTACAATAAAACCACAACCTCCCAAAACCGCACAGAAGCCTGTCGGAGACAAAGCGGTTTCAACACAAACTGCCACAACACAAAAAATTGTTCAACAACCCAACACCACAACCACACCGCAGCCAAAACAGCCGGCAGAAACCAAAACTGTAAAACCTGAAACGACAAAAGCCGACACTGTAAAACCAAAAACAGAAAAAACCGAAACCACCCAAACAGCACTCCCCGAAGGCAACTACCCTGATTTTAACTACCAGCGTCTCATTGAGATGGGACTTAGCGAAGAGGAGGCACTGGAGTTCATTCAGGAACTCATTCCACAAATCGGTGACCAGATACCGCTTATCGACGAAGCGATGAAGATCCCCGATTTCCATAAAATGGAACGCCTTACCCACAGCATCAAAGGCTCATCCACTACCATTGGCACCGGCGGTGTATCCGACCTGCTCGTCGACTACAATACCTACCTGAAAACCGGCAAGGAACTACCCGTTGCCGAGGCCTACCAGAAGTATCTCAAAATCTATTTCGAAAAGCTCAAAAAGCAGTTTCCGTCGAAAGAGTAGTCACTGCTGCTGTAGTTGGGTGCTTCTGAGTTCTTTGGCAAAGGCAAGTGCCTGTTCATTCGGTTTTTCTCCGCTGATTATACGGGCAATTTCCGCTATGCGTCCCTCTTCATCCAGCCTCTTCGCACTACTCTCTTCCGCATCTTTGGTAACCAGAATGTGCTGATGTGCTCTTGATGCCAGATGCGGCTGGTGTGAAATGGCAAATACCTGGTAGACCGAAGCGAGTTTCTCTATCATCTGCGCAATAGCAATCGACTCGTCACCGCTCACATTCGCATCGATCTCATCGAGTATCAACACACCTTCGACGCGTTTACCATCCTGAGGGAGGGCTGCCGCCATCAGGGCCAGACGGACACGGTTGAACTCACCGCCGCTGAGGGTATTGACACTCGAACCGTTCATCTCTATGCCAAGAGCGTCTATCCCCTCTTCTCCGAGCGAAACGGTATCGAATACAAATGTCAAAGGCGGCAGTTTGAGACTTTCAAGATAGCCCTTCAAAATAGTTTCAAGTCTTTTTGCCGCTTCTTTTCGTAAAGCCGAAATTCGCAGTGCCAGTGTCATCAGTTCGGTATATTCAAACTGTAAAAACTGCTCAAGCATACTTTTGTCCTGTTCGATATGCGTATAGGAATCAAGCTCTTTCTGTTTCTGCTCTTTGTAGGCAAGTGCCTCCTCGATGGAGCCGTAACGATTCTTCAGCGATGTGAGTGCACTCAGTCGCTCAAGCACCTCTTCCACATCGACTTCGGCAAGTTCGTCAGCGAGTATTTCACTCTCTTCAAAGTCTGCGCGCAACTGGTTCATCGTCTCAGAAAAGACGGAAGCGTCTTTTTCAAGCAGACGGTAAACCTCTTCAACGTGCTGTTCATAGGCGAAAATACCGTTGGCGGCATCAAGTGCCGCTTTGACCTTGTCTATGCGTGAAAGCTGGCGTTTAACATGCAGCAGTTCCTCTTCCTCTGCAGGTTTTGGGTCAATACGTTCAATCTTCTCTATTTCATATCGGGCAAACTCCATCCGCTCGGCAAGACTCGCTTCATCGGCATTCATCTTCTCAAGCTGCGCGGCCTTCTGCCGGTAGGTGTCAAAACGTTTTTTGTACTCTTTAACAAGCTTTTTGAATGATTTGTCGCTTCCGGAAAGATAACGGTCGATCATTCCGATGAGTGCCACAGAATCCATACCGCCCTGCTCCCTTGCGGAAAGGTAGCGAATGTATGGAGCGAACAGGTCACTTAGACTCTTTTTCGAAATCCCCTGCCTGTCGATGAAATAACGCAGCTTCTCTTTTTTAAGCGTACGCAGGACAAGTGTCTCTGCCAGTTCATAGGCTTCATGATCCAGTTTCACCGGTTTGTTCACCGTCACCTCGCACAGTGCGGCATGGGAGCGTACCGGGTAGCCAAAAGCGGCAAGAATGGCAGAGATGAGTACCGATTTCCCCGCACCGCTCGGTCCGGAGAAAACCACCAGCCCCTGCTCGAATGTCAATTCAAGCGTATTGAACGTCACAAGGTTTCGCAAATAGAGCCGCTCTACCAATTTCTGTCCCCCCAGTGCAGTTTTTCACGCAGTACAGAGAAGTAGTTGTGCTCCTTGCGGTGAATAAGCGTCGCTCCTTTTTTGGCACCGGCAATGTAAAGGACATCGCCCTCTTCAAGCTCATAGACCTCCTGTCCGTCAATGGAAGCGATGGCACGGTACTTCTCCGCATCCAGCTCAATGCCAAAATCGGCAGGAACTACCAGAGGACGCTGATTGGCAAGTGAATGTGCCAGTACAGGCGTAATGATGAATGCCTGTGTCAGCGGGTAAAGAATGGGACCTCCTGCAGAGAGGTTGTAAGCCGTAGAGCCTGTCGGCGTGGAGATAATGAGTCCGTCACCGGTATAGGAGTTGAAGCGCTCACCGTCAATGGAGGCATTGACCTTGACCATTTTGGATGGTTCGGGAGAGGTAATGACCACATCGTTGAAAGCGAAGAAACTGATCTTGGAACCGCTTTTTTTGCGAATATAGCCCTCTATCATCATACGGTCATCTATGCGGTAGTCACCTACAAGCAAACGATCAAGGAATGTACCGGTCTCTTCGATGGTAATATCGGCAAGAAAACCGAGATTGCCCGCATTGATCCCCACGACCGGTTTATGGTAACCGTAACTTCTGCGTACCAGTGAGAGCAGAGTACCGTCTCCGCCGATAGAAACCAGAAAATCCGCCTCTTCGCACATGGACTCGAACGCTATCCCTTCAAGGCCGGTCATATTTGCCGATTTTTCAGAAAGCAGCACAGCGATGCCCCTGCTCTCGAACGCATCCCGAATCTGCTCATATACCGGTCTGATTTCCGGTGCATCGGGCTTGAGAACAAACCCTGCTTTCTTTAACTGTGCCATCTGTGTCACGATTGTATGCTCCGATGTCTTCATTTTATGTAAGCGTATCATAATATTGCTTTTAGGCGCAAAAAGATGTCACATTGTCATTCCAAATTACGTTTGCAAACCCTAAACAACTTTTGGCTATAATCGCGAAACTATTTAACTTTGAGGAATGCTTGTGAGAACACACTATTGTGCCCAAATCAATGAAAACAATATCGGTGAGGAAGTCACCGTAGCCGGATGGGTATCCAGCCGTAGAGACCACGGAGGTGTCATCTTCATCGACCTCCGTGACAAAGACGAGGTCGTCCAGCTCGTCTGTGACCCTGCCGACAATGCCGATGCGCACAAAACAGCCGAAGAGGTACGCGACCAGTTCGTGCTCATCGCCAAAGGAAAGGTACGCCCGAGAGGCGAAGGGCTTGAAAACCCCAACCTCAAAACAGGAAAAGTGGAGATCGTTGTCGATGAACTCATCATTGAAAACCCTTCAAAGCCCATGCCGTTCGATCTGGGTGATGAAAAAGTCAACGAAGAGATACGCCTGAAGTACCGCTACCTCGAACTGCGTACACAGCGTGCCTATGATATTTTTAAACTTCGTTCAAAAGCGACCATAGCCGCACGAAACTCTCTTGACGAACTGGGGTTCCTGGAGGTAGAAACACCTGTCCTGACCAAATCAACTCCAGAAGGTGCACGTGACTACCTGGTGCCCAGCCGGGTTCATCCGGGAGAATTCTACGCACTGCCTCAGTCTCCTCAACTGTTCAAACAGCTGCTGATGGTCTCGGGGTTTGACCGTTATTTCCAAATCGCCAAATGTTTCCGTGACGAAGACCTCAGAGCGGACAGACAGCCCGAATTCACTCAGATAGATGTCGAGATGAGCTTCTGCAACCAGGATGATGTCATTGCCGTAGCGGAAAAGCTCATCAACGACGTCTTTACCCAGTGCGGCTTTGATATTCCCAAAACCTTCAAACGCATGACCTACCATGAAGCGATGGAGAAATACGGTTCGGACAAACCGGACCTGCGTTTTGATATGGCAATGGTCGATGTTATCGACATTTTTGAGCGTTGTGACAATGAAATTTTCTCCAACATTGCAAAGGCACCAAAACGCAACCGTATCAAGGCGCTAAAAGTACCTAACGGTGACAACATCTTTTCAAAGCGCCAGATGAAAGGTTTTGAAGACTATGTACGCAAATTCGGTGCACAGGGTCTGGGCTACTTCCAGATGAAAGAGGACGGTCTCAAAGGACCGTTGACGAAATTCTTCACCGAAGAGGATCTCAATGCGATCGTCGAGCGGTGTGAACTTGCCGTAGGTGATGTCGTCTTCTTCGGTGCAGGTGAGAAAAAAGTGGTACTTGACTATATGGGTCGTTTCCGTCTCTACCTTGCAGAGATAATGGAGATCATCCCAAAAGATGTATTCGAATTCCTCTGGGTTGTGGACTTCCCGATGTTCGAAGTCGAAGATGGACGCATCAAAGCACTGCATCACCCTTTCACCCAGCCAAAATCACTCGATTTCGAAGACATAGAAGAGATCGAATCCATTGCCTATGACATCGTCCTCAACGGTACGGAACTTGGTGGAGGGTCCATCCGTATCCACAAAGAGGATATGCAGGCAGAGATATTCAAACTGCTTGGCATCAGCGAAGAGGAGGCGCAGGAGAAATTCGGCTTCCTTCTCGATGCGCTCAAATTCGGTGCACCGCCACACGGTGGTTTCGCACTGGGTCTTGACAGACTCATTATGCTCATGACCGGTGCGGAAAGCATCCGTGATGTCATCGCATTCCCAAAAACGCAACGTGCGCAGTGTCTGTTGACACAGGCACCAAGTCCGGTCGATTCCGAACAGCTCAAAGAGCTGAGCCTGAGAATCAGACAAACCCCGACAGCTTAACATACCGTAGGGTATTCTTTCCCTACACATAATGTAATACAACATAATAAGGAAACAACTATGAAAAAACTCTTTCTCATCATTGGCGCGCCAGGTTCAGGAAAAACAACAGACGCCAGTATCATTGCACAAAAACACGCCGACAAGATTGTCCACTACTCTACAGGAGACATGCTTCGTGAAGAGGTAGCCAGCGGTTCGGATCTTGGCAAAGAGATCGACAGCTATATTTCAAAAGGTGCGCTTGTACCGCTCAATATCATTGTAGATACCATCGTTTCTGCCATCAACAACGCACCAGTCGATGTCATTCTCATTGACGGATACCCAAGAAGCGAAGAGCAGATGACTGCCTTTGACGAGATCGTCTCCAATGAAAAGAACATCGATCTGACTTCCGTCATTGAAGTGCGTGTCAGCGAAGAGGTTGCCAGAGAACGTATTCTTGGACGCCGTGCAGAAGCCGCACCGGGAGAAGAACGCAGTGATGACAATGAAGAGGTATTTGTCAGCCGCATGAAGATCTACACCGATCCGCTGCCCGCTATCCAAAAGTTCTATGAAGCAAAAGGACTGCTCAAAGTCATTGACGGTGAACGCACACTCGAAGAGGTCGTCGCCGATATGGAAAGCTTCATTCTTAGCAAGATCTAATCTTCTTCCTGTTCGACCGGTTCATACCGGTCACTCCCTCATCTATCAATTATTTTAACAATACCGTTCAATTTTATACTTCATTATTGTACATAGTTTCTTATTTTGTATTAAAGAAATAATATTTTATTATATAATGATAATATCGATAGAAATACTTGACATTTAATTTTAATTAACATATACTAAGCCCCACAAAACAACTCAAGGATACAAATGAAAACAAGTACATTCAAAAAACTTGGAGCCGGAATCACTCTGTCACTCGTGACTTCAACCATGCTGCACGCAACCAACGGAGATACACTCATCGCTGTAGGTGCCAAAGCAAGAGGTATGGGTGGTACAGGTATTGCTGTCAGCCATGGGGCTGAATCAACCATTAGCAACCCAGCTATGATCTCTACTGTTGAGGGTACAGAAATCTCATTCGGCGGTACGATCTTCATGCCGACTATCAAAACAACCATCAATCCTGCCGGCGGCATGTTCCCGTCTCAACCACTGACAAGTGATGCTGACATGAACATGATCCCCGAGGTTTCCATTGCACATAAAATCGATGACAACTGGTACATCGGTATCGGTATGTGGGGTACTGCGGGTATGGGTACAGACTACTCCAAAGCACAAATGTCTTTTGACCCTACAAGCTACCCCAAATTCGGTAACCTCAATATGGTTACCAACCTTCAGTTGATGCAGTTTGCTGTACCTGTAGCGTACAAAACAGGCGGATTTACAGCAGCGGTTGCACCTGTACTTCAGTACGGTAACCTCGACATCAACTACCACATGCCTGACGGAAAGGGGAACATCAACAACGTCGGTGCAGGTCTTTCACAAGACTTTGGTTTCGGATGGACAGCCGGCCTCTCCTATGACTTCTCTAACGGTCTTGTAATCGGTGCGGTTTATAAATCATCTATAGAGATGACTTATGTCAATCAACTTTCAACAGCTACAAGCCCATTTGTAGCGATGGGTGCTTTCCCTGCACCAATGGCCGACACACTTGAGCAGCCTGCTGAAATCGGTGCCGGTTTTGCCTATACAATGGGTGCCCACACATTTGCATTTGACTACAAAAGAATCAAATACGCAAGTGCTACAGGATACAAAGAGTTCGGTTGGGACGATCAGGATGTCTATGCAATCGGTTATGAGTATGCGCAGGACAACTGGGCACTCAGACTCGGTTACAACCGTGGTGCAAGCCCGGTTACTGAGCAGACAGGGGCAATGACACCACAAGGAATGGGTGCGCAGTCAGCACTCAACTTCTTCAACCTGCTCGGCTTCCCGGCAACAGAAGAGCAGCACTACACCCTTGGTGGTACCTATGAGTTTACAAAAGCATACTCACTTGACCTTGCTTACGTATATGGTACAAGCAATGAAGAGACATTCGGCATTCCCGCATTTGCAAGAAGCTTCGGTACCGACTCTATCACTACAGACCACAAAGAGTCAAGCCTCTCTTTCCAGCTGACTTACAACTTCTAAAATACCATTTCTCCCCACTATCGGGGAGAATACATCACCCTCACTCCTACTCCTCATACTTCTAAGCTAATTATTATAGAATATAAAATATACTTATTAAATATACCAATATCGATAAATAAATCATTTCATTGACTATAGGAGTTTTTCATGAAAAAAACACTCTTGCTCTCTTCTTTACTTCTTTCAGGACTGCTGGCAAACACGATCAATGTAACAGGAACGGTTGTTTCGGACAACAAGAAATACATCGGGGCACGTTACATGGGCTATGTGAAAGAGGTGTATGTCAACATTGGAGACAAGGTCAAACGTGAAGATGATCTCTTTAAAATGGATTCCGCGGAATTTGACATTCTTAAAGAGCAGATCAATCTGGGGCTGGAACAGGCAGAAATTCTTACCGATGTCTATCGAAGCAAACTCGATGAGATACGCCGAAACAAAGCACTGCTTGCACGCAACAAAGACAGCGTCATGAACTTTGAGGATATGAATGAAAATCTCTCCATCACAGCCGAGCATACCCAGTCAATGCTCAAAGCGATGCAGGCAATTGTCAAAAATGCCGCACAGAAGGCCAAGGAGATCAGTGTCATCTCCCACTACCTTGAGGTCAAAGCACCCAGCGACGGCATCATCGTACAGAAAAACCTGCACGTAGGAGACATGGTCATGCCCGGTTTCCCGGTCATGGTACTTGTCGATCTCGATCATCTTGAAATAGAAGCACAAATCTCGGAAAATGACCTGCTTAAAGTCAATGAAGGAGATTCAGTCAAGTTCGAGATCCCTTCCATCCACTACAAAGGCAGAGGACGTATCAAATCGATCGTACCTTCTGCAAACCCGATGACACACACCTTTACCATTCGTATCACATTCAAGAGAGATCATAAAAAAATCTATCCCGGTATGTATACAAAAATACAAATAGAGTATACTCCATCATACGCGCAACAGTGATCATACCTATTTCTTTCTCCACTTCTGCAATGACTCTTTAATCTGACGCAGAAGGTTCTTGAGTATATCAGTAAATTTTGTTACAAGATCTTGGTGGCGCAATGGTTCATTGTCATCGTCATTACACTCTTTTGGCGGGAAGAGCATCTCTTTTATATTATCTGTCAGCACACAGATTCTCCCGCTTTTTTTCTCCTCTTCTGAGTCATCATGGCAGAGACTCTCTTCTATATGCGGATCCATCGCTTTGGCATTGGACATCAGCACCGGGATGAAAAAGAGGGCTACGAGCGTTGCAGCGATACTTCCAAAGATCAGTGCGATCCCCAGTCCTCCAAAGATCGGATCGGTAGAGAGCAGCAGTGAGCCCAGAATGATCGCTACTGCTGTCATGAGAATGGGTTTTGCCCGTGTTGCGGTGGAACGTGCAATAGCATGATTTTTCTCCATCCCCTCATCCTGCATCAGGGAACGCGAAAAGTCTATCAGCAGCAGTGAACCGCGCGCGCTGATACCCATCAGTGAAATAAAACCAATGAGCGATGTGGCGGTCAAAAAGAAGTTGACATCGGCAAATGCCAGTGAAATCTTGTCGGTGATCCAGTGCCCGACGATGACCCCGATGATGGAGAGAAAACTCCCCGCCAACACAATACCGCTGAGTGCAAATGATTTGTAGTAGACGACCATCAGCAGAAACATCAAAATAAGTGCGGCAATAAACGCCCCGCCAAGATCGCGGAAGGTATCGAGCGAAACTTTCATTTCTCCCGCCCAGCGTATCAGTACCGGCTCATCTGTTTTTTTATCTACCGCGTTAAGGTCGAACATAAATGTGGAGATGCCGGGTACCTTACTCATATTGTATTCATCTTGCATCATTTCAAGCATCTTTTCACGGGCATCGAGCAGTGGGTAGACCTGAGAGACCATGTCACACTCAGCCGTGATGATCGCAAGATTTTTAAGGTCTTTTCTGAAAATGGTCGGACTCGAACTTCGTTTTTTAATGTCAACAACTTCTATCAGCGGTACCATCATCCCTCTTTGGTTCATCAGTCTAAGAGCGGAAAGCTTCTTCTCAAGTGCTGCCTTGCTCTCACCTGTGACAATACGGGAATCATCGTTGAGCCGTACAAAAATAGGCACCTGATCCTGCTGATCTTTCGTATTCTTTACCGCTACTGGCATCCCTTTGAAACCAAGATAAATGATCTTGTTGACCTGATCGACACTCAATCCGCTGCGGATTATCTTCTCTTTGTTTGGCGAAAGCATATAGGTCGTATAGATGTCATCGAGCATAATGTCAATATCTACCAGTCCTTCTGTCTCTCCGAGTATCTGGGCGACACGCTGGGCGGTTTTGCGCAGCATCTTGTCATCTTTGGCATACACCTCCACAACGATGGTTGCAAGTGTCGGAGGGCCTGATGGCATCTCGATGAATTTAATGGTGGTATTCGGATAGAGCGAACCGCAAGTGCGCTGAATACGAGGACGAATGCGATGCACCATCATAAAGGAGGGCTCGTCACGGTACTTCTTGTCCGTCAGGTTCACCACAATCTCCGCCTGGTTTTGAAAACGCTTGAAGGCACTGCCTTTGACCAATCCGGCATAATCAAGCGGTGCCCCCTGCCCCAGAAAGGTTTCCATGTCGGTTACTTCAGGCTCTTTCTTAAGCTCTTGTACCACACATTGGGCGACCTCTCGTATCTCTTTAATGGAGGCATTGGTCGCTGTATCGATGTAAATGGAAAAGGTATTGGCACTTTTTCCGGGCAACATCTTCGCCAAAACCAGCTTGGTAGGTATCATCATCACCGAACCCATCAGTGCAAGCAGTACCAGTCCTATGACTATCCAACGGTTGCGTTTGCTCTCTAAAATACGAAGAAGAAACTGCTCGAACTTCATGCCTTCTCCTCCCCATTTGTCTCTTTCTCTTCATGCGCTTTGGCATGGTGTGCCAACACCTCTTTTTTGATCTTTTTAAAATTGATAAACTTTCGCGCAAGATAAGGTGCAAAAACATAGGCGACAAAAAGTGACACGGCAAGCCCAACAGGCACATTGAGCGGAATAGGTTTCATAAACTGCCCCATCATCCCCCCGACAAATGCCATGGGTACCATCGTCAAAATGATGGCAATGGTCGCAATGTTAGTTGACGGACCTATTTCATCCGTTGCCTGCACAATGATTTCATCGACACTCTTTTTATCGATGTCCAGATGCAGCCGCCGGTGAATATTTTCGATGACAATAATGGCATCATCGACAATCAAACCCAGCGAAAGCAAAAAAGCAAAGAGGGTAATACGGTTGATCGTCTGCCCTGTCAGTTGCGCAATGAAAAGCGTCGTCGCCAAGATCATCGACACTGCAATCGTCACAACCAGCGATTCGCGAAGCCCCAGAAACGGAATAAGAATAAGCATAATAATAAAAATAGTGATTTCCAGATGGTGTACCAGCTCGTTTACCGCCTCATCGGCACGTACACCGTAGTTACGAGTGATGATGAACCCCACACCTGCGTGCCTGAGTTCCTCTTTTGCCTCCTGTATCTTCTCGATCGCCTCTTCTGCGATGAGTACGGCATTGGTACCTTTGAGCTTGGAGACCGTCATCGTAATCTGCTCACTCTCCGGACGGAAAGAGACCTCTTTTTTTAGTTCCTCTTTACCCTCTCTCTTTCGGTGTTCGTTCTTTTTGATCTTCTCCGGTTCTGTGGACATTCCCATCTGGTAGTCGATGAGTGCCGTCTGGTAGTTCTGAATGTCGTAGCTGTATTCGACATCGGCAATATTCTTCAAGTAGATGGGTGAGCCCATATATTCGGCGATGATCAGCTCTTTGAGATCATCTATCGTATCGATGGCATTCTCTACACCAAAAACCACAAGTTTACCCGTGTTGTTCTCGGTATCGATCATCGGTGCATTGGTCGATATGGATTTGATGGCATGCGCAACCTGACCAAGTGAAATATGATATGCCGCCAGCTTTCCAATATCAACCAATAAATTGAACTGCGGACGCTTCACCCCCTTGAGTGTTGTTTTGGAGACATTGTCGAGCGCATTGATCTCCTGCTGGAGCTCTCTGATGGTTTTGTAGAGTTTGACCGTATCGATCTTTGCATTCGGAAGTTGATAAAAGGCGGCAGTAAGTATGGGTATGTCAATGTCAATATCAAACGGTTTGACCAACGGCGGCATGGTTCCTTTGGGCAGCTGATCCATATTCTGCATCACTTTGTCATAGAGTTTCAGGTTGGAAGATTCACGCTCCTCACCAATAAAGTACTGCACATTGACAATTCCGAAGTTGTTCATGGCGGTGCCATAGACATGCTCCACCCCTTTGATCTC
Organism: Sulfurovum sp.; assembly: GCA_030826885.1. Lineage (GTDB taxonomy): Bacteria > Campylobacterota > Campylobacteria > Campylobacterales > Sulfurovaceae > Sulfurovum. Next base: position 2,392 of record JAUUDF010000022.1, on the reverse strand, counting down.
GCGTATGCGCCTCTCAAGCGGTTTAACGATGACGTTGAGTATCTCCTTGGGTGTTGCACCTGGCATCGCCACCATGACAGCACCGCCACTGACCTCTATCTGCGGGTCCTCTTCACGCGGCATGGTATTGAGTGCGACAAAACCCAGCAGAAGTATTGCAATTGCAAGAATGGGAGTAAGCGGATTTTCTAAAAAATACTTTTGAAAGATATCCGGCTATATTTTTGATCTTGTAGTTGTTCATGAAATCAATTATAACAGCAATAACCCTAAAAATAAGTTTTTTTATATCAAAATAAATGAATATTTTTATTAATGTAAATAAGTGTAAATTATTTATAATTTTAATTGTTTCCTAAATAAATCTATGACATAATATCTGCGTTTCGTCAAAGACGACAAAATCTATATACTAACAAAGGATATACATGTCTAAAATGATCTCCAAGTTCATGCTTCTTCTCTCACTCACACTGCTCGCATCGGCAGCCCTGCAGGCAAAAGAGAGCGCCTACTTCAGCGCACCGTACGCAGATGCCAAAACTGTCGCCTCCAAACTTAAAAAAGCGGGTTTTGACCTACTCACGACCTACTCTCCGGCAAAAAAAGACTACCTGAAGGTTGTTGTTGTAACAAACAAAACACTCAAAAGTGCTGCAAGCAAAAAGCAACGTGGATTTGCTGCTATTCAAAAAGTTCTGGTCAATACCAAAGCAAAAACGGTTCTTACGACCAATCCAACATACTGGCTCAAGGCATTCCTGCAAAAAGACTACAATGCCAATGCAGCATCTTCGACTGCAAAGGCACTCAAAAGCGCACTTGGCACACTTACGCCTACCAAAGATGCACTTAAAGCCGGTGACCTTGCAGGCTACCACTTCATGCTCGGTATGCCCTACTATCAAGATATGGAACTGTTGAAGAAAGGGGCAAAAGGCATCAAAGCCAAAAAGAAACTCTTTGCTCTCAAACTGGCTAACGGCAGTACCCTTTATGGTGTAAAAATGGGTAAGGCAGCGGAGTCTTTCATTAGTACCATCGGTGAGGACAAAGCCCTTGTTCTTCCCTATACCGTACTTATTTGCAAAGATGGTAATGCCTATACACTGGCACCCAAATACTACCTTGCGATCTCCTACCCACTGTTGACAATGGGTGAGTTCATGAAAATCTCCAGCGCTCCCGATACAATTGTCAGAGCACTTAAAAAAGCGGTACAGTAAACTTACCGAATGCAAGCATTCCCGTTCTGCGGGAATGACACATTTTATAATACCTTCAGCATCTCTTCCAACGTCACTTTGACATTTTCACCCAGTGCATTGACATCGTAACCGCCTTCAAGAAAGAAGACAAAGGGCACTTTTGCCGTATCGAGTATGGCACGCACCATCATACGTACCCCCTCTGTCGTCACATTGAGTTGTGCGAGAGGATCGCTCTCATGCAGATCATACCCCGCAGAGACAAGGATGATGTCTGGACTGAATGAAGTGACAAAGGGAGGCAGGTCATTTTGATAAATGTCGAGCACCTCCTCATCTCCACTGTCAGGCATAAGAAGGAAATTGCGGGTAAACCCTTTGCCTTTCCCCTCACCGATGTGTGTCTCCATACCCGTACCGGGATAGGCAAACGCCTGATGGGAAGAAAAGTAGAAAACCGTATTGTCCTCCCAAAAAGCATCCTGTGTACCGTTGCCGTGGTGGACATCGAAGTCGATGATCATCACCTTTTCATAACCCTGTTTCTGTGCGTATCGTGCTGTAATTGCAATGTTGTTGAACAGACAAAAACCCATTGCCTTTCCTGGTGTAGCGTGGTGACCGGGAGGACGCACCGCACAAAAAGCCCTCTCAAACCTTCCTGCCTTAATACCATCAATAGCACTGATACCAGCACCCACAGCCATTTTGGCAACGTCGAACGAGTCATAGGAGCAAAGGGTATCGGAGTCTATGGAAGTGGCTGCACGACTGCACGCCTTCACCTCCTCTATCTGCTCAGGCAAATGGATGCTCAAAAGCATCTCTTCATCGGCACAGACAGGTGCAGGTGTCAGGAGTTGTGCTTTAAGCGGTGCTACCGCACGCTCTATGGCTACAAGCCGTTCTTTTGATTCGGGGTGCATTGCACCCGTATCGTGCTTAAGATAGACGGGGTCGGTAATGTAGGCTGTCTGTATCATTGCTGCTTCCTGTTTTACCCTTTCAGTCCCATACTCATCTTGAGTGCATCCAACTCCCTTCTGAGGATCGTGATCTCTTTCTCAAGGGCCGACACTCTGCTCTCAACATCTTCTGAACTGGCCACAGGTGATGCTTCTTTCCTGTTTTCAGTTGTTGTCGAAGCAGGCATATCTGCGAGAACATAAGTAACCTCTTTGCCG
>JAUUDF010000055.1 GCA_030826885.1 Sulfurovum sp. | reverse complement strand
TGATTGAGTGAAAAGCGTACCTGCTCTTCCGGAAGACCAACTGAAAAGAGATCTTTCACCTGTGGCTGGTCTGTCAGAAGCTCATCAAAATTAAGCGGATCCTGACTTTCATTTCCCGGAATAACATAGCTGATTGAAGGCAGACCTGCAGAATGAGATGCAGTATAACTGGAAAGACTGGAGTTTTTATAACAATATTTACTATTCATTTGAATACGATGCCATCAGCGAAGCCTCAAGCAGCATTCGTCTGACGGACAAGGACTACAGCCTCATTCTCGGGCATACATTTAAACAGATTCTGAACAACGACAGCAAGACAGTTACTGCGAATGATGTCAGTTTTGATTTCCGGTATGCATACAATGAACGTTTTGCTGTGCACGGAGGGATGATATACAACCTTGAAGATGAGAGCAGCAAACTCTGGAGACTTGGTGCAAGTTATACGCGTGACTGCTGGAGTCTGGCTGCATCCGTTTCTGCAGATATTCGTCCAAGACCTACTTCTGTTCCGGGCGTAACGGACTATACAGAAGAGATAGGATTCTTTTTCCAGTTAAGTTTCATTCCGTTTGCAAGTTTCAGTACTGCTGAACTTGATTCTCTCTCAACAGTGCCGTAGCAGTAATGCAGAGTCCGTTTGAAGCAATAGAAGAAGCATTGGAAGTACTGGAACTTCCCAAATTTGTTACGAAAGAAGACATTCGCAGACAGTACCGAATGTTGGCACGACAACACCACCCGGATGTTGGAGGTGATGATGAATCAATGGAACGGCTCAATGCGGCATACAGGCTTTTGATGAAGTATATAGAAGAGTTTCGTTATACTTTTGATGAAGATGAAATCAACAGACAATTTCCAGGAGCGGATCATGCACGCCGATTTAGACCATAATGCATATTTTTCCGACCGGAACGAGGCTGCAACAGCACTGATAGAAACACTGCCGCTCGATCTCCTAAGGGAGAATGCCACGGTTGTAATTGGCGTAAGTGAAGGAGGGGTCTACTTTGCCGATCGTATTGCAAAAGCCGTCAACGCTCAGATGGATATTCTGCTGACTGAACCCATTCTTGCACCGAATAATTCGGAAGTGCCCATTGCCATGATATCGGAAACAGAAGAGGTAGTGATGCACAAGGCACTGATAGATGCTTTCGATATCAATGAGGATTTTGTCTATAATGAAGCACAGCGTAAATATGAAGAAGAGGTACTGGGTTATGTCTACCGTTATCGCAAAGGCAAAGACCTTGTTTCATTGAAGGGAAAGTATGTCATTTTGGCAGATGAATGCATAGAAACCGGTCTGACAATGATGGTAGCACTCAAATCGGTTATTGCAAGAGAGGCGAAGAACATTTTCATTGCTACACCCGTTTTGGACAGGTCAGTTTATGAAAATTTGCTCAGTGTCTGTGACGGTGTATTCTGTCCACACAAAATAGAGCACTATATTTCGATAGAATACTATTATCAGACATTTAAACCTGTGACATTTGAAGAGATTCTCGACATAGTCGAATCGTATGAGAAGCATATATACACAGAATAATAATCAGAACAAAAGGAAACCCAGAAAAGATGAAAGAAGTAAGTATAAAGGTCAATGTGAACAACCTTGACGAGATATATGAATGCAATAAAATAGCCAAACAGGCAAGCGGAGCCGTCATGTACCGTCAGGGCAAAGCGGTGCTTATTGCAGCGGTGGCAATCGATGAAAAAGAGGTTGATGAAGATTTCCTCCCATTGACTGTACAGTACATTGAAAAAGCATATGCCGCTGCCAAAATACCGGGAGGTTTTATCAAGCGTGAAAGCAAACCTGGGGACTTCGAAACACTGACTTCCCGTATTGTTGACCGTTCTTTGCGTCCTCTTTTCCCTGAAGGATTTCATTACCCTGTGACAATCACTGTAATGGTAGTCAGCAGTGACAGCGAGGTCGATATGCAGATCGCTGCACTGCATGCTGCGTCAGCGGCACTGTATGTCTCCGATATTCCTGTTTCACAAAGTATTGCAGCAGTCAGAGTTGGGAAAATTGACGGACAACTGGTTATCAATCCAACTCTCTCACAACAAGATGAGAGTACACTGGACCTGCTTGTCGTAGGACAGAGTACAGACATACTGATGATAGAGATGCGTACACTTGCATCTGAGGTTATTGATGATATTGAGGTAGATACCATTGACCCTATGATGGGTGCTGCCCCATTGATTCTTGAACACCAGGAAGCAAACGAGCTTGACGAGGAATCTCTTGTAGAAGCAGTGGCATTTGCACAGGAAGCGATTGCGAAGGCGAGCACTGCCTATGCCGATGCACTCAAGCCTGTGGCAAGAGAACCGCTGGCTCTGTCAACTGCGGAAGAGAAAGTTGATGATGCACTGTACAGTTTTATTGAAAACAACTATGCCCAGGATGTTGAAGCAGCGATTTCACACATGGCGAAGTCAGAGCGCTCTTCAGAGTTGAAAAAAGTACGTGCACAGATTATGGATGCACTGGAGGCAGAGGGGAAAGAGGCAGACAAGGCACTGGTAAGCAAAGTACTTGAGCAGTATAAAAAAACTGTGGTTAGAAGTATGATCCTTGACAAGGGTATCAGGGCGGACGGCAGGGCACTCGATGAGGTACGTCCGATAAGTATAGAAACAAACCTGCTGCCATCTGTGCATGGTTCCTGCCTCTTTACACGTGGGCAGACCCAGGTGCTTGTAACGGCGACACTTGGAGATAAAAAAGATGCTCAGATGTTCGAGCTCATTACCGATAAGCGTCCACAGTCGGAACATTTTATGGTACACTACAACTTTCCGGGATATTCAGTGGGAGAGGCATCTTTCATCGGTGCACCAGGCAGAAGGGAACTGGGGCACGGCAACCTTGCAAAACGTGCACTCGAGCCGGTTTTGCCACTCAATTATGAAGGTACAATCCGCTTGGTTTCGGAAGTGCTTGAGAGTAACGGTTCCTCTTCCATGGCGACGATCTGCGGAGGTTCACTGGCACTGCGTTCGGCCAACGTAGAGATGAGTGAACTGGTTGCAGGGATTGCAATGGGGCTGGTAAGTGACGGAAAGCGTCATGCCGTACTTTCAGACATTATGGGTTTGGAGGACCATGACGGTGATATGGACTTCAAGATTGCAGGTACCGCCAAAGGGATCACTGCGCTGCAGATGGATATTAAACTCGGTGGTATCGATCTTTCCTTGCTTAAAGAGGCGCTGGTTCAAGCCAACAGAGGCAAAAACCACATCCTCGATCTAATGAAAGAGGCAGAGAAGAATATTGTTGAGAGTGAAGCGCTGCCGAGTACGGAACACTTTACTATCAATCCAAGCAAAATAGGTGATATTATCGGAAAAGCGGGTGCAACTATTCGGGATATCATTGAACGGTTTGAAGTGAGCATCGACCTTGACAGAGATGCAGGTGGGGTCAAAGTCTCCGGTGAAGACAAAGAAAAAGTAGCTGCTGCCAAAGAACATATTCAAAAGATTGCCGACACACCGGTACGTAAACAGATGACCTATGAGGCAGGAAAGATATATAAAGGTAAAGTCAAGCGCGTAGTAGACTTTGGTGTTTTTGTCGAGATGCCTGACGGGTTTGATGCGCTGCTGCATATCTCCAAAGTGGCCAAGGAGCGTGTTGACAACCTGAGCGAGCGATACCATGAAGGCGATGAGATCGATGTCGTCGTGATGGAACAGAAAGGCAAAAAGGTTGAATTGGCGACACCGGAATATCTGAGTTGACCTGTTGTCATTAAATAAGAGAGGATGAAGAGCAAGTGGATATCAAACCCGAATTGATTGTAGAATGGGGGCTGATTGCAGGTGTCATTCTTTATGTCCTTAAAACATTGTATGATGTGAATATTCGAGAGAGGAAGAGAAAAAAATCCGATATCTCTTCATCAGGGAGAAAAGATATTCTCGTTTGTGAACAGGGTGAAGAATCCAAAGAAGAAGTACCGCCCGGTGTGATTCCCGAAGAGTCACTAAGAAAAGGTGAGCTGTATCATATTGATGCAACAGAAGAAAATAAAGAAGAGTCTGATACAGATGGCCCCTTAGTGATTAGAGAACTGATCCCTGAAACGGACAATATCGATCTTGACTGTTTTATTTACTTCAAAGGGGCACATATTCTCGTGGTTGAGGACAATATTGTCAATCAGAAGATACTTACCAGTCTGCTCAGGCAATTGGGTATACAGATCGATATTGCTGAAAACGGAGAAGTGGCGTTAAAGTATCTTTTTAAAGAACACCGGGAGTACGATATGGTTTTGATGGATATCAGTATGCCTGTTATGGATGGTATTACAACTACCAAAATTATTCGACGTGCATCCCAGTTTAACATGCTTCCTATCGTGGCGTTTACAGCTTTTGGCATGGGAGATGAAATCAAAGCCATGTTCCAGGCAGGTGCAAATGCCTATCTGATAAAACCACTTGATATTAAGCAGTTGTATACAGTATTTATGCTTTTTGTAGGTACTGTAAACCGTGGTCTTCCTCTTGAAAAAATGATTGAGATACAGGGGCTTGATGTCGCAAAAGGCATAGAGAATGACGAGGGAGACAAAATTCTTTATGAAAAGCGGCTTACAGCATTTATGCAACGCTATACCTCCAGTTTGGAACTTGTGCCAAAATGGATAGAAGAGAAGCGATATGAGCGCACTCGCATGGAACTACAGGAGATGCTGCCGGATCTAAGCAGTATCGGTGCGTACGAAATGCAGGAACTGGTACAGGAGATGCAGCTGCACTTTATTTATAAAAATGAACATCTTCTTGAACGCAACATACTCCTTTTCCGTGCAAAGCTTCAGGCGCTACTCGATGTGATTACTCTCTATTTGCAAACTGTCAATAATAAAGAGGGCTTAAAGCAGTGAGATATAAGATAATGGGGCTTTAAATGAAGTTTGGTTATAATCTCGCCGTTTATACAAAGTGATCAGTAGGGAAATCTAGGCATTTATGTCTGGGTTGCCGTACTCGTATTGAGTACGGTTACGCTATCCGAACGGACTTTGGAAAACAGTCGAAGAGACTCAAACTCTACTTAATTCAAAGGATATAAAATGAAAAAGTTTTTTCTGCTTTTCCTGGCACTTGGTGCTGTTGCTTTCGCCGGTGAAGGTGAATCTGTGATCAAAGCATACTCTGTAGTTGCTGCAGGTGTCGGTCTTGGTCTTGCTGCTCTTGGTGGTGCGATCGGTATGGGACACACTGCTGCTGCAACAATCGCAGGTACAGCAAGAAATCCTGGTCTTGGCGGTAAGCTGATGACTACAATGTTCATCGCGCTGGCAATGATTGAAGCACAGGTTATCTATACACTGGTAATTGCGCTGATCGCTCTTTACGCTAACCCTTTTATCGGTTAATTTAAAGAGACTTTAAGGTTGTGGCGGTATACTTCCGCTACAACTTTTTGTTAACCCTCATTTAAAACTTCAAGAGTTGAAAAACTCACTTGAAATGCGTCAGTGGTGGAACGGTAGACACGCTACCTTGAGGGGGTAGTGCCCTAGTGGTGTGGAGGTTCAAATCCTCTCTGACGCACCATCTTCAACTTTGTTTTTCACATTCTCTCTTAAAAATACAGACTTCTTTCATATATCATAGAAAAATAACATTTTGCTACATATTACAACTTTCTTCGTAAAAAAAGAAAAAATATGCCACGAAGCCCCTTTTTTAGACATATAGAGCAATATATTTATGTTTATTTAAGATTAGTTTATGCTATAATATTTGCATCTTAACAATAAAGGAAGAAGAATGACAAAAGCAGAATTCGTAGAACTGGTACAGAAAAATGGTGAATATGAGAGCAAAGCGGCAGCGGAGAGAGCGGTAAAAGCATTTATTGACTCTGTGACTGAAGCACTGACAAAAAAAGAGTCTGTTTCTCTTGTAGGTTTCGGAACTTTCTCTACTGCAGAAGTTGCTGAGAAATCCGGGACTGTACCAGGTACGAACAAAACATATACCAAGCCGGCACATACTGCACCAAAATTCAAGTTTGGTAAAACACTCAAAGACGCAGTTGCTTGTAACTAATAGCAATCTCCATCGACACTATGCTGCATTGGCAGTTTAGGTCGGTTTCTTTCTATCTATTTCGACCTTACATACTTTTCGAGCTTTTTTGACACTTGAACAATTTGCTATTTGCCCTGTTACATAGATTACGCTACCAAGCATAAACAGCAGCATACTGCCTATAAACAGTGAAACAAAAAGAATATTTTTACCGTCTTTCTTTTTTGCCATGCGTGCGACTCCTTTCTATGTTTATATGACTGTTAGAGTATAAATAAGCTTTGTGTAATGTATGTGTAATTTCTTTTTGGACAACATGGTATAATTCTCAAAAAAGGTGTGATATGGACTTGAGACAGGCAATAGGATTGGGTGTTGCGGGAAACTTTGCGCACCATTTGGAACAGGCAGGTGAACTGAAAGATTTTGAGCATGTGGAAACGGAAGCACCTGAAGCGCCCAAAGGGATTTTCCCTTTTTATCTTCCAGGCAGCGATACCTTTCTGGGTACGTACTGTATTGGTACAGATACTTTGAATCTGCCGGCTTATGAAGCCAACGCGCAGGTAGAACCCGAGATTGCTGTTTTGTTCGATATTGAGTATGACGATTCCAATGCAGTTAAAGCACTTCATGCACGTAAATTTACGACCTTTAACGACTGCACGATACGCAAAGAAGGTGCAAGGAAGATTTCGGAAAAAAAGTCATGGGGGCCAAATTCGAAAGGAATCGGGGATTCATGGATAGAGATAGACCGTTTTGAAGAAGGAGGGGTAATGGACAGTTATCACCTCTGTTCATTTGTGAAAAGAGACGGTATTCTGCATTCCTATGGTGTAGACGCACCGCTATTGGGGTATAGCTACTTTTACGGCAAGCTTACGAATTGGCTTGTCGAGAAAATGAATACGCAGAAAGACTTTGGCCCGCTTGAGAATGTCGCTGGACATCTTAAAGCGTGCGGCTACCCGAAACAGGCACTCATCAGTATCGGAGCGACTGCCTATGCCGAATTTGGTGAAAAACACTATTTGCAAAAAGGTGATGAAGTGTTTGTCATTGCCTATGATGTGACACGTTCAACCGCCAATCCAGACCTGAGAGAAGAAGGGAAGGTACTACTGCACCAAAAAGTACAGTAGTACCTTTAAGAGATATGATGTTTTATCTCCGTAACGAATTCTGTGATGTCATCGTGAAGTGCCTGTAGGTCTTCTTCATGCTCCACCTCATCAGCCAATATCTGTGATACCATATCATAGGTGACAATATCTTTGTTACGGGTCATTTTCGCGATTTGAGAATAGACAGAGATGGCGCACTGCTCTCCTTTAATGGCATCCTCAAGGATATTGACAACATCAAATATCTTTGGTGCGTCATAGCCACAGTGTGTCTGCTCAAACCACTCTTTTGGGTGTAGCAGTGGTGTGCCTCCAAGCTGCAGTATACGATCGGCTACCATAGTGGCATGTCTAAGTTCATCGGCAGCATGTTGTGTCAGTTCTGCAATGGCTGCATCTTTCATAATGCCTTTAATAACCTTCGCTTCGATGAAATACTGGTAATATGCCAACCACTCATCGGCATAGGCTCTGTTGAGCGCTGTAATAATGTCATCAATTTCAATACCTTTGATGATTGCATTTCCTCTTGTTGCCATGGTATGCTCCTTAACTTTTATGTAAAGGAAAATTATTTTCCTTTACTGAGTATACCCCCTATATTCTTAATTAAAAATTATAAATTTATATTCAATAGAATATGGAAATCAATATGATAATAGGAAAAAATGAAGAAATACAGTTAGAGGAAAGGAGACAAAATCTTTCCTCTGAAACGTAGAGCAGTTTAGTTTTTAAACCAGCTTTTTACGCGTTCAAAAGCAGATTCAAAGGTGCTTTTGTGCGGTTTGCTTTCGACACCGTAGCTTTCCTGTAGCTGTTCAAGCAGTTGTCGCTGTTCGTCATTGATCTTTTTGGGCAGTATCATTTTCACCTGTGCAATGAGACGCCCTTTACGTCCTGAATGTACATCGGCAACGCCTTCATTTTCAAAGACAAACTGTTCTCTGTCCTTGGTACCCTGTTTAAGTTCCAGTTCGAGTTCACCTTTTAGCGCAGGAATAGTGATGGTCTCTCCCAAAATCGCCTGCGTGAAGAAGACAGGTACTTCAATGTAAACATCATTTCCGTTACGTACAAAGTGTTCATCCTCTTCGACATAGAAGGTCAGGTAAAGATCTCCTCTCTGTCCGTTCTTTGATTCGTTTCCATATCCCTGAACCCTGAGCCTGTTGCCGGTATCGACTCCGGCAGGGATTTTGATGGTGACACTCTCCTCTTTTGTCTCATACCCTTTTCCGTGACAGGTACTACATTTCTGTTCGATTTTTCTGCCGACACCGTGACACTTTGGGCACTCCTGCGTAAAGGTCATGAAGCCCTGACGCATCATCACCTGTCCCTGACCGCCACAGTAGTCGCAGGTAGTCAGTTTGCCGTCTTTGGCACCGGTACCAGCACAGTCTTTACAGTAGGTTTTGTAGGTGATGTCTATGGTTTTTTCACAGCCAAATACCGCCTCATTGAACTTCAGCGGCAGCTCCATCTCAAAATCGAGGGCGTATTTTTGACTTGGATCGCGGCGTGCACTTCTGCCAAATCCGCCGCCGAACCCTCCTCCCCCTCCGAACATGGAGTTGAAGATGTCCATAATGTCATCCATGCTGGCACTGCCAAATCCGCCGCCTCCCTGCCCCTGAAGACCTTCTTTTCCGTAACGGTCGTAGATGGCACGTTTCTCATCGTCGCTGAGTACCTGATAGGCTTCGTTGATGAGCTTGAACTTCTCTTCGGCTTCTTTATCGTCAGGATTTCTGTCGGGATGGTATTTGAGTGCCAGTTTTCGATAGGCTTTTTTTAGTTCGGCACCCGTACAGTCTCTGCTGACTTCGAGTATTTCATAGTAGTCCATTTCGGTCATTGCCGTTGCTCCTCAATCGATTTGATGGCGAATTCTACCATATTTTGGATATAATCACAAAAATTTACTCCAGAGGTATATGATGGTAGTACATATCTTACTTTTTCAGTTTAAAGAGCCACACAAACAGGCCAATATGATTCAGGCGAAACAGATGCTTGAAAACCTTTTGGGTGCGGTCCCGACCCTGCGAAGTATTGATGTCGGGCTAAACTTTTCCAAAGAGGAGAGGGCGATGGATATGAGTATTATCACAACATTTGAGAACCGCGCGGGACTCGAAGCGTATGCTGTGCATCCGGAGCATGTGAAGGTAGTAGATTTTATCAAAGAGGTTGTCGAATACACAAAAGTGGTCGATTATGAAAAAGAGTGAGGCGTTAAAGTGCAAAGCGAAGCGCTAAAATATACAATTCGGTACGTTGGATGAAACAGCATAAAATCGAAGCGTTCGAGAATCTGGTAGAGGCATTTGGTTCACTCCCTTCCATTGGCAAGAAGACGGCAGTCCGGTTGGCGTACCATGCGGTAATGGAGGATGGATTTGGGGCGATGAAGCTTGCACATGCCATTGAGCATGCAGTAGGCAGTATCCGCAAATGTGCCAAGTGTCACAATATGAGCGAAGATGAGCTCTGCAGTATCTGTTCCGATCCCTACCGTGATACGACAAAGCTTTGCATCGTACAGAGTGCGAAAGATATTTTGACCATTGAGGAGAGCGGACAGTTCGACGGGGTCTATTACGTCGTTTCGGAAGTTCGCGATATGGATGAGAGTCATCTCTTTTATGCGGTAGAGGGGGTAGAGGAGGTTATTTTCGCATTTCCTCCGAGTATCGCGACCGATACGATGATTCTCTATATTGAAGACAAACTCTCCGGACTGCCTATCAGGTTTACCAAAATCGCGCAGGGGGTTCCTACAGGCGTGGAGCTGGAAAACATAGACATTATGTCACTCTCACGTGCACTTGAGTCCAGAGTGAAGATATAGTAAGAGCAGATAAGGAAAAGAGCGTAAAATCTACCTGCTACCTGCTACCTGCTACCTTCTCGTTTATATAGTCCTGAACGAATTTTCGTACATCGGCATAGACGAAAGAGTCTTTGTAACCGTCTATTTTTCCGCCGCTGGCGTTGGGATGCCCTCCACCATTGCCTATTTCTGCAGCCATTTTCGAGACATCGAGTTTGTTGTTGCTTCGGAGTGAAAAATTTCCTCTGAAGTTGACATCCATATAGAAGTCATAGTCTGGGTTGTTGACAAGAAATGTGTTACCGATGATGGACGTATTGCCTACATTGTAGCCCAGCACACCCTTATAGTCTTTGTGGTGAATGGTAAGACGCTGTTTGTCTTTGCTCAACAAGTCAGTGACATAGTAGGCAACAAGATTGTCTTTGGTGTTGTTGACTGTACCTTTGAAAAAGGCTTTTTTGATTTGATGCAGGTCATCATCGAGTCTGATGGGCGCTTCATGCATGTCAATACGCTCTTTGGCGGCTTCGATCATGGAGAGCTTGAAGGCTTTGTCCTCATCGGGGAAGAGAATACGGTTTATCTCTCTGGCTCCGGATATCATCCCCAGCATGACCTTTCCATACTCAAACAAGGTATCCTTGTCTTTCCATATGTCAATGGCGTTGATCGCCCTTACAATGGTTTCATACTCTCCCTGGGGGTCGAATGCATAGTGTGTTCTCAACCAGTCATAGGTAATGAGCGTAGCACAACGTGAAGTGTCCAATACGTACCATGCAAACCGCTCTGCCGCATTGGCACCACTGGCATGGTGGTCAAGAAGTTGAAGTTTGGCACCGATGCGAACTGCCTCTTTTTCGATCCAGTTACCCTCTTTGGTCGTGAGGTTCAGGTCGGTAATGAGAATGAGACGTTCCTGCTCTTTACCATGAACGAAGATATCCTGTTCTATCTTTTGTACCATTTCTTCAAGTCGTGCAGTCACTTCTGGGCCGTAGTTGGCGTTGAAACAGAATATTTCATCAAAACATTTGGTACTCAGGTACTGACAGCCGTAGCCATCGAGGTCAATATGGGAGAGGTGGTAGACAACAGGCTGGCTCATAGAATGTCACTTAGCATCAAACCGTTGAGAAAATCATCAATACGGGTCTGGAAGTTCGCAAGAAAAGGTGAGATTGCACAGCTGCCGATAGCACCATTTGGACAGTTATGCATGTAACTTGTACAGTCAAACACAGCCGGTGCTTTTCCTTCTGCCGCCATAATAATGCTGCGTACGGCAATCTCGTGAATGTCTTTTGCCATCACAAAACCGCCATGCGCACCTTTGCGTGATTCCAAAATACCCTCTTTTGCAAGGCTTTGAAGAATCTTTGCCAAAAAACTTTTGGGAATGTTCAGCTCATTGGCGAGCTGTTCCGCACCGATGGGTTTGTCTGATTGGCGAATGGTATCTAGAGAAAGAAGTGCATATTCGCTTGCCCGTGTCAGTAACATAGGAAACACCTTTTATATAATTAGGAGTATTTTACTCTAATTACCATTATAGTAAGGTTTACTTTTATTTCTAAGTCCTATAAAAGGTTATTATGCTATGATTTCGGACTCATTTTTGAGAATTTATTATACCAATCAGGAGGTCATTATGGCTTTAGATCAGGCG
>JAUUDF010000026.1 GCA_030826885.1 Sulfurovum sp. | reverse complement strand
TACTGTCTTTACTGTTTCGATGAAACTCTTGTTTCATCTTCAAAATGCTCCTTTATCGGAGCACTTCAGAGATCAAACGCACAATCTATGTCGTTTTTTACTTTTTTCTGCTGTTTCAGTTATTCTTTATAAAACGGCTTTAAGTGGTTTGTTGTAGCCGGATTTAATATCCGAACAAACGAATGATAGAACAAGAGCATTACTCCATTATTACCGCTTGAGGCTGTGGCGTATTGCCTCCGCTACGGCCTCTGCTCTGGCACCGAGCACAATCTGAATGCTCTGTTTGTCCGGTCGGACGACCCCTTTTGCCCCAAGACGCAGGAAATCTTCATCGCTGAGTCCACTACTCTCTTTGACCCCCATTCGCAGCCGGGTAATGCAGGCATCTGTTGAAAGGATGTTTTCCGCGCCTCCAAGTGCGGCAATAAACGCTTTGGCTTCTTCTGTAGCATTGCTGCCGCTATTGTCCGCTTGTTCATCGGAGAGTTCGGTCTCCATGATTTTAAGGTGAAAGAGGCGGATTGTCAGGTAGCTGAGTGTGAAGTAGAGCAGGGCGAATACGATACCAAGCGGGATGAGGCGCAGAGGATGCGTGGCAAGTTTGTAGTTGATGACATAGTCGATAAACCCTGCCGAGAAGCCAAATCCGGCATGGATGTCCAGTGCCTGTGCCGCAGCGAGTGCCAGCCCGGTCAGCAGGGCGTGGATGATAAAGAGTAGCGGTGCGACAAAGAGAAAGAGAAACTCCATGGGCTCGGTAATACCGGTCAGAAAAGAGGTGAATGCTACGCCCGCAAGGATGGCCCCCGCTTTTTTACGGTAGGCTTTGGGGGTATTGAGCCAGATTGCCAGTGCCATGGCAGGCAGTCCGAACATCATGGTGACATAGAAACCGGACATATAGATGCCCGCACTCGGGTCCCCGGCAAAGAAGCGGTGCAGATCTCCGTTGGCAACCGTCTGTACCCCGTCTTTGAGGTAGGTGTAGTCTCCCAGCTGAAACCAGAAGACAGAGTTGAGAATGTGGTGCAGTCCCAGCGGTATGAGCAGACGGTTGAGGGTACCGTAGATGAAGGTACCCACCTCACCAAGTCCGATGATGGCATTGGAAAAAGCGTCGATTCCGCTCTGGGCATAGTGCCAGAAGTATCCGGCGAGCATCCCTACCAGAATAGCAGAGAGTGCCGTAACAATGGGTACAAACCGTTTGCCGCCGAAAAAACCGAGAAATTCTGGCAGTTTGACGGTATGGAAACGGTTGTAGAGCGTACCTGCGATCACACCGATGATGATTCCGACAAAGACCCCCATGTTCACCTCTTTGTCAATACCGGTATAGACCGCTTTGGCAATGAGTACCCCTACTGCACCGCTGAGTGCAGCGGCACCGTCATTGTTTTTTGCCAGTCCGTAGGCAATGCCGACACCAAAAAGCAGGTCGAGGTTGGCGAAGACGGCATCACCGGCACTTTTCATAATCTCGGCGAATTCTCCATGAATGAAAGGAATGTCCCCAAAGCCAAGACGCAGCAGCAGTGCTGCCACAGGAAGCACTGCAATGGGGGTCATCAGTGCCTTTCCGATACGCTGGAGCAGGTTAAACATGGCGTACAGCCTCCTTTATTGCGGATATAAGTACAGGAGAGACACTGAGTGTATCGGCACCAAGTGCAATGAGTTTCCCGATTGCCTCAGTATCGGCAGCAAGTTCTCCACAGATACTGACGGGTTTGTCTGCCTGTTCAAAAACTGTTTTTACGGCTTCAAAAAGAGCTTCATCCCTTGGGTTGATCCGGAGTGTGGGATGGGTACGTTCTGTAGCAAAAAGGTACTGCAAAAGGTCATTCGTGCCGATGGAGTAAAAATCGACAAGCGGATTGAATTTTGCCAGCGTGAAGAGCACGGAAGGCACCTCCACCATCATGCCAAAGTCAATATTGCCGATATCCTGCTCGTATGTGCCGGCTACTTGCTTGGCAAAGGCTTTTGCATGTATGAACTCATCGGGCGTGGAGACCATGGGGAACATGATTTTTAGCTTTCTGCTTCCCGCAGCGGTGAAAATGGCACGCAGCTGGGTTTCGAGAATATCGGGATGGGTCTTAAACAGACGTACGCCACGGATACCCAGAAAGGGGTTGGACTCTTCGGGCAGGTCAATGTAGGGGAGGGCTTTGTCCCCGCCCACGTCAAGTGTACGCACGGTAATGTCGTCAAAAAGCGAGAAGATCTTTTTATAGGTGTCTGTCTGCACTTCGAGTGTCGGTGCAGTCTCTTTAAAAAGAAATTCCGTACGAAGCAGTCCTATCCCTTCCGCACCGTTTTCTTTTGCTTCCTCGGCACTGTCGACATCGGAGACATTCGCCAGTACGGTAATCGGTGTCCCTGCTTTTGTCTGTGCCTTTTCGAACCGTTTTTCACAGGCATTTGCACGCTTTGCCTGTTCTGCATCCAAACGACTGTATGCCACTGTTTTGTCCTCTTCCTTCGGGTTTAAAACGACACTGCCGGCAAGGCTGTCGAGAATAACCGTCTCTCCCTCGGAAGGCAACTGCGTTCTTACAATTGCAGAAGGAAAAGAGGCGGTGCGAAGCAGTATGGCGGTGTGGGAGTTCTGTGTGCTTTTTTGTAAAATCACACCGGCAGTTTGTGGCGGGAGTGTGTCAATCTGGGACGGCAGCAGGTCATCGGCGGCCAGAATAAATGCATCAGCTGGGTAGTCGACCACCATACGGTACCCCATTTGGGTCTTGATGCGCCGCAGGAGGTCATGGTAGTCAACGATCTTCGCGGCCATTTTACCGCTTTTTAGCTGTTCAACCGTTTTTGCCACGGCGGCTTCCATCTCTTCGAATGAATCTGCCTGTCCAAGCAGTGTGTCGAGCAATGCTTTTTGCGCGAGGTAGATATCCCTGTCGGCATTGCCGGTGTTGTCGTACTGATGCTGCAACATCGCAGAGACACGACGGGCAGCTTCGTGAAAGTCGGTATGTTTTGTCTCATCGTATGTTTCCGACTGTCGGTAATACCAGAGCGGTGCAACCCCAATACCCAAAGAGATGGGTTCTGCATCGACACATTTGCCTGCATATATCTCTTTTGCGGTTTGAGGAGGGGTGTCCTGTTGTAGAGGAGCTTCCTGCATGAGATCCTCAAAAAGTACAGAGAGACTCTCCAAAGCATCTTTGGCATCCTTGCCTCTGCAGACCAGATCGAAATGATCACCGCTTTCAAGCGATAGGGAAAGCAGTGCATTGAGATTTTTGGCATCAACACTTTTTCCGCGTGTTTCTACCTCGATGCGGGAAGAAAATGTTTTGGCTTTTGTGGAAAAAACGGCTGCCGGACGCAAATGGAACCCGTTTGTTGATGTAACATGGAGTACGGCGGTATGGGACTTGTGAAAAAGAGAAGAAAAAAACGGTATCATTCTACAGGTCCTGTTTGTTTTGTGCAGTATAGCAAACTTTTGATCATAAACACAAAGCATACTGGAAAGTCTATACTTTTACCAAAGGAGTCTTGATTGAAAAAAATACTGATTGTAGAAGATGACAACTTCAACATACATCTTTTGGAATCTATTTTTGCAAAGCTCGAAATGGATGTCAACATTATGTCCACCTATAGTGGTAGCGAGGCATTGAGCATCATTGCAAACAGTCATCCGCCCATCGACATGGTCTTGCTTGATCTGCATCTTCCGGAAATGAGCGGACGAGAGATCCTGACAAAGATAAGAGAGAGCAAAGATGCGAAAGAGCTTCCCGTGCTGATTATCAGTGTAGACGGGTTCGATGAACAAGAGTTGCGTCAAATCGGTGCCAATGACTTTATGCTCAAACCCTTTGATGTCATCGATTTTTCGGACAAGGTCTCCGAATATCTGCTTCCCTGAATATGGACATTATTTCAGGGGTCTTACACAGCGTACATAGCGGTCATAGTACTCTGCAGCACGGCTGCTCTCTCCACGCTTGAAGTTTACACCCCAAAATTCGTCATCGGCATCGGCAACCGGTGTTTTGCTCCAGTAAAAAGATTCGTCATCGATGTATGCGAATGCCTTGAAGGTCGCAGGAGAGGTGCGTGTATAGTCGACGATGCTTAACAGCTCTTTTATCGTTGGCAGCCGCCAGTCGGTATAGCCGCCGAGTGTGAGTGCTTTGCAGTAGCATTCCGCCTTGGGGTAGGTGGTTTTAACCTCTTTGACATGCGGAGTGTCTTCCCAGAGCAGTCCGGTACGGCTGTCTTTGACCATGGTGGCTTCCGCGAGAAGCAAAGCGGGCATGAGGGCGAGAAGAAAGAGTGTTTTGAACATAATCAGGCTCCTGTAACAGGGTATTGTTATTGGGTTAGTATAGCAAATCAAAACAAAACTTTGTTATACTCAAAAGAAAACAGGAACGCAAGATTGAAATATCTCATAGAATTTATTGAAGCCAAAAATGTGAAAAACAGTACCATCTATACACATTTAAAATGTACCGAAGAGGAGGCACGGCTGGTGCAGTATGTCTGCCGCCGTTATGTCAAGGGACTCGAAGAGGTGTCTGTACTTGAGATGCTGCAGGAAAACTTTCCCAAGGAGCCCTACCTCTACCTTAAAAAACTGCCGATGGTGAAGAACCTCATAGATCTTGGCTGGCTCATACAGGTGACGTTCGGTCAGGTGAAAGCGCACGAATCTTCCCAGCTTGAACTGCTCAATACATCGGTAACGCCGAGCATGTCTCTTTTGCGGCTGCTTGAAGAGGGCTCACTGGAAATTTTCCTGCCCGAGGTCAAGCCCTATACAGACCATTTGGAATACCTGCAGGATCAGTTTGACATGATTACCCTGCTGCATAAGATAGCGACCTACAAGCAGGGGTTTGCCGACAACTCTCTGAGCATCGGGAGGCTGAAGAACAAGCTCAATTTGCTAACCAAGCGTATTGAAGAGCGTCTGAAGATCACCAAGACGCCCATTGTCGTCGAGGAGTTTTTCAAAGAGAAGGGGCTTGATGAAAAAGAGAAGCGTATTTTCCTTGCACTGCTTAAAGAGGAGTACAGCGGAGGAGAGGGGCAGTTTCGTGATATGAACGCCCTTATTGAGCTTATCAGTTTCGACGAATATGACAAAATCAAAAACCGTGCCCTCCTTGAAGACGGCGCGAAGCTCATTACCGAGGGGATCATCGACTATGAGGAGATTCTCAACATGTTCGGCGGAGTAAGCCGTTCGTTCTACCTGCAGGAAGAGGTGATGCAGCGTATCATCCACCCCAAAAAGAAAAAGAAGGTTACCAAGCTCAAGCTCGATGCACTGGTCAAAGAGCAGGATATTTTCGAATACCTCAAGCCCGCAACCACCCTCGATGATGTGGTACTCCACCCCAAGACCCGTGAAACGCTCAACAATGTTGTCAAGCAAGTGGACAAGGATGTCTTTAAAAAGCTCAAAGAGTGGGGTATCAAGTCCAAACGCAAGAGTATCGATGCGCGTATTATTTTCTACGGCCCTGCGGGAACGGGAAAGACAATGACGGCCATGAGTCTTGCCAAGACGCTCAAAAAGCCCATTCTCTCTTTTGACTGTTCCAAAATTCTTTCGATGTATGTGGGTGAAAGCGAGAAGAACGTAAGACGCATCTTCGATGACTTCAAGGCACTCAGCCAAAAAGCGAAGGTCGAGCCCATTTTGCTGCTCAATGAAGCAGACCAGTTTCTCAGCAGCCGAAGCGAGGGAGCGGGAAGCAGTGCCGATAAGATGCACAACCAGATGCAGAACATCTTTCTCGAACAGATAGAGCAGTTCGAGGGCATCCTTATTGCCACGACCAACCTGCTTGGCAACATCGACAAGGCATTCTCCAGACGCTTCAACTATAAAATAGAGTTTAAAAAGCCGGGCAAAAAACAGCGTCTGAGACTCTGGCAGTTCATGCTGCCCGAAAAAGCCGACTATGCGGAAGATTTCAATGTCGAAGCATTGGCAAAGTATGAACTTACCGGCGGGCAGATCAATCTGATCATCAAAAATACCGCCTACAAGGTCGCCGTACGCGAAGAGAGCATTTTTACCCAAAAAGATTTTCTCGAAGAGATCGAAAAAGAGCTTGGCAGCAGTTTTGACGGGGCGAAGAGCATGGGGTTTAAAGTGTAACTAAATCAAAGGGACGATATCGCTCTGGCAGGCGGGTACCCCGCTTAGCCAAAGCAAGCGCGATGCAATACTCCTGCAAAATAAAAAGAGTAAATATCTTGTGTCAAAGTCGCCAATTCCTGCAGAAGCGGTACTGCCCAAGCAAAAAAGGGATGTTCCTATCAGGTTGAAGGTGCCTAAAGGGGGACGCTATCTGCTGTATGTCAAGGGAGGATTTGCAAACGGCAACACCTTTGTCAAGGAGCGGACGGTAACGATTCCCGCTGCCAAATAAGCGTGTAGGATGGTAAATGTGCGCGCCGTACCTTCTTTTTTCCTATTGCTTTTTCTCTCCCTGACACTGCTATATGGTGCAAGAGAAGAGCAGCTTGCAGCACTCTATGTAGACGGTAAAGAAGTCGATATTGTATTTATGGAAATGGACGGCAACACGACTTACCTTCCCAAAGAAGTGCTTTATGCTATCCCCAAGCTCGATGTCAACGAAACGAACGACTCCATCACCACTCCCATAGGCACGGTTGCCTACAGCGCACTCTTTGACGGAAACAAACAAAGAGAGTATTTTACACTTGCCAAACTCGATGAGGTTCTGCGCATATGGGGCAAATACTTTCCCAAAGAGATTGCCCTGGGGCTCTGGACCCCCTGGAACTATCTGCGTAACGGCAAACGTACCAAAAAAAAGGCGGATATATTGCCCGCCTCCAATCTATTCAACGGCATTCGTCTCGATGTTTCGACAGAGTATTTCAACGAAACGTTCAACACCCGTAGCGAACTGGAGCTTGCCGGAAGGCTGTTTGACGGCATTACCCGTGTTTCGGCATTGCAAAATAGAGACCAGACCCCCTACATTAACGAACTTTTCTGGCTGAAAGACGAGACGCGTTACAGGGTACTTGCAGGTATTCAGAACACACAGCCGCATTATCTGCTGCCCTACATGGAGATGACCGGTGTGCAGGCGACATGGTCTAACTTCGACATGCACGACATCTCCGACTATACGGAGCCTACACTAAGACCCTCTCTTGGGCCGGATAACCGTATCATAAGCGGGAAAGGTCCTGTGGGCGGTTCGGTGGTTTTGAGGGTAAACGACAGGGCGGTGCTTGCCGAGAGGATCAGACTTGACGGTACCTACCGTATGGATATCAGTCAGCAGAACATTGCGTCCGCCTCGCTGGTAGAACTCTGGGTTTATGAGCGGGACCCTGTCGGTGCGCCGGTAAAGAAGATCAACCTGAGCTATTTGACGACTGCCACCCTACTGGAAAAGGGGCAGGTAACGCTTCTTGGCGGTGTAGGTGAAGGATATAACGCCTTCGATCCAAATTTTCGTGACCGTAACAGCAGCGTGGTGGGTGAACTGTATGCCCGTTACGGTCTAAGCGATACCGTTACGCTTGAAGGCGGGGTGATGCAGGATGTCATGGAACATCAGTATGCCCTCTTTGCCGCTACGGCAGCACTGGGAGAGCATCTGCAGGTACATGCCGCGCTATCAGTGCAGGAGGGTCTTTTGGCAGGTTATGCCACACTCGACGGCCATTGGGATGAAGACTACCTTACTGACAGGATACGCAGGGAGCCAAAAGGCTACAGAGACCTTGAAGCAGATACGGATGAAGCCTATCTTGATTATGTCAAGTGGATGAGCGATACACTGAGTCTCGGACTGAACGGACGCTATTACCAAAGCAGGGATGATGACATCGCTTTTTTGCTGCCGACTGTACGCTATAATCCTTTCAGTTCTCTCTCCCTGAGCCTCATACCCAATTATGAGGGTGACTATCGTTTTAGCGCGACCTATACCCCCAATGCCGATTTTCGCATCAACTATATTTATGAAGCGGATGAACATCACCTTTCTGTTGTTGACTATCTTACCGATGAATGGAGTCTCTACTTTGACGGTGTAAATAATTTCGATGACAAAGAACGCTATGAGGCAGGGGTAAACTGGCGCTCGGAGGAGAGAAACGACATCTATTTTGAAGCGGCGGTACTCTACTCTAAGGGAGATGTGGGCTACAAAGCGCAACTGCGTCACAATCTTCTTCCCGGGGTCTATGCCAAATATGAGGCACGGTACGAGCCCTATATGGAGCATAAGGACAAATCATACTATTTTGTCAACCTTATTGCGGATTTCGCATTCATAGAGGGGTCTTTCAACCCTACCAAAGCACCGGAGATCAAACGTGACCTTAAAGGCTATATCGTCGGTAACGTACTTGTCAACCATGCCCAAAAGCGTATCGATACCAAAGATATTCAGATACTGGTCAACGGCTCACCGATCAAAGCGGGTGAGTCCAAATGGCGTTTTTTTGTCGACAACCTCAAAGCGGGCATCTACACTGTCGAGCTCGACCCCTCATCGTTGCCTATGGAGTACACACCCGTACAGAGCAGTTACAATGTCAAAGTATCCAACGGAGCGGTTAGCAAGGTAGACTTTTATGTCGATGTCTTTTACGGCATTGCCGGAAAACTGCATAGAAAATCTGAAGATACTCCAATCGAGGTTGTGTTGACATCGCTTAAAGACGGAAAGGAGTATACAACATATACCGATCAGTTCGACTATTAGCGTTTCGATGCCATACCGCCGGGAACGTATATGCTCGGTGTTTCGGATGATGCGCTAAAGGTAAAACGTCGAAAAGTGGTCGTCAAAGATGATTTTATTTTCGATCAGGATCTGTATGTACAATAGCCGTTATTTGATGATCTGCGCTTTTGTCTCTTTCAGTCCGATGATCCCGCCTTTGATGTTGATCGGTTTGAAGCCGTTTGCTTCAAGAATGCGTGCAGCGGCGACACTGCGCATACCGCTTCTGCAATAGACAAGGACGGGTTTCTCTTTTGCGGAAGCAAGTTTGTCGAGATTGGCTTTGAGTCTGTCGAGCGGAATAAGGGTCGCTCCCTGGAGATGTCCGGCTTTGAATTCGTCAATAGTGCGGACATCGAGCAGGGTGATATTGTCATCTTTTTGCATCAGTGCCACTGCTTCTTGCGGGCTGAGTGAAGGGAAGTTCGTCAGTATCCACCCTTTTGCATAGGCAAACCAGCCAAGCAGTCCCGCCATGGCAACGACATAAAGCAGCGTTGTAATCTTTTTTTTCTTCATTTTCATATCCTCAAATTATAATATCTATTCATTCAGCTCATTAGTGAAACACTATTTTAGCAGATTTTACGCTGTTTCACATAGTTACAGTGCCAAAAGGGGGTCATGTGAATGAAAAAACCATCCATGTAGTTTAATCATCTTTTCGTTAATATAGGAGCACTATTCTGAGAATACTCCGGCATATTCGGAGGAGAATGAAACTTAGCTAAGGGAAAACTATGACTCATGTAATTACGCAGCATCCATATTATGGTGTGTTCATACTGTTCGCATTGACGGCTATTGCGTTTACCGCAACGCTGATTCTGGCACGTTTTGTCAGCAGAAAACTGGCGAAGCTTGACACCGAGAAGCTGAAACTGACGATCTACGAATGTGGACCGGAGGTGACCAAACAGCCCAATACCATCTCGGCACAGTTCTATCTGATCGCACTTCTTTTCATCCTTTTTGATGTAGAGATCATCTTCATGTTCCCGTGGGCGATCGATTTCAAACTCCTCGGATGGTTTGGTTTTGCGGAAATGATACTGTTTATTGTACTACTTGCGATTGGTTTCGTATATGCATGGAAGAAAGGAGCACTTGAATGGCACAGCATCAAGTAAATTACGCCAGCGCGGCTGGCTTGCCGATAGCACTGACTACGGTAGACCACTTAGTAAACTGGGGACGAAGCAACTCGCTTTGGCCGCTGACCTATGGACTCGCCTGTTGTGCGATCGAAATGATGGCATCGGGGGCGTCACGTTACGACTTCGACCGTATGGGTACCATTTTCCGTGCCTCTCCAAGACAGGCGGATGTAATGATACTGGCAGGGACACTCTCCAAAAAGCATGCGGAGTTCGCCAGACGTCTTTATGACCAGATGACAGAACCAAAATGGGTCATTTCCATGGGTTCATGTGCCAATACCGGCGGTATGTTCAACACCTATGCAACTGTGCAGGGAGTTGACCGTATTGTTCCGGTTGACATCTATCTTCCCGGATGTGCACCGAGACCGGAAACCCTTCAGTATGCACTGATGATGCTGCAGAAGAAGATCAGACGTGAATCTGCCAACATGAACAAGAATACCAAACAGAATTTGAGGTTAGTGTAATGAGAAAATATACACCCAAAGACAATGTACAGGCGAAGTCATACTATACGGACAGATACTGGGTCGCACCACGTGTGCCCAGAGAAGCGGTAGAAGCGGGTACCCACTTTGCAGATGTCGTTGAAGCAATGAAAGCGTTTGCCAAAGAGAGCTACATTGAAGTGGGACAGCTTGTCATCCATATCGATGCGGCGGAGAACTTCGATGCCATCAAAACCCTCAAAGAGCAGTGCGGCTATAGCCAGTGTTCAGAGCAGAGTGCAGTGGACTATCTGGCAAAAGACGGAGAGTTCGAACTCTTCTGGCAACTGCTTAACATAAAAGAAGCCAAGCGTGTGCGTATTGTCTGTCGACTGAAAGAAGGAGAAGCGATAGAGTCTATTGTGCCACTATTTAATTCTGCGAATTTCGCAGAGCGTGAAATGTTCGATATGTTCGGTATCAAAGTGAACAACCATCCTTTCCTCAAACGTATTCTGATGCCGGACGACTGGGAGGGGCATCCGCTGCTTAAAACCTATCCGCTGCATGGTGACGAATTTGCTTCATGGTATGAGGTCGACAAAATCTTCGGTAAAGAGTACCGTGACATCATCGGACCTGAAAACCGTGACCCAGCACGTATCGACCGTTACGACACCAAGCGCTTCTCAAGAGTCGGCTATGAAGTACCGTTCGGTGCGGATATCTCCGAAGGCGAAAAAGAGCAGCCTATCGAGTATAGCGAAACACTGCTTGTTGACTATAACAAAAAAGCCGGTAAACAACTGGATCAGAGAAAGTAAGGGGAGAGTATGCAACAGCCAAATAAATTAACACCATTCTTCGAAAACCTCAATTTTGAGCGTGACGACAACACAATGGTGATCAACTTCGGTCCACAGCACCCTTCTGCACACGGTCAGCTTAGATTGGTTCTCGAACTCGACGGTGAGCAGGTTGTCAAGGCCTACCCCGACATCGGATACCTCCACAGAGGAATCGAAAAGATGGCGGAGAATATGACCTACAACGAGTTTCTGCCGACAACGGACAGACTTGATTACATCGCCTCAACGTCGAACAACTATGCTTATGCACTCGCAGTAGAGAAACTTTTGGGTATTGAAGCGCCAAGACGTGCACAGGTAATTCGTACGATGCTGCTCGAGGTCAACCGTGTTATCTCCCACCTCTTCTTCATTGCTACACATGCACTTGACGTCGGTGCGATGTCTGTATTCCTCTATGCC
Organism: Sulfurovum sp.; assembly: GCA_030826885.1. Taxonomy (GTDB): domain Bacteria; phylum Campylobacterota; class Campylobacteria; order Campylobacterales; family Sulfurovaceae; genus Sulfurovum. The sequence continues at coordinate 62,018 of JAUUDF010000026.1, read as the reverse complement.
TTCCGTGAACGTGAATTCGGAATGGATCTGATGGAAGACTACTGTGGTGCCAGACTTACCCATTCTGCTGTACGTATTGGCGGTGTGCCGCTGGATCTGCCAGAGGGCTGGGTTGAGAATATGGTTGCATGGTGTGACAAGGTGGACAAAGAGGTGAAAAACACCTATGAAGCCCTGCTGACAGAGAACCGTATCTGGCGTATGCGTCTGGAAGATGTCGGGGTGATCTCTGCCGAAGATGCGCTCAACTGGGGCTGTACGGGTATTATGCTGCGTGGTTCGGGTGTTGAGTATGACATCAGAAAAGAGGAGCCGTACGAACTCTACAGTGAACTCGATTTCGATGTGCCTGTCAGTGACAGATGTGACTCCTACGGGCGTTACCGCCTCTATATGGAAGAGATACATCAGTCTACACGCATTCTGCGTCAGCTGGTACAGATGTACAAAGAGAGTGATCCTCAGTTGATGGCACATGCACCGCAGTATATCTCTGCAACAAAAGAGGAGATCATGACGCAGAACTATGCCCTGATGCAGCATTTCGTACTGGTAACACAGGGGATGAGACCGCCTAAAGGCGAGGTTTATGTGCCGACAGAGTCTCCAAAAGGTGAGCTTGGGTTCTACATTAAATCCGAAGGGGAGCCGTATGCCTACAGACTCAAGTGTAGAGCACCGAGCTTCTTCCATACAGGACTGCTGCAGGATATTCTTGTAGGCACATACATCGCGGATGTCGTTACGATCATTGGTTCGACCAATATCGTATTCGGTGAAGTCGACCGATAAGGAGAAGAGCGTATGAAAAGATATGATTTAAGACATTTACATGATGATTTCTATGACAGAATGGGAGAGCTGATCGACCAGGGGCTCAAGGTAGGCGAGGTCGGCATTTTCCTGTTTGAGGTAGGTGATTTCTCCCACATCCAGAAGTCGGCGGACTATATCAAGGCACTCGGACATGACCTGATGAACTCGCTCAAGTTCAACGAGGTAGACTGGACCATTGTCGTAAAAAAGGTCGATGAAGAGACACGTAAAGAGAGAGCTCAAAAGGTAGAAGCGGCACGTCGTGAAGCAGAGGAAAAAGCGGCTCAAGAAGCAGCAGAAGCTGCAGAAAAAGAAAAAGCTGAAGCGGCTGCTAAAGCTGAAGCAGAAAAAAAAGTACAGGAAGAGGCTGCAGCAAAGGCGGAAGCTGAGGCAAAGGCTAAAGCCGAAGCAGAAAAGAAAGCCAAAGAGAGTGCAGCCTCCGAAAAACCGAAAGCTGAAAAACAACCTGCAAATAAGACACAAAAAGGTGACGATCTGACTCTGATCAAAGGCATAGGGAAAGTCTATATGCAGAAGCTTAACAGTGAGGGTATCTATACGTATGAGGATGTCGTGAACATGAACGAAGAGCAGATTCAGATGATGGAGGAGAAGTACTCGTTCAAAGGTGACTTCAAAGAGTCCGTAGCAGATGCAAAAAAGCTGCTCGAAGCAAAGGCTAAATAATGTCACGCGTAGTATTCTCTACTTGGAGGGACGAGTTTATCGACAATCGTGGTAAACCGGTCGACGAGTGGAAAGAATCAGCTTTTAAGCTTCCTGAGACCTATAATGCCGATACCGGTTCCAAAGCGTTTATCGGATGGGACGGTGTAGCGATATTCGATGACGATATTGACGCAGTCGAACTTGCATCGCAATATGCCGCACAGTATCAGGAGTATTCTGAAGCATGCGGACGCTGTGCACCGGGGCGTTGGGGCGGACGTATCCTGTACGATCTGCTTGACAAGATCGCACGGGGAGAGGGCTCACATGAGGATGTTTCACACCTCAAAGAGGTTTCCGAAACGATGATGGCAACGTCCAAATGTGAGATCGGTAAAACCGTACCCAAGCCTATTCTTGATTTGATGGAGCATTACAAGGGACAGTTTGACACCTGTATCGACGCGCAGCAACCATCCAAACATTACGGTGGCGATACCTCATACATTGCCAAAGTGACGGCACCATGTACCGATATGTGTCCGGCGCATGTGGATATTCCTGCCTACATTGAGGGTGTACGCGATATGATCTTTACCGATTCGCTTGCCGCGACCCGTCAGACCATGCCACTGGCACACACCTGCGGCCGTGTTTGTCCGCATCCTTGTGAAGATGCCTGTCGGCGTGCAAATCTCGATGAGCCTATTTCGATTATGGAGCTTAAACGTATCGGTGCGGACTACGAGACGGATCATGCATTGCCGTGGCAGCATCCGTTCGAAGTGCAGCCGCCGCGCAATGACGGAAAGAAGGTGGCAATAGTTGGTGCGGGGCCTGCGGGTTTGACAGCCGCATACTACCTCGGTATTCAGGGTATCCATGTCGATATTTTTGAAGAGCTGCCGGTGAATGGCGGTGAAGTTGCGGTAGGGGTACCTGAGTACCGTATGCCGGTAGAGAAATACAACAAAGATATTCAGCTTGTCCTCGATTTGCCGACAGTACATATTCATAACAACCATCGTGTTGATGCCGAGAGGCTTAAAGAGATCGATGCCGAATACGATGCAACCCTGCTGGCATTTGGTACACGACTTTCCAAAAAGGTACGTGCAGCGAATGAAAATCCGAAAATGGGTGGCTACTGGGGTGCGATTGCCATGCTTGACAAGGTGAACCTTTGGAACAAATATGGCATAGGATCGCCTGCATCCAATGAGCTCAAGGACAAAGTTGTTGTGTGTGTCGGGGGTGGATTTACCTCGATGGACGTAGTGCGCTGTTCCATTCGTGAAGGTGCGAAAAAGGTGATTATGCTCTATCGCCGTGATGAGAAGACGATTATCCGAAATACGACCTATGAAGAGTATCATGAGGCCGTTGAAGAGGGGGTAGAGTTTATCTTTCACTCAGCGATCGAAGAGATTTTCGATGATGGAGAGAAGATTACCAAACTCAAGGTAAACCGCTTTGAACTGGTACCCGACCCTGACGGAGGACGCCCTCAGCTTCAAAAGATTGAAGGAGCCGACTTCGAGATTGAGTGTGACTATCTGATTCCTGCGGTTTCACAGTCTGCCGATCTGCAGTTGCTGCCCGAAGAGTGGAATATTGAGCTGACCTCATGGAATACGATTCTTACCAACGGAAGAGATTTCATGAGTTCACGTCCCGGGCTTTTTGCCGCAGGAGATTGTGAATACGGCCCGATGACCATTGTCAATGCGGTCGGACAGGCAAGACGTGCAGCATCGGTTATCAGCCGTTACATCTATGATGGCAAAGTCAGTCTGACAGATGAGGAGATCATGGAAGATCACCTTAATAAGCTGAAAGTCTATGACAAGAATGAAAAAATTACAGGCTGGATGCCGGGACTGCCAAGAGCAGTGAGCGAGAAACTGAGTGTTGAAGAGCGAAAGACCAACAACAAAGAGGTCAATCTCGGCTTCACCGGCGAAGAGGCAATCGCAGAGGCAGAACGCTGTATGCGATGTTACTATATCTCAATGGTGGCGGTGTAACATGGGCGCAACACACAATTCAATCAATACCGGCAAGCCGATCACAGTGACGATTGACGGCAAGGTGTGCAAAAGTACGTTTGGTAAAACCATTCTTGAAATTGCCCGAGAGAATGACATTTATATCCCGACCATGTGTTATTTGACGAAGGTTCAGCCCATCGGCTCGTGCCGTATGTGTGTGGTCAATGTGGAGGGAGTCGACGGCATGATCCTCTCCTGTCAGGAGAAGGCGGTCGACGGTGCCGTGATTACCACCAACAATGAGGCACTTTTTACAGAGCGCCAGAACATTATGAAGCTTTACGATGTCAATCATCCGCTCGAGTGCGGTGTATGTGACAAAAGCGGAGAGTGTGATCTGCAGAACAAGACCATGGAGTTCGATGTCGATCAGCAGAACTTTACGGCACGTGATCAGCACAGGCCGGTAGAGAACTGGGGATATGTCTCCTACGATCCGGCGCTGTGCATTATGTGTGAAAAGTGTGTGCGTGTATCGACCGAAATTACGGGTGATGAAGCTCTGAAAGTCAAATTCGGTGGATACGGCTCGACCATCATCAATGTCAAAAAAGAGAAGAACTACGCCTCACTGGGTGATGCCGCAGCGGTCTGCCCCGTCGGTGCACTGGTCAGTACCCATTTCAAATATACCTCCAATGCCTGGGAACTGAACAAAATTCCTTCGGCATGTCCACATTGTGGCGGCGGATGCCAAATGTATTATGAGGTGAAGCGTGACCGAATTTACCGTGTTACCAACGAGTATGAATTTACCAATCTCTGCGGTGCAGGACGATACGGGTTTGACTATGCCAACGAAGGGGTAAGCAAAGATGCTGAAGCCTTTGCAAAAGCAGTAGAAGCGTTTAAAAAAGCGGAGAGTGTGATTGTTGCACCTCAGATTTCGAACGAAGAGGCGTTGATACTGCAAAAACTCAAAGAGAAGTACGGGTTTAAACTGGTTTCTCATGAAGCACGTGCCTATCAGCGCTTTATGCGTGCATACAGTGAAGTTACGGGGAAACACCTGTACGGGGGTGACCTGAAGAGACTTTCCGAATCGCAGGCGATTATTGTGTTTGGAAGCCGTGTGAACAATGATGCGCCGACAGTGAAATACCATATCAACATGGCGAGCAAGTGGCATCGTGCCCGTGTGGCGTACATGCATCCGATGGAAGATGCAGAGATGCAGCATATTGTAACCCAGTTCATTAAATATGAGGTAGGCAGTGAAGAGGGTGTCGCAGCCCTGTTGGCACATACACTGCTTGAGCATGCCGAGTTGCCACAGAGTGTTCGCGGCATATTGGACGACCTTGACATAGGTAATCTCAGTGCCGAGTGTAATGTGGGTGAAGAGGAGCTCGATGCACTCAAGCGGTCACTGATTAAAAAACACGGCTTCTCTTTGGTTGTAGGGAGTGACCTCTATATGCATCCGCGTGCTGAGCAGATTGCAAAACTGGTTGCGCTGCTTGAGACGTATGCAGGGTTCAATGTCATCTGTGTACCGCCGGCAGGCAATGCCATGGGACTTTCGCTTATCTGTGATCTCGATGATGCGGCAGAAGGCTATACCGTAGGGTACGATGTTAAAGCTGACTTTACCCTCTCAGCACTGGGTAACGGTGATCTCGATATGCCGGCACTCAATCAGCAGGAGGGTACACTGACAACTGTTGACAAACGCGTCGTACCTATGCATGTGGCACTTCCCTACGGTGGTTATGTACTGAATGATATTGCCAATGCGCTGGGACTGCGTGCAAAATACACCATAGACTATACTGTACAGCTTCCTGAAGAGAAAGGCTTTGTAAAAACTGCTTTCGATGATCTGCCTGAGTATTTCGATGCAGTGGGTACAGAACATCGCGGTTATCTGCTGAATGCACAGCAGGTAGAGAGCGGTTGCGAACTTGATGAAATAGAAGAAATTGAAGCCTTTGACGGAGCGATCGTCTACCGCTGTGATCCGGTCGATCAGTTCTCTCCTTTCACTGCCAAAGCGAAACTGCTTGAAGATGAGCCGGTACTGCTGGGGTCATCCCAGTTTGCCGCTGCTGCCAAACTGAAAGAGGGAGAACATATTCGATTTGAGGTTGACGGTGTTGTATTTGAACGACTGTTTAAGATCGATACAGACATGAAGGGAACCATAGCGCTTAATCCGACATTTGACATGGGATTAAGTTCCTCTTTGCTATCCTCTTATAGATTTAGCAGACTAGTGTATGAGAAAATCAATATAGGAAACAATGATGAGTGAAGTAAAAACAGTAGAGAATATGGTTGCCATTACCATTGACGGCAAAACATATCATGCAAAAGAGGGTGAGTACATTCTCAATGCGGCACGCGCGAACGATGTATTCATCCCGGCGATCTGTTACCTGACACGGTGCAGCCCTACACTTGCCTGCCGTCTCTGTCTGGTCGAAGCGGACGGGAAACAGGTGTATGCCTGTAATGCCAAGGTCAAGGAGGGAATGGAGATCACCGTCGATACGCCGAACATCCTAGCCGAACGCCGTGCTATCATGGAAGTGTATGATGTCAACCACCCGTTGCAGTGCGGTGTCTGTGACAAAAGTGGGGAATGTGAACTGCAGAACTATACACTGGAGCTTGCTGTCGATTCCCAAAGCTATGCGATTCCCGATACCAAGCGTGAAGTCAAAGACTGGAGTTCCGTACTCCATTACGATGCCGGGCTGTGTATTGTCTGTGAACGCTGTACGACCGTCTGTAAAGACATGATCGGTGATGCAGCGATCGGGACAACTAAAAGAGGCGGAGAGGCCCTGGACAAATCGTACAAAGAGACGATGCCCAAAGATGCCTACGCAATGTGGAACAAACTGCAAAAGTCTATCATCGCACCAAGCAACGGTACGGATTTTACCGACTGTTCAGACTGTGGTGAGTGTACAGCGGTTTGTCCTGTTGGTGCATTGACGGGCCGTGATTTCGTTTATGCTTCCAACGCATGGGAGCTTGAGCGTGTACCGGCAACCTGTGCACACTGTAGTTCGGGATGTCAGATCTACTATGAGAAGAAACACACTTCCGTCTTTGACCGCAGCGAGAAGATCTACCGTGTCACCAATGAGTGGAACTATGTGTCACTCTGTGGTGCAGGACGTTACGGATATGACTTTGAAAACCGCATAGAAGGCAAAGACGAAGCAGCTTTCAACGCGGCGATAGAAGCCTTTAAAAAAGCGGAAAGTATTCGTTTCAACTCTGTCATTACCAATGAAGAGGCGTTGATGCTGCAGACATTCAAAGAGAAGATGGGTGTAAAACTCGTCAACCCTGATGCACGTGCTTTCCAGAAATTCCTGTCTACCTACGCCAAGGCAGCCGGTCAGTCACTTTACAGTTACGACTTCAAAGAGGTGATGGCGACCGACTTTGTCATCAGTATCGGAGCAGCGTTGAGGAACGACAACCCCAATGCACGCTATGCATTCAACAACGTTCAGAAAATGAATAAAGGTGCCGGACTTTACTTCCACCCCGTAGGCGATACGCTGGTACCGACATTCGGAAAGAACGTCGAGGTTGTGACACACAAAGTAGGACAGGAAGAGGCAGCACTCTATCTGATCCTCGATCTTTTTGCAGACAAGGAGAAGTTGCCAAAAGAGGTAAAGGCGTACCTTGACGGCTTCAAATCCACAGCGACGAAAACGGTTAAAGAAAAAGTGATGAAAGAGGTGACAGAGAGTGTCATCGATGAAGAGACCGGTGAAGAGAAAACGGTAACCAAGAAAGTACCTGAGATGGTGGAAAAAGAGGTTACCGTAGAGCGAAACGGTCTGGTGGAGATTCTTGGCAAAGAGAGTGATGCGTTTGCCGAAACATTTGAGAAGATGATGAAGAAAAAAGAGCGTTTTTCTATGATCATCGGTGAAGATCTCTATTTCCACGAAAAAGCAGAAAACATTGCGCGTCTTGTTGCACTTATCGAGCAGACGACACCTGTACGCGTTGCGATGATTCCGCCGAAAACAAACTCTCTGGGCGTGGCATTGATTTGTGACCTGGACGAGGAAGCAACAGGCTATACCGTTGGTTACAATGAAAACGGTGACTTCAGACTCTCTGCACTGGGTGACGGGGATCTTGATATGCCGGCAATGAACCAGCAGGAAGGTACCCTGACAAATATGCACAAACGTGTTACACCGACGAATGCAGCGCTTGAGTTTAAAGGGTATGAGCTCAACGACCTGATGAAGGTACTTACCGGTGCGCCGGAGCTAACAGTTGACTGGACAGAGAAACTGCCGACAGACAAAGGGTTTAAAACAGCGAAGTTTGACGACCTGCCAAACGGATACCTTAATGACGGTACCGAGAACAGAGGCTATGCGCTGGAGAATATCACTTGTAAAGCAGAAGATATCAGTGTAGAACCGTTTGATGAAAAGAGTGTTCTTGAAGGTGAAATCGTCTATCGCTGTAATCCGCAGAGACAGTTCAATGACTTCAGTGACAAAGCGCATGAAATCTTCGAAGGTTTTGGCCTTTATGCAAGTCCGGCAAAGGCCGAGATGCTTGGAGAAAAGGTAGAGATCGACTTTGGTGAAAGAAGCATCACCGTCGATGTCATTGTGGATGACCGTATGGAGGGAGAGATCACTGCGCTGGCTGACTTTAGAAGTGCAGCAGATGTCTATGGTCTGTTTGGTAACGCCAGATACAGAAAAGTAACTATGAGAAAGGTGTAAGATGGAAGTAGTAACCTATACAAACGTGGAAACATTCGTACAGCATTTGCCGGAAGTCACTGCTGTGGGTGTATGGATCAAGGCGCTTATTATTCTGGCTGTGATCTCCGCAATTGCCGGCTTCGGTACGTTCATTGAAAGGAAAGTGCTGGCATTCATGCAACGAAGACTGGGACCCATGCATGTCGGTCCCTATGGATTGCTGCAGCTGATCGCGGACGGTATTAAACTCTTTACCAAAGAGGATATCGTACCGCAAAATGCCAACAGACTGATCTTTATGGTCGCGCCGATTATTACGGCGGCAACGGCATTCATCGCACTGGCAGCGGTACCGGTCTTCCCTGACTTTACCATCCCTCAGTGGGTGCCGGTACTGGGCGGTACATTTGTGCCTTCTATCGCTGCTGATCTGAATATCGGTATTCTTTTTGTGCTTGGTATGATGGCGGCAGGACTCTATGGACCGCTGCTTGCCGGTATGGCACAGGCGAACAAATGGGGAATCATTGGTGCGGCACGTACAGCGGTACAGTTTCTTTCCTACGAAGTGGTTACCGGACTTTCCATTCTCGCACCAATCATGCTGGTAGGTTCGCTCTCTTTTGTCGACTTCAACAACTATCAGCAGGGAGGCATTGCGGACTGGATTATCTGGAAACAGCCGGTTGCGTTCATTCTCTTTCTCATAGCTGGATTTGCAGAGACGAACAGAACACCTTTCGACCTGCTTGAGCATGAGGCGGAAGTGGTATCGGGATATGCGACAGAGTATTCGGGAATGCGATGGGGTATGTTCTTCATCGGTGAGTATGCCAACATGATCACAATCTCGATTATTGCGGCAGTTGTATTCCTGGGAGGATACAGTGAAGAGGGAATCGGTTGGCTGACAATCATACTGAAAGTCGGATTCTTCTTCTTCCTGATGCTCTGGATCAGGGCTGCATGGCCGCATGTAAGACCGGATCAGCTTATGTGGCTGTGCTGGAAAGTCTTGATGCCAATCGCGGTAATCAATGTGGTCGTCACAGGTATAGTGATGATGGTATAAGGAGAAGATATGGGTTTAGAACAATTTAAAAACAGAAATGTCGGTCAGCAGAACTATGTGATGCTCGATCTGGAGCATACGCCGCAAACAGGTATGGGCAAATTCCGTCAGGTCGTCAGAAGAACATTTAAAGCAGAGCTTTTTGTGGGGCTCTGGGTAACGATGCGTGAAATGATCAATGCCCTCTTCAGAGGCCAGATGCATACGGTAAAATATCCGCTTGAAAAGCTGCCTATCTCTCCTCGCTACCGTGCGATCCATGAGATGCTCAGATTGCTTGAAAGCGGTCACTACAGATGTATCGGATGCGGTTTGTGTGAGAAAATATGTATTTCCAACTGTATTACGATGGATACCCGTTATGATGAAAATCAGCGCAAAGAGGTTAGTGAATATACCATCAACTTTGGTCGCTGTATCTTCTGTGGTTACTGTGCAGAAGTGTGCCCGGAGCTTGCAATCGTTCACGGCCCGCGTTATGAGACTGCATCAGAGCAAAGAGCGAGTTTCTCGCTCTTTGAAGACATGCTTACACCAATAGACAAACTCAATCTGCAGCAGGAGTATGATGGCTTTGGTGCCGTTACACCGAATGCAGATGAGAATATCAAGAAAACGCCGTTAGCGTATTAAGGAGACAATGATGTATGAAACAATAGCCTTTTACCTCTTCTCGGCGTTAACGATTGTACTTTTTCTCATCACAGTGATGAGCAAAAATGTACTCTATGCAATGACGGCACTGGCATCGGGAATGGTACTGATTTCAGGATTCTTCTTCATCCTTGGAGCAGATTTCCTTGGTGTCGTGCAGCTTATTGTCTATGTAGGGGCCGTGATGGCACTCTATTCGTTTGCAATGATGTTCTTTGATGCAACAAGAGATATTAAAGAAAAGAATACGCCTGCATCACTGGTTTTCCTGCTTGGCGGACTCAGTGCACTGGTACTGGTGCTGATGTTCGCTGCACCGATCCATTCGGAGGCGGTTCAGGCACTCTACCCTATCCATGAAGGTGTCGGTAATGCCCAGGATGTAGGTATTGTGCTCTTTACGAAGTATCTTGTACCGTTTGAAGTTGCAGCAGTAATGCTGCTTGTGGCAATGATTGCAGGGATCATCCTTGCAGGTAAAAAAATGGATCAGAGTCTTACCAGTGATATGGATGTAGATGCTGAAGATGAAATTCTGACACAAAAGGATGCAAAATGATAGGTCTGTCACATTATCTGATCGTATCGGCGATCCTCTTCTCAATCGGACTGATGGGTGTTTTGAGAAGAAGAAATCTGCTGATGCTTTTCTTCGCAACAGAGGTAATGCTCAATGCAGTCAATATTGCATTTGCAGCGATCTCACACTTTTACAATGATCTGACCGGCCAGATGTTTGCATTCTTCATCATTGCGATTGCAGCGAGTGAAGTGGCAGTAGGTCTCGGTATTCTGATTGTACTGTATAAAAAACAGGGCAGTCTTGATCTTGACGATCTTGCAAGTATGAGGGGGTAGAGATGGAAAATTTGGTATATATAGCACTGTTCGCTCCGCTTGCAAGTTCACTGTTCGCGGCACTGTTTGGTATGAGTCCAAAGAAACAGTTTGTAGGAGTGGTCGCTTCAGTACTGCTTGCTGTTTCACTGATTGCATCATTGATGTTGGCATATTATGTCTACCGTACAGGCAATACAATCCACGTGACCATGATGGATTGGATCAGTGCGGGTGATCTGCATATTCCGTTCGGATTTGTCGTCGATCAGGTCTCTGTGACCATGATGTCGGTGGTTACACTGGTTTCGACAGTGGTACATATTTATTCCAACGGCTACATGGATCATGATAAAGGTTTTAACCGCTTCTTCTCCTACCTTTCCGCATTCGTCTTTTCCATGATGGTGCTGGTGATGTCCGACAACTTTGCCGGCCTCTTTATCGGTTGGGAAGGAGTCGGTGTCTGTTCATGGCTGCTGATCGGCTTCTGGTATCACAAAGAGGATGTTTCCAGAGAGGAAAACCCTTCCATTTCTCCTTCATGGGCGGCAAATGAAGCATTCATTATGAACCGTATTGCAGACTTGGGAATGCTCGTAGGAATCTTTATTATCTATTGGAATGTAGGAAGCCTTCAGTATGATGAAGTGTTTGCGGCAGTACCGTATTTGAGTGGTTCAGTACTTAATGCGGCGGCGATCTTCCTCTTTATCGGTGCAATGGGTAAATCGGCGCAGTTCCCGCTGCACACCTGGCTGACTGACGCAATGGAAGGCCCTACACCTGTTTCGGCGCTGATCCATGCTGCAACGATGGTTACGGCAGGTGTTTTCCTTGTCATCCGTGCCAATCCGCTCTTTGAGCTGACACCGGAGGTTGGCTATTTCATCGCTTCGCTCGGTACATTTGTTGCATTTTTTGCAGCATCTATGGCGCTCGTCAACCGTGACCTGAAGCGTATCATCGCCTTCTCGACACTCTCACAGCTTGGATATATGTTTGCTGCTGCGGGACTGGGTGCTTACTGGATTGCGCTCTTCCATCTTGCGGCACACGCATTCTTCAAAGCACTTCTCTTCCTGGGTGCCGGTAACGTCATGCATGCAATGCACGATGAGCTTGACATCTTCAAGATGGGTGGATTGAAAAAGGTGATGAAGTGGACCTATATCTATATGGGACTTGCTTCACTGGCACTGGCGGGTATCCCGTTCTTCGCAGGGTACTTCTCCAAGGATGCGATCATTGAAACTGCATGGAATGAAGGAACGCTTGTTCTCTGGCTGATTCTCGTTGTCACAGCAGGAATGACTGCCTTCTACAGTTTCAGACAGGTATTCCTGACATTTGAAGGGGATGAGCGTTACAAGCAATACGGCATCCATCCGCATGAGATGTACGGTTATGTACTTATTGCCATGTCTCCACTGGCAATCCTTGCGGTTGTAGCAGGGTTTTTCAAAGAGAGTTTCGAACACTTTGTCACTGCGGTGCTTCCTGGCTACCATATGAGCGAGCATACACACCATATTGCGTGGCTGCTTGGTATTGTGGTTCTTGTTTTTGCGGTAGGCGGTATTGCACTGGCATACAAAAAATACTACCATGGTCTCAAGCGTGATGAAAAACTTGAGTCAAGCTGGTACTATAAACTACTGGCAAACCAGTACTATATACCAAACCTTTACGAGGAGTTCATCTCCAAACCGTATGCAATGATATCGGATATGATGTGGAACAAGGTTGATATGAAGATTGTCGATGCAACGGTTGACGGGATTGCCAAGTTCCTTTACAAAACCGGTGACGGTTCAAGAAAAATGCAGACTGGTAACCTTTCGAACTATCTGAACTGGATGGCAGTAGGTGCCGTATTACTATTGGTTGTCGCGGCTGTATCAGCAGCGGTGATAGGTTAAGGAGAGCTAAATGGATAATATTTTAAGTGTATTGGTTTTCTTCCCGGCGATTGCAGGATTGCTTGGATTTGTTGTCAATAAAGACAGTATCAGGGCATACGGTATTACCGTTGCAGCAATCGAATTTCTGCTCTCTTTGTGGCTGTGGTTCAGTTTCGATAGTGCCAATGCAGGTATGCAGTTTGTTGAACTGATACCGCTGATCCCTGATTTTGGAGTGAACTACTATCTGGGTGTTGACGGTATATCACTGTTTATCATTATCATGGCGACACTGATGACGCTCATTGGTATGATGAGTATGAGCATTACGGAAAATGTCAAGAACATGATCATCACACTGCTCTTCTTGGAGATGACGATGGTGGGAGTGTTTGTTGCACTCGATGCGATCATCTTCTATCTCTTCTGGGAACTCTCTCTTGTACCGATGCTCTATATTATTGGTGCATGGGGTGGACCGCTGCGTGTCTATGCATCGATCAAGTTCTTCCTCTATACCTTTATGGGATCACTGGTCATGCTGGTAGGGATGCTTTATGTCGCCTATGTCTACCACAGTCTGACTGGTGTATGGAGTTTTGCCATTACGGATTGGTATGCATTGGTACTGCCGGTCAACACGCAGCTGTGGCTTTTCGCCGCGTTCTTCCTTGGGTTTGCTATCAAGGTTCCAATGTTTCCGTTCCATACATGGCTTCCATATGCACATGGACAGGCACCGACTATCGGTTCGGTTATTCTTGCTGCCGTACTGCTTAAAATGGGTACCTACGGATTTGTACGTTTCTCGCTCCCTATGTTCCCGGATGCATCTGTAATGATGATTGCACCTATTGCCGCGATTTCCATTGTTATGATCATCTATACGGCAATGGTCGCGTATGCACAGAAAGACATGAAACAGGTCATTGCATACTCGTCCGTTTCACATATGGGTATTATTATGCTCGGTATCTTTGCGATGAACAGTGAAGGTATTGGCGGTTCGGTTTTCCAGATGCTCTCACACGGAATTGTCTCCGGTGCGCTTTTTATGCTCGTTGGAGTCATTTACGACAGACGACATACCAAGCTCATGAGTGAATTTGGTGGTCTTGCTGCTGTGATGCCAAAATATGCCGTCATTTTTGGTATTATGCTTATGGCGTCGGTAGGTTTGCCTCTGACAATCGGTTTCGTCGGTGAGTTTCTTGTGCTTCTTGGCTTCTATGAAGTCTCACCAATTCTCACAATTTTGGCGGGAACATCCATCATTGTCGGTGCAGTCTATATGCTGGCACTCTACAAAAAGAGTTTCTTTGGCCCTTTAACAAAAGAGGAGAACAAGAAATTGAAAGACCTCACGCCGGTAGAAACATGGTCACTTGTACCGCTTGTGGCTATCGTAATATGGCTCGGTGTCTATCCAAAGCCGGTACTTGATCCTATTAACAACTCAGTCAATGCAATGCTTGTCTTCATGAAAGAGAAAGCGATTACGGCTGAGGCGAAGGATATGATCACAATACCGCAGTCGGTTATTAAAACAGGGGAGGTGAAGTAATGTTTGAACCAATTAAAGTAAGTATGGAAAGTCTGAACCTTATTACCCTGGCACCAATGCTGATAGCGATTGCGGGTGGTCTGGTGATTCTTATTTTGGATCTTATCAACAGTAAGCTGCATAAATCACTCTATGTGATACTTACGATTCTGATTCTGATCATTGATTTTGGAGCGACGATCGGTCTGAATGTGAATGAACGCGGTTTCTTTGATGTGATGCTTATTGACGGCATCTCGATCATCTCACAGCTTCTGATCATCGTTGCGTCTGTTCTGTTCACACCGTTGGCACTCACTTCAAAGCGTTTCCATGAGTACTCTTATCCGGAGTTCTTCGCGCTCTTCCTCTTTATGGTGGCAGGCTTCCAGTTCATGGTGGCGAGCGACAATCTGATTTTGATCTTTGTCGGTCTTGAAACGGCATCGCTTTCTTTGTATACACTGATTGCACTGCACAACAGAAGCAATTCGTATGAAGCGGCAGTCAAATACTTTACCATGGGTGCACTGGCAGCCGGTTTCTTTGCGATGGGTTCTGCTGTTGTATATGCGCTTACAGGTTCGATAGAGCTCTACCAGGTAGCACAGGCCCTTGCGTCACGATTGCATGAAACAGAGATTGCCCTTGCAATTCTCGGTTCTTCTGTGCTGTTGATGGCATCACTGGCATTCAAACTCTCACTCTTCCCGTTCCACACATGGGCACCGGATGTCTATGAGGGTGCCTCTGCACCGTTGGCGGGGTATATGTCTATTGTACCGAAGATTGCAACACTGGTCGTTGCAATACGTGTTTTTGGTATGTATATCGATCTTGGTGTGGAATGGGTCAGAGATATGATTCTTGTGTTAACAGTTATTACAATGACAATCGCCAACCTGATGGCACTGGTACAAGAAGATGTCAAGCGTATGCTGGCGTACTCGTCCATTTCACATGCAGGCTTTATTATGGCAGCACTCGCACTTGACACGACAGAAGGAACAGCAAGCATCTTCCTCTATTATGCACTCTTTATGTTCACCAATCTCGGTGCATTTGCGATGCTGTGGATTTCACGTCACAAAGTCAGAAGATTCAGTGGACGTTTTGACCATCCGTACGAGAAGTTTGCGGGTCTGATTCATATTATGCCTATGGGGGCAGTAATTATGGCACTCTTTATGCTTTCACTCGCAGGGGTACCGCCGTTCTCTGTCTTCTGGGGTAAGATTTACGTAATGCAGGCTGCTGTCAATGCAGGCTACATTTGGCTCGCGATCGTTATGGGTCTAAACTCCGCTATAGCGGCATATTATTATCTGAAACTGGTTGTGTATATGTTCCTAAAAGAGCCGGTTAAAGATGTTGATACAGTTTACTATAACCTCTCAAAACCATTGATGGCAGTCATTGGGTTTGCAACAGTAGCAACAGTAGCGGCTATCTTCTATATTCAGCCGCTCATCTCCTACCTTTACTATATGATCTCGGCTTCGGGATATTAGTGGGGAAGAGCGTTTAGCGTTTAGCGCTGAGCGTTGAGAGAGTTGGGGTGATCTCAGATCCCCAAAAGTAATGATTCTATTTCTTTCAGGTTTCCTCTTGTGACATTTTGAAATTGTGAACGGTTGAATGTCATCTGTCTTTTGGCAAGACGTGCCGTATTGGTTGTTATTTTCTCTTTGAGTGTTTCCTTGTCGTATTTACCGTCGAGATAGTCGAGTGTCTCTTTGATACCGATAGCCTTCATACAGTTGGGTGCGCGGGTGTATTTGGCTTCAAGCATACAGATTTCGTCAATCAGACCCTCCTGAAGCATTGAAGCAGTACGTTGGCTAATACGCTCTCGCAATACTGAACGCTCCCAGACAATCTCATAGAGTGGCAGTGGGTCTGTGATGACTGGCTTGGGAGGATTTTTTTCGAAATATGTTGTCGGAGGCTCTTTTGTGGCAAGATAGATCTCCCATGCTTTTTGTATCCGGTAACTGTCACTGCTACTGATCTTCTCCATATACTTTGGATCAATTTGGTGTAGTTCGGCATATGTGTTTGCCCTATTCTGCATCTTTTCAGCGATATACATTTCTATACTGCTATCTATTGCCGGCAAGTTACTGATACCCTCAAGCAGCGCTTTGAGATAAAACCCTGTCCCTCCAACTATGATGAGATTTTTCTTCTCATGCAGGCACCGTGCATGTATATCCCGGTAGAGATGCATAAAGGTAGTGACATCAAAGTGTTCATCAGGGTAGAGATAATCGATGCCATAGTGCACAATACCCTCTCGTTCATGCAGCATTGGCTTTGCAGAGACAATATCTATCTCTTTGTAGATAGAGAGTGAATCGAGTGAGAGAATGTGGGCATTGAAACGGTGTGCAAGTTTGACTGAAAGTGCTGTTTTGCCGGAGGCAGTTGGACCGATGATTGCAAGTTGTCTGAAACTATTCATAATAGAATCATAGCAGGTTTAGGGTGAGTAATAAGTACAAAAAGTGTAAAATAGCGTATGAATTTATTTGACAAGCATAATCGTTTTAACATTGCCAACCTCATTACCTTTGGCAATATTGCCTGTGGCGTCATAGCGATGTATCTCATACAGCAGAACAACTTCTTCGTCGCTATCGTTCTTGCATGGATAGCGGGTGCGTTGGATATTGCAGATGGCAAAGTCGCCAGAAAATATAATCTGTCAACTGAGTTTGGCATACAGCTTGACAGCTTTGCAGACTTTCTCTCATTCGTGGTTATGCCGGCATTTTTACTCTTTTATGCTGTACGTCACTACACAACACTCTCTGGCATCGAAGAGGCCTTGCTTGGCATTGTGTTCATCTGGTATATCATTTCCGGACTGAGGCGACTGGTAGAGTTCAATCTCAAAGTCGATGCGGGAGAGGTGGCGAAGTATTTTGAAGGGATACCTACACCGCTTGGAGCCATTTTGCTCTGGTTGGTCTATTTGATGGTTTCATACGGTATCATAACAAGCGGCTACCTTGTTGCTGTAGTTGTACTTGCTGTTGCATGGTCGCTGAATTCGACCATAAAAATTCCCCATCCATAAAGAAAGCGGAGTGTGAGAGTGAACCGCGTAGAGAGCAAGAAACAAAAATGGTTTGACAAGTTAAATGATTTTTCCGAACTGGTGATGTTTCAGCATTCGGTATTTTCTCTGCCGTTCATTTTTATTGCCATGATTGTAGCGGCAAATGGATGGTTTGGCTGGAGATTGCTGTTGCTGGGTACACTGGCGGCAGTCAGTGCGCGCAACTTCGCCATGGGTGTCAACCGCTATCTTGACAGAGATATTGACAAACTCAACCCCCGCACCAAAAACCGTCCCTCTGTTGACGGCAGGGTGACGGAGGCACAGATGGTTGGTTTTATTCTGCTTAACGCCGTGGCCTTTGTCATGGTGGCCTATTTTATCAACGATCTTGCATTCAAGCTGTCGCTGCCTATTTTGCTTGTATTGGGGGCATATACGCTCTTTAAGCGTTTTTCCGCACTGGCACATCTCATACTTGGCATAAGTCTGGGGCTGGCACCTATTGCCGGTGCCGTAGCGGTGCTTGGCGAGATTCCTCTATGGTCTGTACTGCTTGCAGCCGGAGTAATGTTTTGGGTCGCAGGGTTTGACCTGCTTTATTCTCTGCAGGATATGGCATTTGACAAAGCACATGGTCTGCACTCCATTCCATCAAGATTCGGCGCTGCCAATACGATGCGTATCGCACAGCTGTTTCATCTGCTGACCATCGTGCTGTGGTGGCAGTTTGTGATAGCTGCATCACTTGGAATATGGGCAAAACTTGCAGTGGTCTTCTCGGCACTGATGCTGGCGTATGAGCATTACCTTGTCAACAAAGACTTTACAAAAATAGACAGAGCATTTTTCACGGTCAACGGCTATCTTGGATTTGTGTTTCTGGGCTTGATTATCATAGAAGAGGTATTATAATGGAACCATTGGATCTGATCGTACTGGGACTGGTAGGAATATTGACGATTATTCTGTTCATTCTGGCCGGCAAGAACAGAAACCTTGCCAAAGAGAATGCGCTGCTGCACGATATTATTGAGGTGAAAGATAAAACGATAGAGAATCTTGAATCACATCGTGTGCTTGTCAAGGATGTCATCGAGAACCTCTCCGAGTCTGAGAAAGTAATGCAGATGCTTGAAGCGGGGGAGAGCAGGGAAGAGATCGCCAAGGCACTTGAAATGCCGCTGGACAAGGTAGAGATGATCATCAAGTTCGACCGCATCAAAAAAGAAAAGCAGCGTGCATGAGTGACAGCTGGCAGGAGAGTATAGCCCTTGCTTACGGGGCGCTCGATGCATCCTATCGTCACTTTCTTGAGCATGATCCGCACTATTTCCCTGACAGGGACAACTACTTAAACGCATTCAAAACTCTGCCCAAAGAGAAGGTACGCTACATTCTTTTTGGACAAGACCCTTATCCACGCCGTGAAAGTGCAGGCGGATACGCATTTATTGACGAGAAGGTCAGGAAACTGTTCTCCCAGACCGGATTGAGTAAAGAGGTCAATCGTGCCACAAGTCTGCGCAACTTCATCAAAATGGCACTGGTCGCCAGAGGAGATCTTTCGCTTTCCGACACCTCTCAAGCTGCGATCGCTTCCATAGACAAAAGCGGTTTAATCGATTCGGTAGACGAGCTGCGCCGAAACTTTGAAAAGAGTGGGGTACTGCTGTTGAATACAGCGCTCGTTTTCACTGACAAAAAGAGCTCTGCAAAACATGTAAAAGCGTGGCGTCCTTTTATGCAGACACTGCTTGCATCACTGCAGGGTCAGTCACCCAGACTCATACTTTTCGGCAGTCATGCACAGGCACTGAAACGATCCTTGCCCATTGAGATGTTTGAAACCATTGAGATGGAACATCCCTACAATCATACGTTCATTGCCAATGAAAAGGCACAGAAACTCTTTGGTTCTATGAAACTGCTTGAAAAATAAAGGAAAATTCGCTACAATTCGCTCACCAAATATCGCAGTCACTTCTTGTGTGCACTCTTAGCTTAGCTGGATAGAGCATCGGTTTGCGGTACCGAAGGTCACAGGTTCGAATCCTGTAGAGTGTACCACTTTTCCTTATTTATACCCATCTTTCACTTGTTTTTGTTCGATGTACCTGATGTACACCTCACAAAAAGCAAGCAAAATCTGAGCATAACTGAGAAAAAGTTCATAAAACGCCCATTCAAATAAAAGCGTTTTCGATCGATGTATTGTCTGTACGCCTCTCTCAAGCCACCCAAAATCTCTGAATACAAATTGACACTCTTTTTGAAACCAGTCAAAATAACCATAACTAATCACCCCTCTCCACCCAAAAGCATATCTAACCACATTTATCCTATAATAATAGCAATAGATGAGGGGGTATGCATGAAGATCCTATTGATCAATACAAATCCGGTGGTTTCCCGACTGGTGTCGCTTTGCACAGAGAAAGATGAATCGATCGTTCTTGAAGAAATCGATCTGGTTTCCAAAGCAAACGGTACGGCATATGACCTTGCTTTTGTTGATGATGTATCCTGTTCTGATGTGGTGACAGCATTTCTCAGTTGGGTGGCACACGTCGGAAAAGTGGTCTATTTCTCAGGACGCGACAGCGGAGAAGAGATTGGGGAGGAATTTGATACTGTTTTGAAAAAGCCGTTTCTCCCTTCCCACATTCAGGAGATTATAGACCAGACCGAGGTACTTGAAACGGTTCCGGAAACAAATGAAGAGGATGTATCTGAAGAGCGTCCCCCAATAGAAGAGAGCCCAACTGTGGAAGCGCAGGAAGAAAGCACCATTTTTCCACTTGCTTCAGAGAATGAATCTGTGTATGAGGATGAGGAAGAAGAGCGTGCAGATAAGGCAAGTGAGACAAAAGTACTCGATACCAAAGAGATAGCACAGATCAAGGCACTGCTAGAGGAGGATGAAGAAGAGGAGGAAATACCGCCGGTCGATCCTTCGGATGAAGAGGCCTATGAGGCACGCAAAGTGGAAGTGATTACCCAAAAGCTCAAAGAGGAGGGGCTTGAGATTGTACCCGAAGAGGAGATACTTGCACCACTTGACAAAGAGAAGAAGCCCAAACAAAAGAAGCATGCAAAAATGAAGAAAAAGAGCAAAGAGGATATCTATACATTTGAAGAGGCCCTGCTTGCGGCAGTAGAAAATATGAAACCCAAAAAGATCAAAAAACTGCTCAAGGGAGCGGAAGTAACCATAAAGATACGTTTCAAGGATGACAAATAGATGGCAAACGAAGGCAAAAGAGGTGCGATTTTGGTACTTTCCGGTCCAAGCGGGGCAGGGAAGAGTACAATCATTCATGCAGCATCCAGAGAGATAGGGGAGTATTACTTTTCCATTTCGACGACTACCCGTCCGCCGCGCGAGGGAGAAGTGCATGGCAGAGAATACTTTTTTGTCAGCAAAGAGGAGTTTGAAGAAGACATCAAAGCAGGCAATTTTCTTGAGTATGCCAAGGTACACGGAAACTATTACGGTACCTCACTCAAGCCGGTCAGAGAAGCGCTAAAAGAAGGTAAATTGGTGATCTTTGACATCGATGTTCAGGGGCACCGTCTCGTGCGTGCGAAGATGAACGACATTACCACCTCTGCATTCATCACGCCGCCGACACTGCATGAGCTTGAAAAACGCCTTCGTGAGAGATCGACCGATGCCGAAGAGGTGATTGCACGCCGCATAGAAAATGCCAAAGAGGAGATACGTGCGGTGGGTGAATATGACTTCACGATCATCAATGATACAATCGAAGAGGCGGCAGAGGAGTTCGTGATTGTTGCCAAAGCGGCAAGGCTAAAGCAGAGCGAAGAGGATGAAGCGCGTTTCATTGCCTGCTGGCTTGGAGAAGGTTAAACTAATTTAAGTATAATTATCCAAATCTTAAAATCACACCTGTTTACGGGTTTAAAGGATCTACTATGGGTATGCCAAGTATGCCGGAACTGTTGATCGTACTTGCGATCGTCGTACTGCTCTTTGGAGCGAAAAAAATACCGGAACTCGCCAAAGGGATGGGTAAAGGAATTAAAGAGTTCAAAGGTGCGATGAAAGAGGGCGAAGAGGATGAGGTCAAAGAGATCGCAAAAAAAGAAGAGACTGCTGTAGAAGCAAAGGCAGACGAGAAAAAGAGCGAGAACGCTTAAAACAAGTGCTGAGCGTTCAGTGCTGATCGTTCAGATATCTCCCCTCGAGCATATGCTGCTTGATCAATCTACAATTCCACACAATTTACGGAAATCATTATGAAGTTAAAAGAAGAAGTCAACAAAGTCATTAAAGCAGCTTTTGACAAAGCAGGTATTGAAGCGGAGCCAATCGGTGTAACTGAAGCTACGAAACCGGAGTTCGGGGATTTTCAGTTCAACGGTGCAATGGCGCTTGCGAAAGTACTGAAAAAGAACCCAAGAGAGATTGCTACTCTGATCACCGACAACCTTGATACTTCCGGTATTCTGGCCAAAACACAGATCGCAGGTCCCGGGTTCATCAACCTGTGGCTGAACGATGACTGGGTAGCCAAGCAGTGTAATGAAGCCAAGAATGACGAAAGACTTGGCATTGAAAAGAAAGAAGATCCCATTAAGGTGGTTGTTGACTACTCAGGACCGAACATGGCAAAGCAGATGCACGTAGGACATTTGCGATCGACAATCATCGGTGACACATTGGCAAATCTGCTGGCGTTTTTGGGTGATGAGGTGATCAGGCAGAATCATATTGGTGACTGGGGAACACAGTTTGGTATGCTTATTGCCTATCTTGAGGAGCAGGGAAGTGACGGCAGCGGCAGCCTTAGAGACCTGGAACAGTTTTACAAAGATGCCAAAAAACGTTTTGACGAAGACAGTACCTTTGCCGACAAGGCAAGAGAGTATGTGGTCAAGATACAAAGCGGTGATGCACACTGTCTTGGGCTGTGGAAAAAGTTCATTGACATCTCTCTCGGACACTGTGAAGAGGTTTATAAAAAGCTCGATGTCAATTTGGCACGAGAGGATGTCAGGGCGGAGAGTTTTTACAACGACTCCCTCGCCAAAGTATTGAGCGATCTTGATAAAGCCGGGATGCTCAGTGAGAGTGACGGTGCACAGTGCGTTTTCCTCGAAGGAGAAGAGATCCCGGTCATTGTACAAAAGAGCGACGGCGGATACCTTTACGCTACGACTGACCTTGCTGCGCTCTGGTACCGTGCCAATGTATTGGGTGCCAAGCGCATCAGTTATGTGGTTGATGCACGTCAGGGCGGACACTTCAAACAGGTTTTCCGCGTTGCCAAAGAGGCGGGGTTCGTCCCTGAGGATGTCAAGCTCGAGCATGTGGCATTCGGTACCATGATGGACAAGAACGGCAAACCGTTCAAAACCCGTGACGGCGGCACGGTTAAGCTCATAGACCTGCTCGATGAAGCGGTAGAACGTGCCAAAGAAGCGATCAAGAACAAAGCGGACTACAGTGACGAAGAGGTTGAAAAGATTGCCAAAATTGTCGGCATCGGTGCGGTCAAATATGCCGATTTGAGTATCAACCGCGAGTCAAACTACATTTTTGACTGGGACAAGATGCTTTCTTTTGAAGGAAACACTTCATTGTACATGCAGTATGCTTATGCCCGTATTCAGAGTATTTTCAGAAAGTACGGTCAAGAGGCAGAAGGTGAGATTGTGCTTACTGATGATTTGGAGCATCGTCTGGCGGTGATGCTGCTGCAGTTTGAGGATATACTGAAAAAAGCCGCAGAGGATGCCGCGCCCAATCAGATTACCAACTACCTCTATGAGTTGGTGACACTTTTCATGCGCTTCTATGAGCGTAATCCGATTCTTAAAGAGGAGATTGACGAGAAGGTACGTACTTCACGTCTGTTGCTGGCGGATTTGACGGCAAAGACAATTAAACAGGGCTTGTCCATTCTTGGAATCGGAGTGCTTGAGAGACTTTAGCACAAGCAGCAAACACTGTTCGTCTCTCCTGTTGTGCATGGCAGGATTATTTTACTGAAGGAGAGTGAATGAAAGCATTGATAATACTGGCGGTACTGTTAACCTTCGCACTTATATTCTGGCTTTACAGCCGCAATAAAGATAGCAAGCGGACCATGATCGCACTTGCGTCGTTCATTGTTATTATATCATTGGGCATCATGGGTAACATTACCCGGCCTGTCATCCCGCTTTTTCTCACTCATATCGTGCTGGTTGCAAGTGCATGGGGAGGGTTGCTTTACTATCTGTTTAGACAACAGTATCTCTGGTGGTTGATCTTTTCACCGATAGTGACGATCGTGCTGTTTGTCGCCCTTTCTCTGCTTGAGGGCTCACGGTACGAGGATATGTGGGGATCGCTGCTGTAGTTACGCCTCTTTTTTTTGACTGGCAACCAGTTCGCTGAGGAAAGTCTCGAGTGAATAGCGCTGGCGATATTCCGGGATCATAATATGAATCAAAATATCCCCCAGGTCTGCAACGATCCACTCGTCGCTCATATCGGCATGAAGAAACGTTTCGCCTTTGGGTTTGAGGGCTTCTTTGAGCTGATCAAAAAGTGCCTGGGTATGCTTGAGGTTCAGTGAGTTTGCAATGACCACACGGTCTGCGATATAGTCTGCGTCATCAAGGTTAAAGACTTCGATCTCTTCTGCTTTTTTTTCATCGAGTATATTTACGATGGTTTCAATTCTCTCTTCCATGGTCATGAAATATTTTCCTTTGTCAATAGTGTTTGTACGGACTCTCTGATGCTTCTGTCAACATCATCGAATTGTCCGTTGTCGCGAATCTCTGTCGAACTGTATGGCAGATCGAGTGTGATCACCTCATAGTCTCTGAGTGTATCAGTCTGCAGCGTATGCCCTTTTCGGGTAACAATGAGCCATGTGACGGTATCATTGAGCCATGCAAACTGATGCCATCGGGTCAGGCCGGAAAGGTTGTCAGCCCCGATAACCAGATAGTTGACATCATAGGATTCCTGAAAGTGTCTAAGCGTCTCTGCTGTTGTCACACTCCTTCCCTGCTCAATCTCGTAAGCGTCTACCTCGACCTTTGGGATATGCCCAAAGAGTTGATGGCACCATGCCAGACGCTGCGCGGCAGTCGCATGGGAAGCGGTTTTGAACGGGTTGAGGTAGGCCGGTACGACGATCAGTTTGTCGATATCGGGTCGTTTCGCTACCGTCTCGACGATTGCCTGATGCCCTGCATGGGGAGGGTCGAAACTTCCTCCGAACAGTGCGACAGACGGCTTGGAACGCTTAACCAAATGCTAACCTCATTTACTGTAAAATTACGCAATTTTAGCATAATACACCACAAGGCTTATTGAAGGATTGATATGGCGGTAAAAGTAGCGATAAACGGACTGGGAAGGATTGGCCGATGTGTGGCACGCATCATTGCAGACAGAGATGACATTGAGCTGGTCGCAGTCAATGCGAGCGGCAGCGAAGAGATGATTGCATACAATGTAAAGTATGATTCTGTACACGGGACACGCAGTGATGTACGTGTTGCCGAGGGTTATCTGCATATTGGCAGTGACAGGGCGAAGATACTCTCAGAACGTGATCCTGCAAAGCTGAATTTTGCTGATTACGGTGCCGAACTGGTACTGGAGTGTACCGGCGCATTTTTGACACAGGAAAGCGTACAGCCCTATCTTGAAAAGGGTATTAAAAAGGTTGTTTTCTCCGCACCGGCGAAAGACGACACCCCTACTTTTGTGATTGGCGCGAATGCCGAGAGTTATGCCGGTGAGCCGATCATCTCCAACGCAAGTTGTACAACCAACGGGCTGGCACCGGTTGCCAAAGTGCTCGATGATGCCTTTGGCATCGAGGCGGGACTGATGACAACCATCCACTCCTATACGTCATCTCAGCCGATTCTCGACAGCAAACATAAAAAAGACCCGAGAAAAGGGCGTTCGGGTGCGACCAACCTCGTACCGACCACAACCGGTGCAGCAAAGGCGATCTCTAAGGTGCTGCCGAACCTGGCAGGCAAGCTCAACGGACAGGCGATCCGTGTACCTACGCCGGACGTATCGATGGTGGATCTGACCGTCACGCTCAATCAGGATGTTACGGTCGAGACGGTACAGACTGCTTTTAAAATGGCAAGTGAAGGCAGCCATAAAGGGATCCTTGGTGTAGATGAGGAGTACCGTGTATCACAGGATTTTGTCGGTGAGTCGCTCAGTACGGTCGTGGCGCTCGATACGATCCAGGTAATCGGTGACCGTATGGTAAAGGTACTTTCATGGTATGACAATGAGTGGGGGTACTCCTGTCGTTTGGTCGATATGGCAGTACTGGTAAGCAAAAAGTAGTAAAGAGGCATAATGAGAACACTCAAAGATATTGATATAGATGGTAAAAGAGTATTTATTAGATGTGACTTCAATGTCCCAAAAGATGAATTCGGGAACATTACCGATGACAGACGTATCAGAGCGGCGCTGCCGACGATACGTTACTGTATTGACCGTGACTGTAAGGTGATTCTGGCATCACATTTTGAACGCCCCGAGCCCGGAAAATTTGAGGAGAAGTATTCGCTTCAACCGGTAGCAAAACGCCTGCATACGCTTTTGAAGATCAAAAACGAGCTTTATATGGCTGAGGATGTCGTAGGTCCCGATGCCAAAGCAAAAGCGGCAAATTTGGTAGCGGGCGATGTGCTCATGCTCGAAAATCTTCGTTTTGAAGCGGGAGAGACTAAAAATGACGAAGCATTCGCCAAAGAACTCGCTTCCTTTGCCGATATTTATGTCAATGATGCCTTCGGTGCCTGCCACAGAAAGCACGCATCCATTTACGCGATTGCGCAGTTCTTTGACAAGCAGCACAAAGCGGCAGGTTTTCTACTGAGCAAAGAGGTGAACTTTTTCAGCAAGGTGCTTGAGAAACCGATCAGACCGTTCGTTGCTGTAGTTGGCGGATCGAAGGTTTCCGGAAAGCTTCAGGCACTGACCAATCTGCTGAACAAAGTGGACAAGGTGATCATTGGCGGGGGGATGGCATTTACGTTCCTTAAAGCACAGGGGTATGAGATCGGTAAATCACTCGTCGAGGACGACCTCATAGAGGAGGCAAAAAAAATCATGGCAAAAGCACAGGAGCTTGGCGTGAAGTTCTATTTGCCTGTGGACTTTGTGGTGGCTCCGGAATTTTCGGAAAATACGGCAGTGAAGTACCTTCCATCGCAGGAGATTCCATCTGACTGGATGGGACTCGATACGGGACCGGCCTCTTCACGACTCTTTAGAGAAGTGCTCAACGATGCACAGACGATCATTTGGAACGGGCCGATGGGTGTCTATGAGATGGATAAATTCTCCAAAGGCAGTATAATGATGTCCCACCACATTGCTGAAACCCATGCGACAACGATCGTAGGCGGCGGTGATACTGCAGATGTGGCACAGCGTGCTGGTGATGTGGATGAGATGACCTTTGTTTCTACAGGAGGCGGTGCAAGTCTAAAGCTGATCGAGGGAGAAGAACTTCCCGGTCTGACTGCACTTGAGATGGAGTAGCCATACTCCCTGCTTTATAGCAAGAGAGCATATCCTGTTTCTCTCTACCAAAAAGGAACT
The DNA here is from genome assembly GCA_030826885.1 of Sulfurovum sp. Classification (GTDB taxonomy): domain Bacteria; phylum Campylobacterota; class Campylobacteria; order Campylobacterales; family Sulfurovaceae; genus Sulfurovum. Next base: position 35,086 of record JAUUDF010000026.1, on the reverse strand, counting down.
GCATGATCTACGCGGCAAACTTCAAAATGAACCATACCAGATCTACGACCAGAGATTACCTCGACACGCTTTCAAAGAAGCTTCTTAGTAAAAAGAGTGAGGACAGGGTAATCGTATTTCCCCCTTCTACGGCACTGGACAGTTACCACGGTGCATTCACGATAGGTGCGCAAAATGCATACCCGGCCAGAAACGGTGCATTTACCGGGGAAATAGGACTTGAACAGCTTGAAGAGTTTGATATAAAAACCATATTGATAGGCCATAGCGAACGGCGTGAACTCCTGGCTGAAGACCAGGAATCTGTAGCAAACAAGTTTGCCTTTTTTGCCGAAGCACAATTTGAGATCGTCTACTGCATCGGTGAGCCGCTTTGTGTAAGAGAAGAAGGGGATGTGGCCGTGATCGAGTACCTTAAAAAGCAGTTTGAGGGTATTGACAAAAGCTATGAAAAACTGATCGTTGCCTATGAACCTATCTGGGCAATCGGTACAGGTCGCTCCGCAACCATAGAAGAGATCAGTACTACCCATGCGGCCCTCAAAGCATTTATCGATGTACCCATGCTTTACGGAGGATCGGTCAAACCGGACAATGTTAAAGAGATTGTTTCAATTGATGGTGTCGACGGTGTTTTGGTGGGATCTGCCTCATTGGAGGCAGAAAACTTTAGCAGGATAGTCCTGCAGCAGTAGAGCCAGCCAAAACCAGGTAGGCAAAACCCTGCTGCCTGCCGGTTATTTAAAGAGACTTTCGAGTGCGGAAGTATCTGTGGTTTTTGTTGTTTCCGGTTCGGAGGAATCTGCCTGTCTTTCCGTAATGCCTTCCACTTCATTGAGTTCTATCGTATAGCCCGTCAGCATCGATGCCAGACGGATATTGATACCGCTTTTACCGATTGCTTTTGCTTTCTGGTCGCCGGTAATATTGATTATGGCCTTTTTCTCTTCCTGATCGACTTTAATACTCTGTGTGATTGCCGGAGAGAGTGCACGTGTAATATAAATTTCGGGAATCGGAGAATATTCGATACAGTCGATATTCTCTCCGTTTAGCTCTTCACTGACTGCGTTGATACGTACTCCTTTGACACCTACAGCCGCGCCAATGGGATCGACATTCATCTGGTCGGTTTTAAGTGCAATTTTGGCACGTTCACCGGGAATACGCGCGGCACCGACAATCTCGACCACACCGTCAGCAATTTCGGGGACTTCATTTGCCATCAACGCTTCAAGGAATTTCGGTGAGGTACGGGTAAGTTCGAGAAAGAGTCCGTACTGCGGATCGACACTGACATAGCGCAACAGTGCTCTGATGGTGTCACCGCGCTTAAAGGACTCTCCTTTAATACGGTTTCTTCGCGTGAGTATCCCTTTGAGCTCACCGATTTCGACATGGGTATTGTCTTCACTGTCAATACGGTTGACAGTACCCAGCATGACAGTACCGACCTTCTCTCTGTATTTCTCGAAAAGATCCTGCTCGATACGTCTTTGGACATGGTACTCCAGTTCCCTGAAAAGGTTGGCCGAAGCGGTTCTGCCGTGCTCTTCGAGAATGAACTCCTCCTTGAGCTGGTCGCCTATTTCGATAGAGTCGTCAAACTCTTTTGCTTCACTGAGACTGATGTAACTGTCAGGCTCTTCTTCAAGCCTTTCATCGTCATCGGCAACGACAGTGATGACTTTGTTAATGCTGTATGTTTTCGTGTCATTGTCTATGATCACTTCAAATGTACTGCTCTGGCTTGTCAGTTTTTTGGCTGTATTGACAAGAGCCTCTTTAAATGCTTCAATTGCGTTCTCTTTGGAGATATTTTTCTCGTGCGCAATCGCTTCAATGATATCCAATATTTTTTCCATGCAACATCCTCTGATATTTTTCAAAACCTACCGCTACAAGAGGTAACATAAACAGTGTTAAGAACGTCTGGGAGGGTCTGTTTTTGAAGTCTAAAATTATAGCTAATCAATCCTTTACTGAAAATAAAGTATAATTAATCATTAAGTACATTAAACAAGTATTCAAAGGAATTATAGATGAAACTGAAACTGGCTAGAACTACCCTGAAAGCGAAACCCAAAACGATTGAACTGAAGAAACTTGAAGAGGAACTAGCGAACAGATCTATATTCTATTTTGACAAGGATAACTCCCATAAAGAGCTGAAAGAGTTGATTGAGTACTTTGAGGAAAAGGGCTATTCTGTCTATATGAGAGAGGTCAAGTACGGACTGGACGACAATGAGTACATTTACGAAGTACACATCATTGCCTGAGGCTGCTGCCCGGTGTGTATGTGCAAATCTCTTTTAATTCAATCTTTTCTCATTCAATTTAATTCTTCACTACATAAATATCATAAAGACGAGCCAGACCATGAGTAAAAAACTGTTTATTGAAACACTCGGATGTGCAATGAATGTTCGAGATACCGAACATATGATCGCTGAACTAAGCAGCAAAGAGGATTATGAGCTGACAGAGAGACTCGAAGATGCCGACCTGATCATCATCAATACCTGTTCGGTAAGAGAGAAGCCGGTAGCAAAACTTTTTTCCGAGATAGGGGTCTTTAACAAAAAAAAGAAGAGTGATGCGAAGATAGGTGTTGCCGGATGTACGGCATCACATTTGGGTGAAGAGATTATTAAACGCGCGCCTTCGGTCGATTTTGTACTCGGGGCGAGAAATGTCTCGAAGATTACCGATGTTGTGCAGAAAAAGCATGCGGTAGAGGTCGATACGGATTATGATGAGAGTACCTACGCTTTTGGAGAGTTTCGAAGCAACCCTTTTAAAGCGATGGTGAATATCTCCATTGGGTGTGACAAATCGTGTACCTTCTGTATTGTTCCCCATACCCGGGGGGAAGAGATATCCATTCCAAGTGACCTGCTGGTACAGGAGATTGCCAAGGCGGTTGACGGTGGTGCAAAAGAAGTAATGTTGCTGGGACAGAACGTCAACAATTACGGCAGGCGGTTTGGTGCGGCAGAGGAGAAGATAGACTTTACAGGACTGCTGCGCAAGATTTCGCGTATTGAAGGGCTTGAGCGTATCCGTTTTCAGTCCCCGCATCCGCTGCATATGGATGATGCCTTTCTGGAAGAGTTCGCATCCAATCCGAAAATATGCAAACAGATCCATGTGCCGCTTCAGAGCGGTTCAACGCAACTGCTCAAACGGATGAAGCGCGGATATTCCAAAGAGTGGTTTCTCAACCGCTGCGAGAAGATCCGCACGCTCTGTCCCGAAGCGACCATATCGACCGATGTGATCGTCGGGTTCCCTGGAGAGAGCGATGCCGATTTTGCCGATACGATGGATGTACTCGAGCAGGTGCGTTTTGAGCAGATGTTCTCTTTCAAGTACTCTCCGAGACCCCATACGGAAGCGGCAGCATATGACGATCAGGTTGCTGATGAGATTGCATCCAAACGGCTTCAGGAGTTGCAGGCAAGACATACGGAGATTCTTGATGAAGTCATGGATGCCCAGCTTGGCAAAATACATGAGGTCTATTTCGATGAGCTCAAACCAAACAACCGTATTTCCGGGCGCAGTGACGACGGGAAACTGGTTTTTGTGGAGGGCAGCGAAGAGTTGCTCGGAAAGATCGTAGATGTGAAAATCACCAAAACGTCACGGGGTGCGCTTGACGGCGTTGTGGTCAATCAGCCGGTATCATGAAATCGTTTTTAAAACAAGCCGGTGTTGTTGTCGCGCCACCGGTCATTTTCCTGATTATGCGGTTTATCTGGTTTACGGCAAAGAAACGGTTTCACTATATTACACCAATAGATGATTCCCAGCATGTCTGTGTCTGTTGGCACGGAGAATTGCTGATGAGCCCGCAGGCATACAGAAAAATCCATCCGCGACATCCCGCATCGGCAATCATTTCACAGCATACGGATGGCGAAATCATCGCACGGACACTCGGTTTTCTGCGTATTCGTCCTTTGCGGGGTTCTAGCAAGAAGGGGGCGAAACAGGTACTGATGCAGGCGTTTAAAAGCATCAAAGCCAAAGAAGAGGTACTGATTACGCCCGATGGTCCAAGAGGACCGAGACACGCCATGAGCGACGGAGCAATAGGCATTGCGCTTAAAAGTGATCTTCCTATATTTGTGATGAACTATCAGGCATCGTCCTACTGGCAGTTGGGAAGCTGGGACAGATTTGTCATCCCCAAGCCGTTCTGTCAGATAGATTTTTATATTCAGAGTCTCTCATTGGAGGGGTTGAGCCACCAAGAGGCAAAAGTGTATCTGAAAGAGAAAATGCTGGAGCATACGATACAATAGTGAAATGATTTGTGTGCTGTTGCACAATATTTTTGTTCCCTCAATGTAGGTGACTTTGCATCTGTGGATAGTAAGGAGTAAGGAATTGGAAACATTGCCGTCTCTCATTGAAGATTTTCTCGACTATCTGCTTGATGTCCGGGGCTATTCCGAAAAAACGGTCGAGACCTACGAGATCGCATTGCGGCAAATGGCGGAGGTTAGCGCGTTTTATGAAGAGGATGCAACATGGGTGCTTGATATTACGCCTTTTCGGTTTAAAATCGTTAAAAACAGTAAAAAAACCATTGTCAAAAAACTCTCTGCGGTGCGCTCCTTTTCCAAATATCTTCGGGAACAGCGCCACGTTTCTCTTACTATTCTTTCTGATGAATCGGTCAAGGTTCCCAAAAGTCTACCCAAACCCATAGAAGCGCACTATATTGACGAAGTGCTTGCCTCGGCAACGCCCCAGGAACAGTTGTTGGTTGTGATGCTGTATGGTCTGGGTCTGCGTATTTCGGAGTTGAGTTCCCTGACGCTGGAGCAGATAGGCAACGGATGGGTCGAGATACACGGAAAAGGCAACAAAGTACGCCAGCTTCCGTTGCTGCCCTCGTTGCAAACGATGATCGAAAGACATCTGGCTGCGGCTCATCCCAAAAAATATCTTTTTGAAAAAGGCAATGCCCCACTTAATGCCGCACAGCTGCGCTACAAACTTACAAAACTCTTTAAAACACATGGTATCAAAGCCACCCCTCACCAGCTTCGCCACTCCTTTGCTACCCATCTGCTCAATGAAGGCGCACGCATTGCCGATGTAAGCGAACTGCTCGGTCATGAAACAATGGCAACGACACAAGTCTATACAAAGCTTGGAAGCGTGAAAAAGATGCAGGAGTATATGAAAGCGCATCCGCTTGCAGGGAAAAAGTAAAAAACGGGGAGCAGTGTCGGGTTATTGCGGCAGATTCTCCAAAGAGATTCCTTCACAATAGAGGTAGGGTCTTATTTTTGGCGGCAGTTTGGCTTTACGGCACTGCTCCTTAAACTGCTTGGGCATCTCTTCTGTACGGTAGGGAGCAATGTAAAGGAGGTTGTCAACTGTTTCTACTGCCCATTTCCTTCCGACAACAAGGCTGTTTTGTCTATCGATCGCCTGTCGCTCGGCACTGCTTAGCAGATAGCCGAGCGATTTGAGTGTTGCATCTGCCGCACGGCTTTTGACGTAGGGAGAGTAGAGTTTGACAATGCAAAGCGACCTGTGGGTATAAATAGGTTCGTAAAGACTCTCGACAAGTAGTCTGTCCTGATGTAAATAGTCCAGACTCTGTCTGACTCCCTCTTGACACTGTGCAAGCAGGGGGTCTGAAAAGTGTTTTCTAAAATAGTTGCGCTCATAGGTTTCGTCAGCGTTGCTTTCATCGACAAAATAGGGATGGTTATGGGCATGAAGGTACGCCAGCAACTCTGCTTTGCTGTACTGTAACAGCGGACGCACAAGAATGTAGTCTTTTTGGTGTACCACCGGTGACATACCGGCAAGCTCTACTGTACCTGCACCTTTGCAAAAGCGCATCAAAAACCACTCCAGTCTGTCGTTGAGCTGATGGGCAGTAAGAAGGGTGTCGTAACCTTTGTCTTGAATAAGCGATTCAAAAAAACCATAGCGAAACGCTCTCGCTTTCTGCTCGAAGCCCGACTCCCAGTGGGGAGCCGTAATGGTGTGACAGTACAGTTTATACGTTTGTGCCAGTTTTTTGGCATGGGTTACTTCCGCTTTGCTCTGTGCTCTGATACCATAATCGACAATGGCAATGTCGAAAGGAACATGGTGTTCAATCAGCAAAAAGAAGAGTGCAGAGGAGTCTATGCCTGCCGAAAAAGCCAACAGGTTTTTTCGTTCGGCAAGAAGGGAAGTATCGAGCGCAAGCATAGAGACTATGCCGGTTTGACCAGCGTTGCAAGAAGTTGGGATCCTGCCAGCTGCGTAATGTGGGCTTCATAGCACTTCCCGTACGCTACAGGGATTTCATTTGTGTCGTTGATCAGGATCTCTCCGTCTATGTCAACAGCCCACTGTAGAGGACGGGAAGAGAGAAGATATTCGTGTTCGTCACTTTCACCGTCGACAACCAGTGTAACGGTTTTGCCTACCATCTTTTTAAGTGAAGCAATGGTGCTTTGTTCGGCTATCTCTCCAAGAATGGCGGCACGTTTTTCAATAATCCCCTGAGGCAACTGCTCCATGGTGTAGGCAGCTGTGGATTCTTCGTTGGAATAGGCGAAGACATTGAACCGGTCAAAACCGAATGCTTCGAGGAAACTGCAGAGTTTTTGGAAACTCTCTTCACTCTCTCCCGGATGCCCTGCAATGACGGAGGTGCGGATGAAAGCATCGGGTTTGCTTTTCATATGTTCAAGCAGAGCGATAGTCTGTTTTTCGCCAAATCCGCGTTTCATGGTCTTGAGCACCCTCTCGTCAATATGCTGGATGGGCATATCGTAATAGGTCTGAAATACAGTGGAGTCGGCAATGTCGTCAATGAGCGCAAACGTGGTCGTACTGGGGTAAAGATAGAGAATACGCGCCGATCTGACGCCTTCGACAGCTTCTACCGCTTTGATGAGGTCTCTGAGTCCATCCTTGAGGCCCATATCGCGTCCGTAGCTGGAGCTGTCCTGTGAAATGAACGAGAAGTCCCAGAATCCCTGTGCTACAAGCAGACGAACCTCTTTGACGATACTCTCAAGGCTTCGGGAGTGAAGTTTGCCCTTGAAACTTGGAATGGCACAGAAACTGCACTGCTGGTTGCACCCTTCGGCTATTTTGATATAGGCATGGTAGTTCGATCCGGTGATGACTCTACCGCTCTCTTCGGTGGCAAGATAGACCTCGGGACTGAACGTGCTCTGCTTTTTGGCGATAAGTGCATCGATCTTCTCATAGTCGCCTACTCCTGTAAATATGTCTATCTCGGGCAGCTCTTTCATCAACTCCTCTTTGTAGCGTTCGGAGAGACAGCCTGCCATGACCAGTACGGAGTTTTCTTTTCTCTCATCATGCAGGTTGAGGACAGTATTGATGCTCTCTTCTTTGGCGGCGTCAATGAAGCCGCAGGTATTGACAATGATGACATCCGCCTGTGTATTGTCATCGGTGATCTCATACTCTTTGAGACGTCCGAGCATCACTTCGCTGTCAACAAGGTTTTTGGTACAGCCAAGGCTGACAAGGTGTAGTTTTTTTGACATAGGGTATCCGTTAAATATGCTTAATGTATGTATGGGTAGAAGTATAACATAAAAATTTTCTGCAAGTACGTAATGTAGGAGTTTTATGGATGGTGGCGCTGGACGGAATCGAACCGCCGACACAAGGATTTTCAATCCTTTGCTCTACCAACTGAGCTACAGAGCCACTGTTGTGCTGAAGTGGATGAAATTATAGCTATGTAAGCTTAAAGAATATTGAGAAAAAAGCCCTTTTAGCTATTTTTTGGACTTTTGGGTACCTCTAAAAACTCAATTTTTTCAGTCAATACTCCGGCAGTCGCAAACGCAAGCGCCCATTTCATGGGTTGAGTGCTCCTTTGTCGCATTGACTGAAAACGTTTTTAGAGCCCTCTTTTTAAAGCGCCTTGATACATGTGATGAAACGTTCGCCACGCTCTTTATAGGAGCCAAACTGGTCAAAACTGGCAGCCGCAGGAGAGAGGAGTGCCACGCTCTCGTTTGTGTGTGCTTGGTCTATCAACCTGACGGCATTCTCCAGTGTTTCTGCCTCTTTTAAGTCAATGTGAAACTCCTTTGAGAGTGCTTTAAGTTTTTGGCTGTTGGCACCGATACTGTAGAGTGTAATGTCCTTGGTCTGCAATACCTCAAAAAGAGGTCTCAGGTCAACGCCTTTGTCATCACCCCCTGCAATGAGATGCAGTGTTTTGTCTCCATAGGTATTGACCGCCTGAACGGCAGCGTCAAGGTTTGTTGCTTTGGAATCGTTGACCCAGAGTCTGCCTTTGTCGTCGATATACTCCTCCTGTCTGTGCGAATCGCGTCTAAAACGGTTCAATAAAGCATAGTCGGTCTCATCAAAGAGGACTTTTGTAATGGCAAGTGCAAGGAGGGCATCTTGTAAAAAAGCACCCTTGTAGCTGAGTTTGGAAGCATCGAGGCCAAAATAGTCACATAGGAATGTGTTGGTGTCATACTCGACAACGAAGGCATTGGTTTTTGGCAGGGAGAGCCCTTTGGGCACAAGTGCCAGTTCTCCCTCTTTCATACTCTTTAAGGGTTTGAGTTTGTCTTGTTCATACTGCTGGGGTGTACCGTGCCAGTCGAGATGGTCAGGGGTAATAGGCAGCAGCAGATAGATATTGGGTGATGCCATATGGGTATGGTGAAGGGTGAATGAACTGGTCTCCAGTACCCAGATAGGCGCTTTTTCATCAAGGTCGGCAAGTGGGGTACCGATATTGCCGCCACTGACTGCACCACGCTTGGCAAGCAGGTGGGTGAGCATCTGTGTGGTGGTGGTTTTACCGTTGGTACCGCTGATCCAAATGGTAAAAGGTGTTTTCTCCAGGGCATTCGTCCCCAGAAAATAGTCATATTCACTCAAAAGATGTTCGGCTTGCTCGATGAGCGGATGTTTGGGAGGCAGACTCGGAGTGGTGATTTCCATTTGGCTGTTGTCGGGATCAAACATGGACGAAGGGTAGATAGTATTGCCCATGTCATCCTTATAGGGTTCTTTGCAGTTATCATCATAAAAAGAACAGCCGCCGCCGAGTTTTCTGGCAATTGCTTTTGTCGTCAAACCGTAGCCGAAGAGGGTTGGTTTCATAAAAAGATTCCTTTTTTTGAGCAAGTAGCTATTTATGCATAATTTAAGATTTGAGAAGCGTGTTGCACGCTTCTTCATATGCTATCTAAATTTAAATGTGATCAGTGCAATGATATTGGCGATGAAAGCAATCATCCAGAATCGAACGATAATTTTGTTCTCCGGCCATCCTTTCATTTCAAAATGGTGATGGATGGGCGCCATGCGGAAAATACGCTTTTGACGAAGTTTGAAACTGCCAACCTGAAGAATGACCGACACGGTTTCAATGACGAAGACAAGCCCGATGAGAATAAGCAGCAGTTCGCTTTTGCCCAAAATGGCAAGATAGGCAAGAAAACCGCCGATGGCAAGGGATCCTGTGTCGCCCATGAAGACCTCTGCAGGGTAGGCGTTGTACCATAAAAAGCCCATAAGACCGCCGCCAAGTGCCGCCGCAAGAATCATGACCTCTCCGACCCCTTTGATATTTGGGATGAGCAGATAGTGCGAGAAGATGGCATGACCTGTGATATAGACAATAATTCCCAGTGTAAAGAGTGCGATGATGGAGGGTACTGTCGCCAGTCCGTCCAGTCCGTCAGTGAGGTTGACGGCATTGGTTGTAGCAAGAAAGATTAGTATCCAAAATGGGATGGCAAAATAACCCATATCAAAGAGAGGTGTTTTAACGAAAGGAATGTAAAAATCAGTAGGAAATCCCGATATGACAAGCAGACCGGTCGCCGTTAGTGCAATGATGCCAAGCAGTGCCATTTTTCCCCTTGGAGTCAGCCCCTCAAGGTTGTCACCGGTGAGTATTTTTCCCAGATCATCTTTCATACCTACAGCACCGAAGCCGACAAGTGTAATGATGCCACCCCATACGTAAGGATTGGTAAGATTGACCGTTAATAAGGCGGCAAGTATGGTGCTGGCAAGAAAAATGGCACCGCCCATGGTAGGTGTTTTGCCTTTGCCTTCATGTGCTTTGACATACTTGCTGATGGGCTGGTTGGCATTGCGTGCTGCTGCCCAGAGAATGTATTTTGGCATGACAAAGAGCGTAAAGAGCAGGGCAGTCATAAAGGCAAACCCGGCACGTACTGAAATGTAGCCAAAAAGGTTGATGTCAAAGAGTTGTGAGAGTGTATAGAGCATGGGCGACTTTCTATCAAATATTTAAATTTAGTAGCTAAGAATTTGTATTTAGGTATACAAAAGCTTATTTTACTATGATTTCAATAATTATATGATAAGAATATCTCAACATTATTGTAAAAATGGAGTTTTATGAGCAAGATACAAAAAACCATACTGATCATTACCGACGGCATCGGATATAAGCCGAAAGGTGCCTGCAATGCGTTTGAGGCGGCACAAAAACCGACCTATGATGCACTGGAAAATGTACCAAAAGCGCTTATTTCAACCTATGGATTGAGTGTCGGGCTTCCCGAAGGACAGATGGGGAACTCTGAAGTGGGGCATATGACCATAGGTGCGGGAAGGGTGCTTTATCAGGATCTTGTCAAAATCTCTCTGGCACTTGAAGACGGGAGTATTGAAGAGAATGAAGCACTGACACGGACACTTGAAAAGAGTGACAGGGTGCATCTCATTGGGCTGATGAGTGACGGAGGGGTGCATTCGCATATTGAGCATACTATCGGGCTTGCCAAGCTGGCAAAACGTAGAGCAAAAAAGGTCTTTTTGCATCTTATTACGGACGGCCGTGATGTCAGTCCGACCTCTGCACCGGTCTATCTGAAGCAGATAGAAGCGATATGTGACGAGGACATTCAGATTGCTACCATTGGCGGACGCTTTTACACCATGGACAGAGACAACCGGTGGGAGCGTGTAGAAAAAGGGTACCGTGCCATTGCCGAAGCGACACCGAAAACCGATCTTGCACCTTTGGCCTATGTCGAAGAGAATTATGCCAAAGGAGAGACCGATGAGTTCATTGAACCGGTGGCATTTTCAGGGTATGAAGGGATGAAAGAGGGTGATGCTGTTATTGTTACCAATTTCCGTTCAGACAGGGTACGGGAGATCACGACAGCACTGGGTGATCCGCATTTCGATGCGTTTGAGCGAACATTTGTCCCGCTGCATATTGCGACGATGACACAGTATGATGCCGCCTTCCCCTACCCTGTTCTGTTTCCAAAAACAGCACCGGAGAATACGCTTGCAGAGGTTGTTTCAAGGGCAGGACTTCGCCAGCTGCATACAGCCGAGACGGAAAAGTATGCGCACGTAACTTTCTTTTTTAACGGCGGTGTTGAGACTCCGGTAGAGGGAGAGAGTCGTGTACTCATTCCAAGTCCCGATGTCAAAACCTACGATATGAAGCCGGAGATGTCCGCACCCGAGGTCGGTGAAGCCGTACGTACGGCCATGGATGAGGGGTATGATTTTATTGTCGTCAACTTTGCCAATGGCGATATGGTCGGACATACCGGTAACTTCGAGGCTGCCAAAAAGGCGGTAGAAGCGGTAGATACGGAACTTGGCAAGATCGTCACCAAGGCAAAAGAGAGAGACTATGCCATTGTGTTGACCTCGGATCACGGCAACTGTGAAGAGATGTGTGACGGAGAAGGGCATGTGCTGACCAACCATACAGTAGGGGATGTTTGGTGCTATGTGCTTGCAGACGGTGTAGAGAAAGTTAAAAGTGGCGGGGGGCTCAATAATGTTGCGCCTACAGTCTTGACATTGATGGGGCTGGAGATTCCGGAAGAGATGGATGAACCGCTAATTGGATAGTCAGCGGATATTTTGGTACAATGGTAGCAAGAGTCCTTGTGACACAATAGCGCTTATGCCAAAAGGAGTGAGTACATGCAGCAAAAGATTAAAGAGTCGGTAGGGGTTTTGCTGGCGCACATTATTAAGGTCGACCATCGTGATATTGAGAAGGAAGCACCGCTGTTTTGCAAGATCATGGGAGAGGATTTTGGCTGCTCGGAAGAGGAGGCAAAGGCTTTTTTGCAAGAGGCAGTCAGGAAAGAGTATGATCTCGATGCGCATATAGCGATCATCAATCAGGCGCTTTGTGAGGACAAACTTTCAAAGTTCCACCTGCTTGAACAACTCAACCATATTATCTATTCAGACACAATCAGTGAAGAAGATTACCGATTTTTTGAGAAAATCAAAGAGAAGCTGTTTAGCTGCTGAGAGATATTTTCACCACCAATCACATATAGTAAAGGAGTATTATGAAGTTTACAGGGAAGAATGTACTGGTTACCGGTGCAAGTCGCGGGATAGGTGCGCAGATTGCAAAAACACTCGCAGGCATGGGCTTGAAAGTCTGGATCAATTACCGAAGCGGTGAAGCTGAAGCGGCAGCGGTACAAGCCGAGATAGAATCAGCCGGCGGCAGTGCGGAGACGATCGGGTTTGATGTGAGTGATGAAGCGGCATTTGTCGATGCAGTCAAGCAGATTGTCTCTGTTGACGGGGAACTTGCCTACTTGGTCAATAATGCGGGAATTACCAAAGATGGACTGGCGATGCGAATGAAGAGTGAGCAGTTTATGGATGTGATTAATGCGAACCTGCTCTCTACGTTCATCGGGTGCCGTGAGGCGCTGAAGGTAATGCGAAAAAAACGTTTCGGTTCGGTGGTGAACATTGCTTCTATCGTAGGTGAAACAGGCAATGCAGGACAGACGAACTACAGTGCGAGCAAAGGCGGTACCATTGCCATGACCAAAAGCTTCGCACTTGAAGCGGCGGCAAGCGGTATTCGCTATAACACGGTTACACCAGGGTTCATCGCTACAGAGATGACAGATGTGCTCAAAGAAGAGGTCAAGGAGGCATTTATCGCCAAGATTCCGATGGGACGGTTTGGTACACCTCAAGAGGTTGCCGAAGCGGTGGCCTTTTTGCTCTCTGACCATGCTTCCTACATTACCGGGGAGACATTGAAAGTCAATGGTGGTATGTATATGTAGTTTTGCGTTGCAAAACTGCATGTACATAAGGATACGCTGATGTCCGCAAAAATCCTGCTGCTTGAAGATGACAGACTGTTTAATGAAACGCTTCAGGACTTTTTGGAAGAGGAAGGGTTTGCTGTTGATGTGGCGCTTGACCCCTATAGTGCCCTTGATTTGACTTTTGAAAACACCTATGACCTCTACCTTTTTGATGTCAACTTGCCGTATGAGAGCGGGTTTGACCTTCTAACGAAATTGCGTGAAGCCAAAGACACAACCCCTGCAATTTTTTTAACATCACGCGAAGACAAAGGTTCTTTAAAAGAAGGCTTTGGTGCAGGTGCGGATGATTATCTTAAAAAACCGGTCGATCTGGAAGAGTTGTATCTGCGCATAAATGCGCTGCTTCGCCGTCAGATACGCCATGAGCGTTTGCAAGTGGGACCCTATCTGCTTGACTATGCCAGCAGAACACTCTATGATGAGGTCGGAAAGAGTGTAGGGTTGAGTAACAAAACGATCGATCTTCTTGTTTTGCTGATTGAAAGAAAGGGAGAACTGGTTCCTTTTGAAACAATTAGAGACAGACTCTGGGCAGCAGGAGATGAGGCAAGTGATGGTGCGTTGCGTGTCTATATCGCACAATTGAAAAAATATTTTCCTGATGCCATCGTCAATGTTCGCGGTCTTGGCTACCGCTGGAAGCTGTAGATGAAAAAAGAGATACTGCTTTCATCATTGGGATATCTCTTGAGTATCGTACTGCTGCTGAGTTTTCTCTACTGGTTTTTGCGTAATGAGGGGTTTAACGAAGAGACCTTTTTGATTGGGAGCGGTTTTGTACTGTTACTGAGTGCCGGGTGGGGATATATCATCGCCTCCGGGCTCATTGCACCCAGACGCAAACGTGAAGCCTACTTGCTGCATGTGACCAAAGATATTATTCATGAACTCAATCTTCCCCTCTCGACCATCAGGGCCAATACAAAGATGCTTGCCAAAAAGGCGGAAGATGAACGTGCCCGTAAGCGTCTTGAACGTATTGAGGGTGCGGCAGTACGGTTAAACCGTCTTTATGATGAGCTTTTGTACGCCATATGCAAAGAGATACATACGATTGACAAAGAGCGTTTTTCACTCCCCTCACTTATAGAAGAACGTATTGAAATTTTTCGGGAGCAGCAGCGAAATCCAATAGTTGTCGATGTCACACCATGCGAAGTGGTGGCGGACAGAATAGGGTTTGAACAGATGTTCGACAATCTGGTGGCCAATGCAATGAAATACTCTCCCAAAGATACCCCGGTGCACATTTGGTACCAAAATGGTATACTGAAAGTCATTGATCGAGGAGTAGGCATGGATGAAACGGAGCTGATCCGTGTTTTTGAACGCTACTATCAGGGGGATGAGAGCAAAAAAGGTGAGGGGATCGGTCTGGCACTGGTGAAGACTTACTGCGACAGTGAAGGCATAGTGATACAGATTAGCTCTAAAAAAGGTGAAGGAACAGAAGTGATACTTGATCTGCATGCCATCATTGTACAGACTGGTCCCAAGGCAGAAAGCGTATGATACGGGTTATACTCAACGGAAAAAGAGCGCTCGATGAGGCATTTCGTGATGCCGTGATGCAGCTTCGCAGTGAAGGGTTCAATGTTGAAGTACGGGTCACATGGGAGTATGGCGATATCATCCGTTTTGTCAAAGAAGCAGCCGAAGAGGGTGTTCCCCGTGTCGCAGTCGCAGGTGGGGATGGTTCCATCAACGAGGCAGCGAACGGACTGATGGCATTGGAAGAAGAGAATCGTCCTGAACTTGCGATTTTGCCAATGGGAACGGCAAACGACTTTGCCACGGCGGCAGATTTGCCGATATTGCCGCTGGAAGCATTGAGGCTCGCAGTAGAGGGCAGGGCAAGTGGCGTAGATGTTGTACAGGCAAATGAGCGCTATTTCATCAACGTTGCCTCCAGCGGTTTTGGCGCACAGATCGTTGCCGATACGCCGACCTCCTTAAAAAATTTCCTTGGCGGAGGAGCCTATACGCTTTCAGCCGTTATCAAGGCACTTAACTATACCAGCCATGAAGGGCGGCTTGTGGCAGACAACGTAGAGATTGAGGGTAGATTGATCGCCAGTGTGGTTTGTAACGGCAGACAGGCCGGCGGCGGACAAATGCTCGCTCCCTATGCCTATATTGACGATGGACTGCTTGATATTGTGGTTATTCTCGAATTTCCCATGACCGATCTTGGAGAGGTGATTGCCGAACTGTTTGACTATGAACACTCCGGTATGTATGTAAGACGGTTTCAGAAACGGTGGGTCGAGTCAATTCCTTTTCAAAAAACATCTGTCAACCTTGATGGTGAGCCCTATGAAGCGGAAAAAATCCGTTTTGAGGTACTGCCTTCGGCAATAACCATGGTACTCCCCAAGTACTGTCCTTTGCTGAAGAAGGGTACTTTTTAATTTGATTTCCAGTATAATCTTTCTTGCAAATTATGATAAAGAGGTTTTATGCCTGTAGAACAGATCAAACATATCGTTGACTATGGAATTATCGGATTTTTACTGTTTTTGAGTTTTCTTACTTTTGCATTTGCCATAGAAAGGGTACTTTTTTTCCGCAGTGTAGATCTTGAAAGCTATACCCATGAAAAAGCACTTGAACTTGATCTCGGCAAGCATCTTTCCACTATTGCTTCCATTGGGGTCAATGCCCCCTATATAGGGTTGCTCGGTACGGTTTTGGCGATTATTCTCACCTTTTATATTATTGGTGACAATCAGCAGGATATCAATGCCGGAGAGATCATGAAGCACCTGGCACTTGCACTCAAGGCAACGGCTGCCGGACTGGTTGTCGCCATTCCGGCAACGGCTATTTACAATGCATTATTGACAAAAGTTGACAAGCTTGTTTCCCAATGGGAAATATTGCGTGATGAGGGGAAACTGCGCGGATGAGACGTGAACGTTTTGACAAAATGAATGTCGTACCGTTCATTGACATTGTGCTGGTATTGCTGGTTATTGTGCTGGCAACGGCAAGTTTTGTACAGAATAAAAGCATTAAGATAGACCTTCCTGCAGCGAGCAGCAAAAAAAGTGAAGAGAAAAAAAGTATTGTCATCTCCATTGACAAAGCGGGAAAATACTTTTACGATAAAGCACCGGTTGGCTTTGAAGCGCTAGAAGTAAAACTTCAAAGCCTTGATCCAAAAAAAGATGTCGTTTCTCTGCATACGGACAAACTGACACCGTTTGATTATTTTGTCAAAGTGATCGATGTGATGAAAGCCCAAGGCTTTGAAAACATCTCCATTGTCACCAAACAGTAGAGGCTGATGTGAAGCGGCATCGCTACAAGATCTCTTTTTTATTGACGGCACTGCTCTATGCCCTTCCTGTGACCATCTATTTGATTGTACTTAAACAGACAATTGTCAGTGACCAAAAAACCAAAGAACAAAGCGTAGAACTGGCGCTTTCACAGTTCGTGCCACAGCCACCGATGCCGGCTGTGGAACCGGCACCTCTTGAGGAGGAGAAGTCTGTCGAAGAAGTGCCGAAAGAGGAAAAGCCCAAAATGCCTCAAAAAGTGACAGAGCCTCCGAAGAAGCAGCCTCCTTCACCTCAGCCTAAAGTAACCCGTCCTAAACCGATACCGGCTGTAAAGAAGCAACATGTTGTAAAACAGACGCAAAAACGGACTTTGCATAAAAAACATGGAAAGAAAAAAGTACATAAAAAGAGATCTGTCAGGGGTGGGGGTACACCCCGTTACAGTGCGGCACAGAAAAATGCATTTCTTGCAGCCATACGCAGAAAGATAAACCGGGCAAAGTCTTACCCGAGAATGGCGCAACGGCGCGGTATCCAGGGCGTTGTCAAGGTACGTTTTACCATCCTTCCAAGTGGGAAGGTCGGTAATATTGCTCTCTCCGGACCACGCATTTTTTACGCTTCTGCCAGAAAAGCGGTAGAGAGTGCATTCCCGGTCAACCCGAAAAAGGCAACACTGAGGTTACCTGCCACAGTTACACTCTCTCTGCACTATAAACTGCGCTAATTTAACACTAATTTAACACTGATTTGTCATATTCCCACCATTATTTTGGAGGAGTAAACAATGAAACAAAACACTATGGTCTTTCTTTCTCTGGCGTGTACGCTCTCTTTGCATGCCGCTTCAGCAGAACTTGGGACAATCGATGTAGAAGCGAAGGTCGATTCGGAAGCAGTCAAAGATATTCACGGAGATGAAATTAAATCATCAGATGTCGCCGAGGCACTTTTCAAGCAGTCGCCTAGTGTCTCTCTGGTCAGACGCTCCGGCGTTGCCAATGACATCATTGTGCGTGGCCAGAAAAAAGACAACATTAATGTCTCCATAGACGGCGCCAAAATCTATGGCGCATGCCCAAACCGAATGGATCCGCCGGTCTCTCATGTGCTGACCAACAATATTGACTACATTGAAGTCTACGAAGGGCCCTACAATGTAGAGGATTTCGGAGTGCTCAGTGCTGATGTGAAGATTCATACGCTCAAACCATCCAAAGCATGGCATGGTGACGTGAGTCTCAATGCGGGAAGTTGGGGGTACCAAAAAGGCGCTTTCTCGCTTTCAGGCGGTACCGATACCGTACGGATGCTGCTCTCTGCCTCTTCTGAGAAGAGCGGTCAGTATGAAGATGGAAACGGGCATGACTTTGCTCAGCAGCAGGATGCCTACATCGCAACACATCCCGAAGCCAAAGGGATGGCGTACAAGCCCCAGTACAGAGACATGGATGCCTATAGCAAACACACTGTCATGGCAAAACTCTTTTGGGATATTACAGATAACCAGTCAATGGAGTTTGGCTATACGCAGGACAAGAGTGAAGATGTTCTCTACCCCAATACACCGATGGATGCCGATTATGACAAAGGTGAAATTTACAGTCTGAAATATACTGTAAAAAATATGGGGCGATATTCTGACATACTGACACTCGATGCCTATGAGTCCAAGGTTGACCACCCTATGTCCAACCGCTACCGAAAATCAACTGCCAAACCGATGCCGGATGGCAGTAAGCTTGGGGTGATGAAACACTGGCTGACAACCGAAATGAAAGGTGTGAAAGTCAAGAATGAATGGCATATGGGGGCACATGCACTTATGGCAGGCATTGATGTATCCAGACGAAACTGGGATGGGGCGTATTACCAAAACGATCACCCGTTTCCCAAAGCGATACATCCGAACTTTCACAGTATCTGGGATGCGCAGACCGATAACGTGGCACTCTTTATGACCGACAAGATCACCTTTGGCAAAGTCGACCTCTCCGGCGGACTTCGTTATGACGATACGACAATCTCTACGGCAAGACCGCCCATAGCGGATAACGATTACAATGCACTTAACGGAAATATTTTTGCAACCTATCATGCCGATGAGCATGTCAAATATTTTGGCGGTGTGGGTGTCTCTTCACGTGTTCCCGACGGTAAAGAGCTCTACTTTCATACAAAAGGCAAAACGGGTACGGAAGTGGGCAACAGAGACCTTGACATGGTCGTCAACACAGAAGCGGATATCGGCATAGACGCAGCCTATGACAACTTTACCGTCAAAGCCAAGGCATTCTACAGTGATCTGAAAGATGACATTCTCTACAACGCAACGACAAAACGCTACGAAAATGTCGATGCGACCATTTGGGGTGTAGAGCTGAGCGGCAGCTATGTAGCGACCGAAGCACTCTACTTTGACTACGGTATCGCCTACCAGAGAGGGGAGAAAAAAGATCCGCTTACCGGGCAGAGCGATACCGATCTTCCGGAGATTCCGCCGCTTAAAGCCAACATCGCGCTCAACTATAACTGGGATGAAAGCCTAATGTTCAGAATAGAAGGAATAGCTTCATCCAAATGGAGCGATTATGATGCGGACAACGGCGAGCAGCCGCTGGATGGATATGCAGTTATGAACCTTAAAGCGACCAAAGTATTCGCTAAATCATTTGAACTGACCGTAGGTATAGACAATTTGTTCGATACAACCTATGCCGTTTCCAATACGTACAAAGACCTGACACTGATAACCGGCGGTGATGAAGTGATGCTCATGAACGAGCCGGGTCGCTACGTTTATGCCAATTTGAAGTACAGCTTCTAACTACCCTTCTTCATGTGGGACAGACCAATTGGTTTGTCCCCTATTTGCGTAAAAACAGTTCCATTTCAAGCATTGTTATTCTTTTTTTTGCTATAATGCCCTGTATTTTAAACATAATTAAGGAGAAATCAATGACATTGTTTGATGATGTAAAAGAAGTGGTTGTAGAGCAACTGAATGTAAGCCCCGATGAGGTAAAAGAAGAGTCTAAATTCGTAGAGGACCTCGGAGCGGACAGCCTTGATGTCGTTGAGCTCGTTATGGCACTCGAAGAGAAATTCGATATCGAAATTCCTGATGATAAGGCAGAGGCCATCGCAACTGTGGGTGACGCAATCAAGTTCATCGAGAGCGCAAACGCGTAAATATAGTACACTTCCCTTAGGGGAAGAGGTTAAGAAATAGATGAGTGTTTATTAAATATTCATCTATATCTTATGAAAGCAGACAGATAGGAGAAGCAGTGAAAAGAATAGTAGTAACCGGTTTGGGAATGATCAACTCTCTGGGACTTGAAAAAGAGAGTGCATTCTCTGCAATTATAGAGGGGCAGTGCGGAATCAAGGAGATCACTTCGTTCGATACGGAGAAACATTCAGTTAAGATAGCAGGTGAGATTACCGATTTTGACCCGACTACTGTAATGGATGCCAAAGAGGTAAAAAAGGCAGACAGGTTCATTCAGTTCGGTCTGAAAGCTGCGGCTGAGGCGATCGCCGATGCAAACCTACCTGAAGATATGGATCATGACAGTTTCGGGGTAGCTTCCGCATCGGGAATTGGCGGACTGATCAACATTGAAAAGAACTCTGTAATCGCAGCTACTCGAGGTCCAAGAAGAATATCGCCATTCTTCATCCCTTCTTCTCTTGTCAATATGCTGGGCGGTTTTGTGTCTATCGAGCACAAGCTCAGAGGACCGAATCTCTCTTCCGTGACTGCCTGTGCAGCGGGAACTCATGCCATTGGTGAAGCAGCCAAGTCTATCATGATCGGTACTGCGAACAAGATGCTGGTCGTCGGAGCGGAAGCGGCGATCTGCGCGGCGGGTGTCGGCGGATTTGCAGCGATGAAAGCACTCTCTACACGCAACGATGACCCACAACACGCTTCCAGACCGTTTGATGCGGAGCGTGATGGTTTTATTATGGGTGAGGGTGCTGCGGCACTGGTTCTTGAAACCTATGAAGATGCAGTTGTAAGAGGTGCGCATATTTACGGAGAAATCATCGGTTTCGGAGAAAGCGGTGATGCCAACCACATTACGACACCGACCATGGACGGACCGCTTCGCGCCATGAAAATGGCATATAGAATAGCTGGTGAGCCCAAGGTAGATTATGTCAATGCGCACGGCACCTCGACACCGATTAATGACAAAAATGAAACGGCAGCGCTCAAAGAGCTCTTCGGCGGCAAAGAGAACTGTCCTCCCGTCAGTTCCATCAAAGGGCAGATAGGACACTGTCTCGGTGCAGCAGGGGCTATTGAAGCAGTCGTATCTCTGATGGCGATGAGAGACGGTATTTTGCCTCCTACAATCAACTATACCACGCCTGATGAGAACTGCGACCTAGACTATGTCCCCAATGAGGCGCGTAAAGCGGATCTGAATGTTGTCATGAGCAACTCCTTCGGCTTTGGCGGCACCAATGGTGTTGTGATTTTTAAGAAAGTGTAAAACCGGAGTATATATTATGGCAACCTATTTAGATTTTGAAAACAAAATAGAGAAGATACAAGAAGAGATCGTCTCTGCCCATGCCGTTGCCAATCTTGAACAGGTCGAAAAGCTGCAAAAAGAGTTGCAAAAAGAGGTGGAAAAGACATTCAGTTCCCTGAGTGATTATCAAAAACTTCAGCTTGCACGTCATCCTGACAGGCCTTATGCACTTGATTATATTAAACTTGTCCTCGATGATGCCTATGAGATTCACGGTGACCGGGCATTTCGTGACGATCCTGCGATTCTCTGCTACCTTGGCTGGATAGACGGCCAAAAGACTATGGTCATTGGAGAGCAGAAAGGACGCGGGGTCAAGAACAAGATCAAGCGTAATTTTGGGATGCCCAATCCGGAAGGCTACAGAAAAGCACTTCGTGCAGTAAGACTGGCGGAGAAGTTTCATATCCCTGTCTTGATGCTTGTAGACACTCCGGGTGCCTACCCCGGCCTTGGTGCTGAAGAGCGCGGGCAGAGTGAAGCGATTGCGCGTAACCTCTTTGAATTTGCGGCGACAAAAGTACCAATGGTCTCTGTGGTCATTGGAGAAGGAGGGTCAGGCGGTGCACTTGCTATTGGTGTGGCAGACAGACTGGCAATGATGCGATACTCTGTTTTCTCTGTCATCTCTCCTGAAGGGTGTTCTGCGATTTTATGGAACGACCCAAGTAAAGTCGAGACAGCGACAAAAGCGCTTAAAATCACTCCCAATGATCTGCTCGAGCACAAGCTGATCGACGATGTCCTTGATGAACCGCTTATTGGTGCACATAGAGACAAAAAGACAGCAGCGGAAGTACTTAAACGTTATTTCCTCGATACGGTAAAAGAGCTGCAAGAACTTTCTACAGATGAGCTTCTGGAAAAACGCTACGAGAGACTCACCTCCGTAGGCGCATTCAGCGAATAAGCCTTTGTATTGATGATACACGATATTGCCCTGTTCCTTGTCGACAAGATAGGCGATATGGGCTATATCGGCATCTTTTTTCTTATGTTCCTTGAGAGCACTTTTTTCCCTTTCCCCAGTGAAGTGATCATGATACCGGCAGGCTATCTTGCCTATCAGGGTGAGATGAATCTTTACCTTGTGGTCATTGTGGGTATTGCCGGTTCGGTACTCGGCGCACTTTTCAACTACTACATTGCCATGCATTTTGGGCGCCGTTTCCTGTTGAAATATGGAAAATACTTCTTCATTAAAGAAGAGACACTGGACAAACTCGAAGCGTTTTTTCAAAAGCATGGAGAGCTTTCCACCTTTAACGGCAGACTGATCCCCGGTATCAGACAGTTGATCTCTCTTCCTGCCGGACTGGCACGGATGAATCTGTGGCGTTTTTCTCTCTACTCGGCACTGGGAGCGGGTATCTGGGTAGTTGTGCTGGTGGTACTGGGTTACCTGCTTGGCAGCAATGAAGCGCTTATTTCACAGTATCTGCATACTGCAACACTGATTGCGCTCATCTGTGTCGGACTCATCACACTCTTTTATGTGATACGTCAGAAACGACGTAAAGCAATTCTTAACGAAGATTAGTGTACCCGCCAGGCCATATATCTCTTTTTCTTTATTTTACACTGCTTGAGTCTCTGCAGCACCTCTGCAACACTCTCTTTTTTGAGCGCGACATAGCTTTTCTGTTCCATGATAGTAATCATACCTATCTGGGAAGCCGAGAGTCCTAGCTCTTTGCAAAGTGTACCAAGGATGTCACCTTTGCGCAGTTTCTGCCGCTTCCCTCCGTTAAGACAGATCGTTGCATAGGATGCATGCATCAGATAGTTCGGTGTTGAAGCGGTAAGAGCCTTTCCTTCATGTGCTCTTTGCATAATGTAGGCAGTCTTTTGGCTTCCTGAAGCATACAGTGAGACGGCAATCCCCGATGCACCTGCACGACCTGTTCTGCCGATACGGTGCGTATAGACCGTTTCATCAAAAGGCAGGTCGTAGTTTAGTACCATATCGACTTTAGCAATATCGATACCACGTGATGCGACATCGGTTGCAACCAGTATGGATGCGGAGTTATTCTCAAACCGTATGATCGCTTCCTGTCTCTCCCCCTGATCGAAGTCACCATGTAGGGCAATCGCATCATGTCCTTGTTGTCGAAGCCTGTCAGTTACAAGGTCCACATCTGTTTTTGTATTGCAAAAAACAAGCAGGGATGCGGGTCGATAGGTCTCTATACATTGACCGAGTGCCTGAAGTCTGTTCTGTGCTACATAGACAATCTCATCGATGGTGCTGTTGTCGGCTTCGCTATCGACAGAGACCATCACGGGTTCATGCAGCAGCTCCTTGGCCATTGTTTTTATTTTTGGAGGAAAGGTGGCAGAGAAGAGAAGTGTCTGTCTTTTGGTGTTCATCTTTGCAATGATCTTGAGGATGTCGTCATGAAAGCCCATGTCGAGCATGCGGTCTGCTTCATCGAGAATAAGGCGTTCTATCGTATCGAGCACAAGTGTCCCTTTGGAGAGATGGTCAAGAATGCGTCCCGGCGTTCCAATGAGCATATGCGCACCTTTCTGGAGTGAATCTGCCTGTGTACGAAGCGGTACACCACCATAGAGGGTTGTGATTTTAAAATTTTCCCTGTATGAGGCGATCTTCTTAAGTGCGGCAGCGATCTGTTCGGCAAGTTCTCTGGTCGGGGTGACAATAAGGGTAGAGGGTCCCTTTTTGCTCTGTTGCGTCATCATAAGCGCAGGAATGCCGAAGGCAAGTGTTTTTCCGGAGCCCGTAGGTGCGTGCGCAAGGATATCCTTGCCCTCCAAAGCGGCAGGAATACTTTCTCGCTGTACCGGTGTCATCGTCGTAAAGCCGTTTTGTGTAAGGGTCTCTATCAGCGCTTCGGGTATTTCGTGAATGTCGTTAAAGTGTGTCATGGTACTCGTTTTGGTAAATAAAAAATAAGAAGAAAAAGAAGATGGAGAAGGGGCACGAAGCCCTCAGCAGTTATGCTTTGTTCTTTCTGTGCTCCATGACCATTTTGTAGGCTTCGTCTTTGAGCAGCAACTTCTCTTTTTTGAGGGTTTCTATCTCCATGTCTGTCATAGGGATCTCACCGCTCTCTGCTTTGGTGATCTTGTCATCAAGCTCATTATGCTTCTCGAAGATTCTCGCGAAGTGTGCATTTTCCTGTTTGAGTTCGTGGATATCATCTCTGTATTCGTGTAGCATATTTGTGCTCCTCTGTTTTTTTATTATTATAACGTTTCCGTGGTTACAGCAGGGTGAAAGAGGCTGTACTCTTACGTTCTGTACTCCGCATTGATCTTAACATATTCATAGCTCAGATCACAGCCGTAGGAGGTAAAGCTTCCCTCTCCCATACCAAGGTTGCAGGTAACAGTGAAATGAGGCTGTTTCATTACCCTGTAGGCGGCCTCTTCACGTCCGTTGTCAAGCTCCCTGAATTCGTCGGAGTAGATGAGCAGGTCATCATAGTAAATAGTCAGGCTACGTTCGTCACAGGCAACACCGCTGGCGCCGATGGTAGAGGCAATGCGCCCCCAGTTCGGGTCTTCACCGAAAAGGGCGGTTTTCACCAGCAGGGAGTTGCTCAGCGCGACACTGGCACGTCTGGCCTCCTCTTCACTCTTTGCTCCTTTGACACAGAAGGCAACCACTTTGTTCGACCCCTCACCGTCTTTGAGGATCATCATCGCCAAATCGAACATCATCTTCTCGAGTGCTTTGGCAAATGCTTCTTTGTCATACGTACTGCTGTGGCGGTTTGTCAACAGCATGACGGTATCGTTTGTTGACATGTCTCCGTCAACCGAAATACGGTTGAAAGAGTGGTCTGCCCCTTGTTTAAGAAGGGTTTTCATATCTGCTTTGGGGATATTCGCATCGGTGACAATGAAGCAGAGCATGGTCGCCATTGCCGGGTTTATCATTCCTGCACCTTTGCAGATGGCCGCTATGGAAAAGCTACTGCCGTCCTCAAGGGTTACTTTGCATGCAAGTTCTTTTTTGAAACGGTCCGTTGTCATAATGGCACGCGCTGCCTTGTCAGAGTGTGTTGCATGGAAATCGAGTCTGTCAAAGGCACTGACAATCTTCTCAACCGGCAAACGGTAGCCGATGACACCGGTGGAGCTCATAACGGGATTGACGGCATTGACACTTTTGGGAAGCTGTGAGAGGATCGTATCGATATCTTCTATTCCTTTCTCCCCTGTCATTGCATTGGCGTTTTTGGCATTGATAAGTACAAAATTGGTTTGAAAATCATCTCCATAACGCTGGAAGTGTTTAATGGGCGCTGCCTGAAAGGTGTTGGCCGTGAAAACGGCAGCAACATCACATGGCCCGTCTGTACGAATGAAGGCAACATCACCCTGTGATGCATCCGGACGCATACCGACATTGACAGCATCACAGTAAAAGCCGTCCACATTGGCAAGACCGTCTTCAAGAGGTGTAATGGTAAAGTTGGACATAAGTGTATCCTTGGGTAAAAGCTTTTCGAAAGAAAAGCATACCAAAATTATTCACTATTCACTATTAATTATTCACGGAGTTAAATGTATTTCAGCTCTTCAGGTTTCTCTTTTTTGCGAATGATCTTTTTCGCCTTTCTGATTCCCTCTCCGGTACCGATGAGCAGCAGTTTCGATTCGTGCATGATAATGGTATCGCCTTTTGGCATAGGTATGAACTTACCGTCTTTCTGGCGTATGCCGATGATGGTGACATTGGCGATATCTCTAAAACGTGCGGCTTTGATCTGTTTGAGTGTCAGCCATGATGTTTTTGATACTTTCGCCTCTTCCATATCCAGCGGGGTGTCTTTTTTGTAGAGGAACTCCTGCAGGAGGTTCTCCATATCGGGACGTGCCGCCATGGCATTGATACGCTGTGCCATCAGTTTGGTTGCGGTAACAACTTTGTCAGCTCCGAGTTTGAGCAGTTTGGTCTCATCCTCATAGCTTTGTGCATTGGCAATCACAAGGTATTTTCGTTTACGTCCGATTTCGCTTTCGTAAAGTCTTGCCGAAGCGATGACTGCAATGTTGTCGGCTACGGTTCTTGCCAGGGTAATGACTCCTTTTGCCGAAGAGAGGTGTGATTTGAGAATACCTTCCTCCGTATGCGGTTCTGCCGAAACATAATAGGGATATTTGTATTTTTTTGCAATCTCTTCCATATCTTCACGCGGATCGACAACAACGAAGGGTATGTGGTTTTCTCTGAGCTGTTTGGTCACCTGAATGGTAAATTCATTATGGTAGCAGACAACAAAGTGGTGTTTGAGTCTGGCGATCTCGTAAAGCATCTTTCGCTCCTTTGCGATTTTTTGAAATTCCCCTTTTTTGACCACTTCGGCAATGATCCCCACGGCTATGGAGAAGATGACAAACCCAAAAATAATCAGCGTGATGGTAAAAATGCGTCCGGCATCCGAGATGGGCTGTATCTCCCCGTAACCGACGGTAGTGAAGGTGATTCCTGTCTGATAGATGGCATTCATAAGGGTGAAGTTGTCGATGACCATATAACCAATGGTACCTACAAGCATAATCAGTACGGTCAGTATGAGCGGCAGCCTGAATGGTGCTAAGTGTGAATAGTACTCATCATTGAGTGTAATGTGGGGTTTGGATGCTGTTCTCCAGCCGAGAAATTTTTTGAGTTTTGCTAAAGGGGTCATGATAAGAGAGTATACCCTCTCCTATCTGAGAAATTAGTTAGCTGCAGCAGCTTGTGCAGCTTTTTTCTTCATTGTCCTGAGCGTAGAAGCTGCAACTTTAATACGCTTTGTTGTTCCGTCTTCAAGTGTGATCTTTACAGATCTTAGGTTTGGAAGCTGTCTTCTTTTTGTCTTGTTGTTTGCGTGAGAAACATTGTTTCCTACCAGCGGGCCTTTACCGCTTACTGAACATTTTCTTGCCATGATCGTACCTTTAGTGAATGTAGACGGCACACGTCGGTATGCTGCCCCGAATATTTTGTGGCGAATTATATACAAACAAATCATAAATTTTGCTTAAGGTGGTATGGCGTGGGTAAAACAGCAGGAGGGAAGCACCTCTTACCTGGGCTGTGTTATAATACGCCCATCTTAAATACAGTAGGTATCTTTATTATGTTAGTTGCTCCCAGTATTCTCTCTGCCGACTTTGGGCACCTTGCCCGTGATGTCGAAGCTATCTGCGACGGCGGGTGTGATCTTGTGCATGTCGATGTGATGGACGGTCACTTTGTGCCAAACCTTACGATCGGCCCTGTTGTGGTCGAAGCCGTTGCGAAAGCGGCGACCAAACCGCTTGACATTCACCTGATGGTGGAGAACAACACTTTTTTTGTCAATCTGTTCGCACCGCTAAAGCCTGAATTTATCTCGTTTCATTATGAAGAAGAGAAGCACCAGCACAGACTGGTTCAGAAGATCAGGTCACTGGGTATCCGCCCCTCCATCGTGCTTAACCCCCACAGTCGTCCCGAAGCACTGGAATATCTGCTTGAAGACCTTGACATGGTGCTGTTGATGTCTGTCAACCCCGGTTTCGGTGGCCAGCAGTTTATCCCTTCTGTCATCGAAAAGGCAAAGCGCCTTAAAGAGATGATCGAAAAGCGCAATCCCGACTGTCTTATTGAGGTTGACGGCGGTGTCAACGATGTCAATGTCAGGGAACTCGAAGCCGCAGGCGTCGATGTTGTCGTTGCCGGGTCATTTGTCTACAAACATCCAAAAGGGGTCAAAGAGGCGATTGCCTCTTTGAAGTAAGGAGCT
This sequence comes from Sulfurovum sp., assembly GCA_030826885.1. Lineage (GTDB taxonomy): Bacteria > Campylobacterota > Campylobacteria > Campylobacterales > Sulfurovaceae > Sulfurovum. The sequence continues at coordinate 7,355 of JAUUDF010000026.1, read as the reverse complement.
TTTATGCGTGTAAAGATTTGTGGTATTACCAATCTTCGGGATGCACTGCATGCGGTCTCCTGCGGAGCAGATGCACTGGGGTTTGTCTTTTACAAAGAGTCTCCACGCTATATCACTCCTAAAAATGCGAGGCATATTATCGATCAGTTGCCGCCGTTCGTAGAACGTGTAGGGCTGTTTGTCAACGAGGGGGTAGAAACCATTGACACTGTCTGCCGCTATACCGATATTTCACTTGCACAGATACATTTTGATGTCGATGAGGAGTCGCTCGATGCTGTCGCACCCAAAACACTGCCGGTTGTCAGGGCGCGTTGTGCTGAGGATGTGCACCGCTTTTCCGATCGCTACCGACTGGTGGATGCCTACTGCGATGCCTATGGCGGCAGTGGCAAACGACTGAATCTCGAATGGTTTGAAGGCGTTGACTGTTCCAAGATTATTCTTGCCGGAGGACTGAACGCGGACAACCTTGCCGAACTGAAAGGGTACGGATTTTACGGGGTAGATGTCAGCTCCGGTGTAGAGTCGGTCAAAGGGAAGAAAGATCCCAAAAAAGTGGAGCGCTTCATCGCCAATGCGAAAAGTCTTTGAGGAGCTGACCAGAACCTTCCGCAAACATGAAGGCATTCTGACACAAGCGCAGTATGATGCGGTCGTGATGAAACACACGACGCTGCTTGAGGATAGCGATACCATTTTCATTCTGCTGCAGGCATCCGGGTACCCCATAGAGGAAGCGGACGGATACTACAGACTGAAAACATTTTTTACACCCTACCAAAAACAGAAATACTGTGTGGTCGACATTGAGACCAACGGGAGCAAGCCGGGAACTTCCCAGGTCATCGAAATCGGTGCGGTGATGGTAGAGGAGGGGAAAGTGGTTGATCGTTACGAGACCTTTGTCGAGTGTGCTTTCCTGCCCGAATATATTACCAAGATCACCGGCATAGAACCCGAAGATCTCATTGGTGCACCAAGCAGACGCGAAGCCCTTACGGGTTTGCGTAACTTTATGCAAGATGCCGTATTTGTTGCCCATAATGCGGCGTTTGACTACACATTTCTCGATGCCTCGTTTGAGCGTTTTGGACTTGGCGGTATCGGCAACCCTGCACTCTGCACGATTGACCTCGCCAGACGTACCTTTGAAAGCGAACGCTACGGACTTGCCTACCTCATAGAGTTCCTGGGGATGGAAGAGACCAACCACCACCGTGCCTACTCCGATGCGCTGTGTGCGTCCAAGGTGATGCTAAAGAGCTTTGAAACCCTGCCGCCGTATGTCAGGACAACCGATGATCTACTGCAGTTTGCGACTTCGAGCAAGAAGACGAGACGGATAAAGAATGAACATGGAGCATCAATCCGAGAGCAGTAGGGTGCGTCATCACGCATCGACCAAGTTAAAAACAAAAACCAGCTGTTGCTTTTTATTGCTAAGATTCCCTGAAGGTTAGACGTTATAAAGTTCGCTACTCGCTATTCGCTTATCTGCTAACAGATGATGCATAAAAAGAATCTGCGCAAAGACCGCAGAGAAGATGTTGAGTACCGGAATGTAGTTGAAGCCGGCGGCAATCATTGCGAGCAGGGTCGTGCCTTTTTTCTTTTTTCTGCGTTCTTCTTTGTCTGCAATGAAAAGAGACGAAACATCGTAGAACGTGGGTTCTTTGATGAGAATTGACCAGAGCCAGAGCATCCAGACCGCTCCCAAAAGAGGTACAAACATCAAGGGGAAGGTAAAGAGAAAAATCACAAAAAAGAGCAGTGCCGCTTTAAGGCTGACAAGCAAAGAGGCGGTAATGCTTGGGCTGCCGACGACTTTTACCTGTGGGTAGTGTTTGGCAGCGAGTTTGACAAGCAGCGGTTCAATGAGAAAAGAGGTTACCACGGCAATGGTGAGAATAAAGAGCATGTAGGCAATGGCGATGGTGGCTACGGAAGCACCGGTCGTCTGGAGCCACTCCCAGGGTATCCACCCTAGATAGGCTTTGACAAACCCTGTCAAGACACCGCCAAAAAGCCAGACAGCAACTGCAGTAATGAATGCGGATATCAGCGCTACCTTGATGGTAAAGAGCAGTACGGTAGCGGAGAAAATATCTTTAAAACTTTTTATAACGGTCTGTTGCATGTTTTACCTTCCAGGGTGCGTAATGCCCGAAGGAAATGCCTTTGGGGTGCACGCACCTTCTATGATGTTATTTGATGTAAACCTGATTTATACTTTATATAATTGTGTTATGATACTCGTTTTTAAACGCTACATAGCGCTTTGCCGAAGCGTATAGCTCCGCTACCTCTTCATCAGTCAGTTCCCGAACGACTTTGGCGGGACTGCCCATAATAAGAGAGCGGGGTGGGAATTTTTTGTTTTTGGTCACCAGACTGCCGGCACCTACAATGCTCTCTTTGCCAATGACCGCACCGTCAAGGATGGTTGCACTCATACCAATAAGGCAGGCATCTTCAATAGTACATCCGTGCAGCATGACACGGTGTCCGACAGTAACGTCGTTGCCGATGATCGTCGGGTTGCCGTCACTCATGTCTTCACGCTTGTGGTGGGTGACGTGGATCATACTCAAATCCTGAATGTTGGTACGGTCACCTATTTTGATGTAGTGTACATCGCCGCGTACCACACAGCCAAACCATACGGCACTGTCTTCGCCCATTTCGGTACGTCCGATGACGGAGGCGCCTTCGGCGACCCATGCATTTTTTCCCAGTTTTGGGGTCCACTCTTTAAATTTTAGCAGCATTGCTATCCTTCTTTTAGAATTCGGCTTGCCAGACGGCTGACATAGTCCGGAGTTTCTTTTTTGGTTTTATCGTAAATTTTATTGACATACTGTTCAAGAATCTCATGGTTGTTGATTGTTCTGCCCAGCGCGGGAACCTTGACATAATCACCACTCTCCTGCAGTTCCCATCTTAGCTGATTGTCTGCAAGCTGCAGCATGAGTATCTGCTCGATTTTTTTGGAGAGGTTTTCTTCAAGAATCGGTGTCATCAGTTCCACACGTCGAATAAGGTTGCGCGGCATGAGGTCTGCGCTGGAGATGTAGGTGCATACTTTCTGGTGTTTGAACCAGTAAATACGCGGATGTTCCAGATACTTCCCGATAATGGAGGAGACAGTAATGTTCTCACTGACCCCCTTCACCCCCGGTTTCAGACAGCAGATACCGCGTATGATAAGATCGATTTTACAGCCCGCCTGTGATGCTTTGTAAAGCGCCTTGATGATATCCTGATCGACCAAAGAATTGGCTTTGAGGATCATATGTCCTTTCTTACCGTGTGCGCTCTCTTTGTCAATGAGTTTGAGAAGTTTTGGCTTTATCTGCACCGGTGACATATAGAGCGTGCTCAGTTTCGTATAGGTGGAGAAACCTGTAAGAAAGTGGAAAAAGTGTGTTGCATCGGTTGAAAAGACTTCTTTGGCGGTAAAATAGGAGATGTCGGTATAGATTTTCGCTGTGGTAGGATTGTAGTTTCCTGTAGCAAGATGTACGTAGCTCTGTAGCTTACGGCCTTTGCGTTTGATGACCTGTGCGATTTTGGCGTGAACCTTGAGCCCGGGAATACCGTAAACGACATGTGCGCCGGCATCTTCAAGCGCTTTTGCCCAGCGTAGGTTGTTCTCTTCGTCAAACCGTGCTTTAAGCTCCACAAGTACTGTGACCTGCTTGCCCTCACGTGCCGCATCGATGAGCGCCTTGACGATGGGTGACTTTTGCCCGGCGCGGTAAAGGGTCATACGAATGGCGATGGTCTCTGCATCGGCAGCTGCCTGTTTAATGAACTGTACGACCGGCTCAAAACTGTCGAAAGGATGGTAGAGGACGACATCCTGCTTCTCGATAGCCTCAAAGACATTTTCCGTATCGAACGGCGGAAGAATTTTTGGGGTGAACGTCGGAAGCACCAGATGTGAAAGACGTTTGTCTCCGACAATCTGCCAAAGTGCACCAAGGTTGAGCGGAAGGCTTTTGTAGGGGTAGATGTCATTTTTGTTAAGGTTGAGGTGGGTGAGCAGGAAGTCGAGCAAATCGGCATCGATTCCTTCGTGCAGTTCAAGGCGGATGAGTGAACCCTTGTTTCGAGAGCGCAGCCCCTCCTGCAGAATTTCAAGGAAGTCATCGGCCTCTTCCTCTTCAATTTCAATGTCGGCATTACGCGTGACCCTGAAAGGTGTCGAAGCAAGCGGGGTAAAACCTGGGAAGAGCTCGGTCGTGAAGTGCTCGACAACACTCTCTATGGGAATGAATGTATGGTCTATCTGCACAAAGCGCGGCAGAATGCGCGGAATACGGATCAGACCGTGTTTGATGTGCCCGGATTCATCCTGCAGGGTGATCGCCAGTGCGAAACTGAGATTGTTCAGATGCGGGAAGGGGTGTGTCGCATCAATGGCAATGGGAATGATGACTGGGTAGATCTCCTCAAAGAAAATACGTTTGACTTCCTTTTTTTCCGTTTCGCTGAGCGCACCGAAGTTCTTGATGTGTACACCGTGTGTATGCAGTTCCGAAATAATGGAAGTGTAGCATGATTCGAGAATAATATGCTCTTCATGCAGATAGGTACGTATCTGTTTGAGCTGCTCGGCGGGTGTGAGTTTGTCGGGCCCTGTCTGCTGAATGCGTGCTTTAAAAAGGCTTTTGAGTCCCGCGACACGGATCATGTAGAATTCATCGAGGTTGGTACCGTAAATGGCAAGGAACTTCAGGCGTTCGAGAGGCGGGAGCTTTTTGTCCAGTGCCTGGGCCAGTACCCGGGAGTTGAACTGCAGCCAGCTGAGTTCCCGGTTGAAATAGAACTGTGGAGAGTTTAAGTCAATCATCGGAAATTCTCCGATGATTGATTTAGTGAATAGTGAATAGTGAATAGTGAATAGTTTCGGAAAGCATTGCACTGCAATGCTTTTATTGAATGTGATGTTTTTTTCATATATTATTTCCTGCTCAAGATAAAAACTTTTTTAAAAGAAAAGGATACCACAATTATTCACTGTTCACTATTAATTATTCATTGATAAAAAAGCTATAGCTTCTTGATTTTTGCAATCTCGTCTCTCAGCCTTGCTGCCTCTTCAAACTCCAGATTCTTCGCAGCGGCAAGCATTTTGGCTTTGAGCTCTTTGACAAGCTGCTGTCGTTCTGCCTTTGGCATTTTGTCAAGTTTGGAACGTTTGTTGTAAAGTTCACCGGCATCTTCAAGTTTAAGATTGGTGTCAAGTTCCCTGATGGTCGTTTTGGGAATGATGCCGTGTTCTTTGTTGTAGGCGATCTGCTTTTCGCGCCGTGCCTGTGTCACCTCGATGGTCTTTTTCATTGAGTCGGTCATTTTTTTGGCATACATGAGCACTTGGCCGTTGGCATTACGCGCTGCCCGTCCGGCTGTTTGTATGAGTGCGGTCTCGGAGCGCAGGAAGCCCTCCTTGTCCGCATCGAGGATGGCAACGAGGCTTACTTCTGGCAGGTCAAGTCCTTCACGAAGCAGGTTGATGCCCACGAGTATGTCGAACTCTCCCAGCCACAGACTCCGGATGATCTGGTTACGCTCGATCGCATCAAGGTCCGAGTGCATATATTTACATTTTAGCCCCATATCATTGTAGTAGCTTGTCAACTCTTCTGCCATCTTTTTTGTCAATACCGTTACCAGTACCCGCTCACCCCGTTCAATGACCGGTTTCATGCGGTCATGCAGGTTTTCAACCTGATAGGTACTGTCGATCACCTCGATCTCGGGGTCAAGCAGTCCGGTGGGTCTGACAACCTGCTGGGCAACGGTGGAGGAGAGCTCCAGTTCCAGCGGTGCGGGGGTGGCGGAGACAAAAAGGTAATGGGGAGCCTTGTTGATGTATTCGTCAAACTTGAGCGGCCGGTTGTCCAGTGCGCTTGGCAGACGGAAGCCGTGTTCCACAAGTACCTCTTTGCGGCTTCGGTCTCCGGCGTACATCCCGCGAAACTGTGGCAGCGAAACGTGCGATTCATCGACAATGACAAGGTAGTCGTCATGCATCACTTCAAAGTAGTCCATCATCGAGTAGGGGGTCTCCCCGGGTTTTTTGCCGGTGAGGTGTCGTGAGTAGTTCTCGATGCCTTTGCAGATGCCTGTTGCCTCGAGCATCTCCAGGTCAAATTCGGTGCGCTGTTTGAGCCGGTTGTACTCGACCATGCGTCCCTCACGCTGGAAAAACGCAAGCCGTTCATCGAGCTCTTCCTCGATGCTTTTGATCGCTCTGGCGAGTTTTTCTTTGCCTACGACGAACTGGTTGGCGGCGTAGATGGTCACTTCGGACAAGCTTTTTTCTTTTTCGCCGGTAAGTGAGTTGAAGGTGTAGATATCTTCGATCTCGTCACCGAAGAACTCAACCCGTACGGCAAATTCGTCCGAGTAGGCAGGGTAGATGTCGATGACCTCTCCGCTGACACGGAAATTTCCGATGTCGAAGAATTCGTCGTTTCTCTTGTAGCCCATGTCGACCAGACGAAGCAGCAGCGCTTTCTGGTCGTACTCCTCTCCCACGGTGAGCTTCTGGACAATGGAGCGGTACTCTTCGGGACTTCCAAGCCCATAGTTGGCGGAAACGGAAGCGATGACAATGACGTCGTCGTGGCTGAGCAGTGAAGCGGTCGCACTCAGGCGCAGGCGTTCGAGCTCTTCGTTGATGGAACTGTCTTTTTCGATGAAAAGATCCTGTCTGGGCAGGTAGGCCTCGGGCTGGTAGTAGTCGTAGTAGCTGATGAAGTACTCGACATGGTTGTTGGGAAAGAACGCCTTGAACTCACTGTAAAGCTGCGCGGCAAGGGTTTTGTTGTGCGTCATAATGAGGGTAGGCTTTTTGGTTTTTTCTATCACCTTCGCCATGGTATAGGTCTTGCCCGACCCCGTGACGCCAAGCAGGGTCTGGTAGCGCTCTCCTGAAAGAATAGACTCAGAAAGCTTGTCAATGGCTTCAGGCTGGTCACCGGAAGGGGCATAGGGGCTGTTGACGGTGAAGTTCGGCAATATCTATCCTTCTTTGAATGAATAATTAATAGTGAATAATGAATAATTTTGGTATGTATTTCTACGAAATACTTTTATTGTTTTTTGCAACTATTGATGATCGCTATAAGTAGTTTCAGCAGTTCGCTGATATCGTTATGTAAACTCTTGAACATTATTGCATCAATATTGTCTGTGTCTTTTAACAAATTTATCCAGTAAGCAGTCTCGTTCGCCTCTTTTAATGCTATGCTGAGGTTGTTTATAAAATCAGGCTTTGATTGTGCAAATTCGGATTCGCTTACCATTGCACCTATGGATGTTCCTCTTCTAAGTACCTGTTT
>JAUUDF010000012.1 GCA_030826885.1 Sulfurovum sp. | reverse complement strand
CACTTAGCACTTAGCACTTAGCACTTAGCACTTAGCACTTAGCACTTAGCACTTAGCACTTAGCACTTAGCACTTAGCATTTAGCACTTAGCACTTAGCACTTAGCACTTAGCACTTAGCACTTAGCACTTAGCACTTAGCACTTAGCACTGTTATTCTCCCATCCTCCTAAAAAAGAGCGTATGCTTTTTACTTTTTAAGGTAATGCCTTCTTTGCTGTTGTGGCTGCTCTTTTCAATGTAAAATCCCTGTTGCATGGTCTCATGCAGCCGTTGGCTGACGAAGCGGGTCAGTCTGTCTCTGCATGCCATGCGTGTGGTGACGAGACGGCCGGTGTAGGTATCGTTCTTGTCGCGGTGGAGTGTACCGGTAATGCGGTTACAGCTGTCAAACCCCTCAATGCGCATTTTTTCAGGGTGAAAGTCAAGAATAACTCTGGCCTTACGGACATTGTAGCCATCCATAACCTTGAGATGCCAGTCACCCTCGAGGCTCTCGAGTGTCACACTCTCAGCAAGCAGAAACAGAGGCAGGATCATTGCAGGCAGCAGTCTTTTCATGAAAGTGTCATCCTTCGCATTGTATAATCTTTCGATATAGTACATATTCAAGTTTAACGGAGCCTTTATGAAACGCTTTTTTCTTCCTTTCTTATTCATTGTGGTATTAATGGGCGCACCGCTTGAATTGACTCAGAAACAGGCGGACTACATCGCCCAAAAAGTGTGGCAGAATGAAGGTGCGGGGAAAGACAAGTATCTGATCTGGTGGAATGAGGGGGAAGATTTCGCTTCATTGGGTATCGGTCATTTTATCTGGTTTCCCAAAGACCATACAGAACGTTTTCGTGAAGTCTTTCCTATGGTGGTGGCGTTCATGCAGCAGCGTCATGTAGCGATGCCTGAGTGGCTCACACCCCAGAGTGACTTTCCGTGGCAGAGCAAGGAGGCGTTTTTGGCTGCCAAGAGAGCTAAAACACCCAGGTATATGCAGCTGTTTCACTTTCTGAAAAACACCATGGGAGAACAGGCGGCATTTATGGCGCAGCGTATGCAGCAGGCGTTACCGCAGATGCTTGAGAGACTCGATGATCCTGCCCAGAAGAAGATCATCAAACGCCGTTTCAACCATATGCTCTACACGGATGATGGCAGTGTGGATGAGATAGGGCTTTATATCCTCATCGACTATACCAACTTCAAAGGTGAAGGCACACTCAAAAGCGAACGCTACAAAGGACAGGGGTGGGGACTGCTTCAGGTACTCCAACATCTCGATGAGAGTCATCCAGACAAATACAAAGCCTTTAGTGACAGCGCCAAAGCGATGCTTTCGCGCCGTATCAGAAATTCACCGCCCGCACGTGGTGAAGAGCGATGGCGCAGGGGATGGTTCAAGCGACTCGATACCTATTGGCGATGACAGATATATAGTCCAAAGAATAAATTTTGTTCTTTAATCTTTTTTATGTATTATACACATAAGCAAATGGGGCGGGGAGAATAATTGCGATGCGTTATGCACAACAATTTGGTTGCGGCATATTATTGTAGCTTCAAATATATCCATTCTCTCTATCATGAACTTAAAAGGTAAAGAACCGCTGTGAGACTCTTTTATTTAATATGCGTAACACTGTTTGTGTTTGTCAATCTCTCTGCACATGATCGGTTGGAACTCAATACGACAGTTGATAGTGTGAATCTCTCCAAATATGCAGATGTGCTTTTTACGGACAGGGTTGATTTGCCATACGAACGCATCTCTTCGGCGCAATACAATACACGCTTTACACCTGTCAAGTCTGAATCTGTTTCGGCGGGTTACCATAAAGGTGCGGTTTGGCTTCGTTTTTCGTTATACAATGCATCAAAGGAGCCCTTTGAAGGTACTATAGAACTACCGACTCCATGGATCAACTATATCGATGTTTACATCAAGAGAGAATTACAAACCACTACCATACATACGGGGGCTAGCCGCCCTTTGTCTCAGCGTGATGTCACTTCCAAGTCATATTATATTCCTCTCCGTATCGATCCTTCGCAAAGTGTCGATGTCTATATGAAGTTTTACGGGCAGGATGCACTGACGATTGCACCTTATCTCTATTCAAAAGCGTATGCACAAAAAGAAAAATTCTATTCCAACCTCTATGTGGGCGCGCTTGTCGGTATTTTTGCAGTTATTATTGCCTATTATCTCATTCTGGGAATATCTCTTAAAGAGAGTGAGTATTTGCTTTATGCTTTCTATATCGTCTCATTGCTCTTTTTTATGGGTACTTATTATGGATACAACCTCCAGCTTTTCTGGCCGGAATACCCTCACTGGAACCAAAAGATGGTGGCGGTGTCTGTTGCATTGACATTTTATTCGGGGCTGTTGTTCGCACGCCATTTTTTAAATACACGGGTCCATATGCCCCAATTTGATATTTTTTTGAGATCTTTGATGTACCTGTTTCTTGCATTGGTGTTTCTCAGGTTTCTTGTGGATGACCACTTCCTTATTATAAGAATGATAGTATTTTTGGTTCCTTTTTACTCTTTGGGACTTCTTTATGCATCGTTTCGTTTATGGCAAAAAGGGGTGCCCGGAAACGGCTTGTTTGTTTTGGCATGGCTTTTATCGATGGTCAGCGCCTTTTTGGCTTCGGTAATGGTACAGGGATATGTTGACTATAGACCGGAATACTACTATTTTTACGGTATTGCAACTGTGATCGATATTATTCTTCTGGCGTTTGCTTTGGCCGCAAAGATCAATACGATCAAACGACATAAAGAAGAAGCAAACCATGCTTTGTTGCAGAAGGAAAAGGAGCTTGCCGAACTCTATGCAAATAAAAATAGAGAGCTTGAAAAAATCGTATCTGAAAGAACGGGTAAATTATTGGAAATGAACAAAAAGCTTCGTACACTTGCAACAACAGATAAGCTGACAGGTCTGTATAATCGTGCCAGATTCGATGAAGCACTCAAAGAAGAAATAGACAATGCCTCCAAGGATCACGGGAAGTTTGGAGTGATTATGATCGATATTGACTACTTTAAAGCATTCAATGATCAATTTGGACATCAGGCAGGAGATACGATACTTTCTGAGTTTGCAGATGTTTTGAAATTGGCTGTAGTCGAAAAAGGTATTCTTTCGAGATGGGGCGGAGAGGAGTTTATAGTACTTGTTCACAATGCCGAACTAAACGAGACCAAAAGAGTGGCAGAAGAGATACGAAAAAAGATAGAGGCATTTTCGTTTTCATACGCAGGAGATGTGAGCGCAAGCTTTGGCGTTACGGTATTTAAAGAGGGAGATACCATTAGCAGGATCCTTAAACGTGCCGACAAAGCACTCTATCAGGCGAAACACAGTGGTAGAAATTGTGTACGGGTACAATAGTTTTGCAGGAGAATTCATAAAATATGGGCAGTACAAACAGAGACTCATGTATGGCTCTCTTGTCAGTGTCTATATTACAAGCAAAATAGAATACAAACTCACCTTAGATAACAAACGCCTGCTTTTTAAACCGGTGTAAACTTTTTTTCACCTTCGCAAGCATTTTTTCTGCCTGTCGTTTTCTTTTTTTGATCAGTACTTTGGAAATCTCTTTGTGGTGCGTTTTGCGATAGTTTTTGAGGAGTCTAACCTGATTGACGGCATCATTGTATTCTCCGAGAAGCGTTTGCAGTTTTTTGCCTGTTTCTATGTAATGTTCTACCTCTTTACGTCCGAAGATCTCTTCGAACGCTTCGAGAAGATAGCGCAGTTTTTTGAAAGCGATACGGATCTTGTGGATCTGTTTGGGGTCGAAACGTTTTTCCTCTTTGTCTATTTTTCGGATGATTTTGCTGTGTAGATTCTGCAGGACAGCGGCAGCATGATCTTTGAGAGGCTTTGATGCATCGGGAGAGTGGATGAGGTTTCCACTGCGCAGGGCAGCAAAGTAGTCGTTGAAAAATTGGCAGAAAGAGTCTGAGAGCAGCATACTTTTGATCTTCTCCTGTTCCCTCTTTTGCTCCTTGGCTATCGCATCGAGTGCCTCCGTATTTTTTGGATTGTCTGCCAGTTCTGCGGCAATGACATCGAGGTCTCTGGCATGGTTGGTCGATGCGGCGATATCGCTGAGTTTTTGATAGATTTGATTATAGGTTTCCGGAGTGAAACAGTACTGAAAGCTTTTGAGAAATGCCCGTGAACGCCGCAGATTGACTCGAAACTGGTGAAGCTCTTCAGCATCGCTCTTCTGAAGGTAGCGGTCTTTATGGTACTGTATGAGAAGTGCGAATGTATAGAGGATAAGTCGCAGTGCATCCCCGCAGCTAAGATTGCCGACACTGAATGCATCGAGTTCACGCGGGTTGAGCTTGTCCATCTCCGGCAGTATGAAACCGGTAAGGTGGTTTGAGGGGATACCGTGCAGGGCGAGATAGCCGTTTTTGTAACGCGCATCTTCCGATACATCTTCAAGCAGATAAGCGGTGATCTCTTCGGGAGGTCGGTAATGCTCCAGCATCTTTATGTCGGGAAACTCCACCTCCAGGGTATAGAGCCCGGCAAGGTCTCCTTCGTAGATGTCGATATCGTAGTGCAGACCATTGTCTTCCATGATATAGCGGGACTTTTTGATGATATTGCCCAGATGCTTTTTGCGTTTCATTTTATATGTTTGCTTTGTAATCTCTTTTTCTATCTCTTCTCTGACGATACCTGCACCTTTTTTGACCGTTTTGTAGTAGGTATCATCCATTTTGCGGTAGCGTACGGTTTTTTGCACATCGCTGTGTGTATAGAACTGCTCGATGCGGTGCGGTGTGAGTTGATAGCGGTCTATCAAACGCATAAGCATCGGGCTGGCAAGATATTTGCGCTCTATCTCCTGCATGATACGCTCCTTTGTAGCGCTATAGTGTGATTATAGCACAAGCCGACCCTCATCACAAAAAAGATAAAATTTGACAATACTCGACAAGGAAGGTGAATGCATAACACGCTCTCGTATTATCTCGATCGTATCTCAAAGTATGCAGGTTATCTGGCGGCGATACTGGTCGTCTCTCTGTCCCTGCTGGTGGCCTATGATGCGATGATGCGCTATTTTTTCTCCGAAGGCTCCATTGCGCTGCAGGAGTTGGAGTGGCATTTGTATGATGCAGTATTTCTCCTGGGGCTGAGCTATGCACTCAAGCACGAAAAACATGTGCGGGTCGATATTTTTTTCGAGCACTACAGCCATGATGCTAAGGCTATTTTGCAGGTAGTCTTCATGGGAGTGGTTGTGGCATTTTCTCTGCTGATGATTGCAGACAGTTACGATATGGTGGTGCAGAGTTACCTCCAGCATGAGGTCTCTCCCGATCCTGGAGGGTTGGGTAACCGGTGGATTATCAAATCGGTACTGCTGCTCTCTTTTGTGCTGCTGCTGCTTCAGGCGTTTAGCGAAATACTCAAAGCCTATCATCGCATTGAAAACAGACAGCGGCTGTGGCAGGTAATGGGTGTATTGTTACTTTTGACTGCGGCGGTCTATGGCGGCTGGTATTACCGGATTGCATTCCCCGTCGATCCGGTCTATCTGATGCTGATACTGGCACTGGTCGGTTTGCTTGTGGGAGTACAGGTGGCATTTGTGTTTGGCGGGGTGGCACTCTTTTTTGCACTCATTTCCGATGAAGTCGGATTGCATGTACTGGAGATGCTGCCTTACCGTACCTACGGCATCATGGGCAATGTCACACTCATGGCGGTACCGCTGTTTATTTTTATGGGACTGATACTCGAAAAGTCGAAAATGGCGGAAGAACTGCTTGAGAGTATGGGCAGACTCTTTGGTTCCATCCGTGGGGGACTGGCGGTATCGGTGGTGCTCGTCGGAGCCATTCTGGCGGCAAGTACCGGTATTGTGGGTGCATCGGTAGTGATGATGAGTCTTATTGCCTTGCCGCTTATGCTCAGACACGGCTATTCGCCTTCACTCGCAAGCGGAAGTATCGCGGCATCGGGTACACTCGGACAGCTCATTCCGCCGTCAATCGTCCTGATCGTTTTGGGAGATCAGATGCACTTGAGTGTGGGTGATCTTTTTCGTGCGGCCGTGGTACCGGGAGTGCTACTGATTTTGCTCTACATTCTTTATATTTTGGGCTTTGCCTTTGTACGTAAAGAATCAGCACCGGCAATTACCTCCGACATTCCTTACAGCAGTGTGGTGAAGTCGGCACTCAAAGCTATTATTCCACCGCTGCTGCTCATTGGCGCGGTGCTGGGGAGTATCTTTGCCGGTATCGCCTCTCCGACTGAATCTGCGGCAATCGGTGTGCTGGGTGCTTTTGCCTTGGCAGCGAAAAACCGTGTGCTGGACTTTGCACTGGTACGCTATGCGGCCATCGAGACCGTGAAACTTACGGCAATGATCTTTATGATTCTCATCGGGGCAACCGCCTTTTCACTGGTTTTCAACGAACTTGGCGGCGGTGATATGGCGTTGCAGTTCTTTACCGGTGAAATAGGCGACAAGTGGATGTTCATTTTCATTGCGATGGGTGTCATCTTCCTGCTGGGCTTTTTTATCGATTTCATTGAGATCGCTTTTGTGGTTGTCCCCATTCTGGTACCGATTGTCGCAAGTTTTCACATTGATCCCATCTGGTTTGCGATCCTTATCGCGATGAACCTACAGGCGAGTTTCCTCACACCGCCGTTTGGTTTTGCACTCTTTTACCTCAAAGGCGCTGCCGGTGACAAGGTGAGTACCGCACAGATATACAAAGGAGTGGTGCCTTTCATTCTTCTGCAGGTTGTGGCGCTTTTGATCATCGTGCTCTTTCCGAATCTGATTTATCTCTTTGGGAAGTGATACTACACGTTATTAAAGACTCACTCAAAAGTGTCCTTTTGAGCAGGTATGTATTGGCATAGTATGCTACAATAGTATATTGAATTAGAGGAGTGGGTATGACGGCACATGAAGCGATTGCACTGCTGCTGGAAAGGATGAATCGTGAGATTATCGGACAGGAGCATATTGTTGAGCGTTTTGTCATCGGCTTGATTGCAGACGGCAACATACTTGTCGAGGGACTGCCCGGATTGGCAAAAACAAGAATGGTACGCGCCATTGCCGACAACATTGAGGCGCAATTCTCACGCATACAGTTCACGCCAGATCTCTCTCCGTCAGATATTATTGGTGAAGAGAGGCTCTATGAGGAGAACGGCAAAAAGGTACTGCGGTTTCACAAAGGTCCCATATTTGGAAATATTATCTTGGCGGACGAAATCAACAGGGCACCTGCAAAGGTACAATCAGCCATGCTTGAAGCGATGGAGGAGCGGCAGGTGACGGTAGCGGGCCGTACACTGAAGCTGGAAGATCTTTTCATTGTCTTTGCGACGCAAAATCCTATTGAGCAGGAAGGGACATATGTACTTTCCGAAGCGCAGAAAGACCGCTTCCTCATGCATGTCAAAATTGGCTATGTGGATATGGAGTCGGAGTTTAAAATGCTCAAACTGGTACAGAATGAACACTACAGACCCCCTGTCATAGAGCAAAAACTGCCTCAAAGTGTGATTTTCGCAGCACAAAAGGAGGTCGAGAAAGTAGAAGTGGGTGATGATGTCGGGCACTACCTTGTGGAACTCGTTTTTGCGACACGCTATCCGCTGCGCTACAGTAAACAGCTTGGTGTCATGATAGACGTGGGAGTAAGTCCGAGAGGTACAATTGCCTTGCAAAAGTGTTCTCAGGCGCATGCATGGATTCATGGAAGGAACAGTGTGACCGTCAAGGATGTTCATGCGGTCATTCACGATATTTTCCGACACAGACTGGTCATTAGCGAACATGCATCGCTCAACGGTCGTACAGAAGACGATGTGGTAGACATTATTATTCAGCAGGTACCGCTGCCGAAATCACTCACAGAGGATGAACGGGAGCGTATTTTAAGAGGGATGAAAGCATAATGAATGATTTTAGCATAGAACTCAGGTCTGAGACTGTAGAAAATCTGCAAGCATTCTCGGAATTGTTAAACAAAGACATTAACACCATACTCGAAGAGGCACTGCAGCGCTACTTTGAAGAGGAACAGCAAAAACTCATTGAAAAGGGAATCGAAGAGGATGCCTCAATGACAAACCTGGACTATGACGAGTTCTGGGACGGACTGGATATTGGATAAGTAAACGGGACTGCTGTCTTGTGAGTCTACAAAGTGAGTGTATGATGCAAGAGTCGGATAGAATCTATTTCAGTGATCTTCTTGGTGAAGAGGTCCGTTCTGTCGGGCTCTTAACACAGGGGCAGATAGGTCCTATCTATACGCTTGAGAGTTCTTCATGCAAATATCTTCTTAAAACCTCTTCTCCTTCCGAAAGGCTTGAAACGGAAGGAAAGATGCTGAAAGATATTAAAAAATATGGTATTGCTGTACCCGAAGTATACGACATTTCTCCTACCCACCTTCTCATGGAGTATATTAAAGAGACATCTGTACCCAGAGTAGAAAAAGAGCATGCCGCTGCACAGACGCTTGCCGCATTGCACACCATTACAAATGAGGCGCATATGTATGGTTACTGGTACGATACGACCATCGGGCCGTTTGTGCAGAAGAACGAACAGACACAGTACCATTGGGCACTTTTTTTTGCACAAATGCGGCTGATTCCGATGGTACGTATATGTTACGACAAAGGCGCACTTTCTCAAACAGAAGCAGAAAAGATAGAGCGACTCTGCAACAAACTCTACACACGTATCGATATGCGTAAAATCACTCCGTCACTCATTCACGGAGACTTGTGGAGCGGTAATATATTGTTTAATATGAACGGTGCCTGTCTCATCGATCCGGCACTCTATTTTGCAGACAGGGAAGTGGAACTTGCTTTTATCAGGATGTTCAATACCTTTGGCAATACTTTTTTTGATGCCTATACAGAGCATCATTCACTCAGTGAAGATTTTGAAGAGACCAAAGTTCCACTCTATCAGCTTTACTACTACCTTGTACATATTGCGCTTTATGGGGAAAGCTATACAGCGGGTTTGTACAGTGCCCTGACAAAGCTGAAAATATAAGGGAGAATACCGATGCAGAAAAAAAACATGCGATGGAAGCGTTACCTCAAAGAGGGGGTTATAGGTCTTTTTCTTGTATTTATATTTTTAAATATTATGACCTGTCTGCGTGCACCTAAACTCGATACGGAACGCTTTACCCTGAGGCATATGCCGCTGATTGACGGCTCAGTGTACCAGTATGTCGGGAACAAACCGGTTGTACTGCATTTTTGGGGTACATGGTGTCCGGTCTGCCGGATAGAAGCCTCAAACATAGAGAGTCTTGCAAAGCAGTATGAAGTACTGAGTATTGCGGTCAACTCAGGTGACGATGAGGAGATCGCTGCCTATATGCAAAAGCACGGGTTGCACTACCGTGTCTACAATGACAGAGAGGGAACCCTTGCCAAACGTTTTAACGTTACGGCGTTTCCCACGACCTTTTTCTATGATGCCAAAGGAGAGCTGAAAATGACCGATGTCGGTTACACGACGACACCGGGGCTCTTTGCCCGTATGAAGCTTATGGAGTAGTGTATCTGTGCGTCTGTTGCGGTGGCTTCTATCGTTTCAATTGGTTACCAAACGGCAGTATGGAATTTTCTGCTATATCACTGCCGGGAGAGATAATGGGCTACGCCATCCTCATCGTTGGTATGCGGCAATACCACAGTGGCAATCTTCTTGACTTCGTCAAGGGCATTGGCAACCGCAACGGAGGTACCTGCAAGGCTGAACATGCCAATGTCGTTGACCGAATCACCGAATACGGTTACATCGGAAGGATCCTGGCCAAGATAGTCCATGACTTTTTGCAGGGCATGTGACTTATCTCCTTCCGGGTGCAGGAGTGTCAAAAACCATCCGCCGCCGTACTTCTCGGGCGAGAGTTTTGCTTCTACCGTGTTGCCGAATGTCCGGCGCATGGCTTCATAGAGAGGACGCAGCTGTTCTTCATAGCCGAAATAGACAATTTTCAGGTTTTTGTCCATAGTATGGTTGTGTGGGTTAAACTGCATACGCGGATCATCTCTGTAGCCTTTGAGTACCTCTTTCTGGTAGTCGTTGAGTTTGCGCGGGTAGAGGAAGGCTTCGTTGAGGTCATTCTCCTTGACCCCGATAACAAAGGGGTCGATGCCGTGGTGCAGTCCGACTTCCACTATGGAATCTCCCAGTGCCTTGTCAAGGGCTTTCATGTCGATAAGCCCACCTTCAGGCGTGATAATGACAGACCCGTCAAGCAGGATCATCGGCGCATTGATATGAAGCTGAGAGAGCAGCGCTTTCGACTTACTGAAACTGCGTGCGGTGGCAACACCCATAAGGGCGTGTTCGGCTTTACGGTTCCAGGTCTCTATGCTAAAAGGGCTTATGCTAAGATCAGAGCGCAGAAAGGTATGGTCAAGGTCGGTGATATAGATGGGTTTCATGGTTTGTCGGTTGCCTTGCGGGTTTGGTGTATGCCGGTATTGTAACGGCCTGCCATAGTATGGAAGAATGCCTTAAGTGCATAGGCAGTCGCCTCATAGACGGCACTGACCTCTTTGCGTATGGCAGGCTCTTTTGCAAGTTTGAGCAGTGCCTCAAGCTCTTCTGTGGTAAAGTCTCTTGTTGCATAGAGTATCGCACCCTCATTCTCTTTTTGTATGCTTTTGATGAAGGCTTTGCGGTCTTCTTCCATGTGCTTGCTATTCAGCTTTTTGCCGGATATACGTTCAAAGAGCGGTCTGGCCAGATTGTCATACATGGTTTTCATAGACTCACTGGTGTACATTGCCTTGTTTATTTTTTTTACAAGTCTCATGCGTTCTTCTTTGTCAGGAAGACTCTCAAGGGTATTGATATACCGGTTCTCTTCGTCAATATCTTCTGCACTCACGGCAGTTGCCGAGACAAATCGCAGCAGTAGGGTATTACGGTAGAGTGAAAGAATCTCATTCATCTCGTCCTCACTGAGATGTTTTTGCAGATATTCTTTAAAGCGAATGGAGAGCAGCTGCATATCGTAAGATTCAACTTCATTGTCATTCGCATAACCATGCAGGTTTTCCTGCAGTGTTGCGAACTCTCTTTCAAGTTCGACAAGCTGTTCGTCGGTATTGGAGAGACTGATGTAGCGTTCAACCTGTTCCGGTGTTGCTGCAAACAGAGAAAAAGCGGTAAGGAGTGTCAGCACTATGGTTTTCATGACGGCATTATAGCATAAGCGCTGCGCTCCTGTTTTGAGGGGCTGCAAGTTGGCTCTCAACGGGTAGCTCAGGAGAGCTGTTTGCCGTTAACAAGTACGGGAAAGAAACGAATGGCCCAGAGGATGAACATAACCATCCACGCGGTAGCAGAGATGTCGAAAAGAATCATGAAATTCCACCCGAACGCCGCCGCAAGAGAGACAAAGAGTCTCATGACTACTACGACCTGTGTCCAGTTGAAAAGCACTTTCTCCCACATGCCTGCCTGCATTACGTTGCCTGAATGTCCTATGGTCACACGGGTACCAAAACCAATGAGTATGGTAAAGAGAAAACCGAGCATCAGTACATGGATGTCAAACTGCAAAAACGCAGTGTCGGTAAAGAGGGTGGTGAGGTTGGTCATGGCCCCGAAAAGAAAGGCGACAGGTACCCAGTAGAGGGCAAGGTGCAAAATCCACAGCAGGGGGTTTGGGTTGGGGAAGGGGAGTTGCCAGCTGAGTATCTCTTTACCGATGAGAAAGGCAAGCAGCAGGTCAGTAATTAAGGAGAGACCGGTATGGATGCCTTCGAGGATGACATGTGCGACAAGCAGAACAAATACGGTTTTAAGCAGGCTCATGTTTCTGGTGAACATGCAGTGTGAGAAGAACGGTACCATGCGCTGGGCAACAGTGAAGGCAAGCATAAAGAGGTAAAGGTAGATGCCTATCTCTACCGCAAGACCTGTGGCCGGTGCATAAAAGAGCGAAGAGAGTACATAGATAATGTGTGAGAGTACACCCATCCCCATGGCAATGTGTATCCAGAAGACATCCTGATTGTCCGGTAGCTGTGAGGAAGTGTAGATACCGCGAAGTATGATGAAGATGTAGACGTGTCCGGCAAGGAGCAGGAACATACCTGCAAATGAGAGCAGGGGTGAGACGATACTGCCGAGTATAAAAAGAATGCTGCCGAGGTAAAAGAGACTGAATACCTGCATATATGTCCGTTTTGCAATAGGCGGTGTCGAGGTGAAGCGGGGGAATGTGGTAAAAAGAAAAGCCGCAAATGCCGGTGTGAAAACGAGGTAGAGCATACTGTAGGCATGGAAACTGTTTGCAGAGATATCCAGGTGTACTGCGCCTTTGTAGGAGAGCATAAAGACAAACATAGTCGCTATGGCGTTGACAAATGCCATGAGAAAGAACGGTTGATGCGGCTGTGAGAAAAAATATCTCTCTTCAGCCTCTTCGGTAAAACCCATACGCATGTTAAGCCTTTTTTATATGTATGATAACAAAAAAGTTTGAAATATGGGGGGAGGGATTGCAACAGGCATGGGTCTCCCGGCACGGGGGGAAAGACTTTCGAGGGGGAGGGAAGATTCTTGAGGAAGAAGAAATGAAAAATCTAACCGTACCGGGAGGCCCAAACCTGCGTATTGTGCTGCCCGCATATTACAGGCAGCAGGTGTTATTTCATTTGCGGTTTTGGTGTTTTGTCCGTAATGGTAGGAAGCTGCGGATAGTCAATGGCAGGTTTTCTGCCCTTGAGTGCGCCGAAGAATGTGACAATTTTTTGGGCATCTGCATCAGAAATATCCACACCAAGCTGTGTTCTTCCCATCTCCTGTACCGCCTCTTTGAGTGACCAGATGGCACCATTGTGGAAGTAGGGTGCTGTCTCGGTGATATTTCTGAGTGTCGGTACTTTGACCATACCGTTTTTGTCACCCTTGAAATCACCTACATTGGCATACTTGTATGGTTTGACAAGCGGAAACTTCTGCATGCTTCCACCCAGTGCCACACCGGTATGGCAGGCAGTACATCCTTTGGCAAGGAATGTTTTAAGACCTTCCTTTTCTGTATCGCTCAGTGCGTCTTTTTTCCCGTTGAGGAAATCATCGAAACGTGATGGCGTAACCAGTGTTCTCTCAAAAATACCGATGGTCTTTGTAATGGTATTGAAATCGATTTTGACATCGTTCCCATAGGCTTTTTTAAATGCCTCGACATATTCGGGCATAGAGTTGACACGTGCTTCGACGAGTGATGGCGCTGCCGCCATTTCAGGCATGGCCTGCATTGGGCCCTTTGCCTGGTCTTCAAGGTCAGGGCTTCTGCCGTCCCAGAACTGTCTGCTTGCAAAGACCGCATTGTATACTGTAGGCGAGTTGAGATGGTGCGGGTTGGCAGTCCACTGATGCCCAGTCGCAGCTTCTACACCGTCAACACCACCCATCCCGAGATTATGACAGGTATTACAGGAGATAAGACCGCTTTTGGAGAGTCTTGGTTCAAAATAGAGTTTTTTACCCAGTTCTACACGCTCGGGTGTAACCGTTTTGTCCGGGTCTGTAAGTTTTTCAAGTGCCGCTTTGTCAGCAGGAATCGGTTTGAGACCCGCATTTGCAGCCTTTTGTACCAGATCGGATGCTCCAAATGCCAGAGAGGTCGCTATAATAGAGAGACCAACCATTTTTTGTAATGTCATTATTTACTCCTCTTTTAAAAAGTTGAGTAAATTATACAATACAAAATATTAAAGGAAAATAAATATTATTTAAAAAAGATGGTATTTTTTTACTCTCTGTGACTTCCTCTCCCACCGTTTCTACTGCTGCGTCCGTTTCGGCCGTTTCGGTTTCCTCCGCCCTGTCTTCGACGGTTATTGCCACGGTAGTTGCCTCTGCCTCTGCCTCGGTCATTTCCTCGCTGCTGCATGGCACGTTCAATAAGCAGATCTATTTCTTCAAGACCAAGCCCGATGACATCTTTCCCCTTGACCGCATTTTCACTCTGGATCATCGAGGCAAGAAGGTGTGCGATGGTCACAATATCAAGGTCATGCTGGAGTGTCTTGACCAGCTCTATGGCTTTGTCTGTAATCTGGGTATTGGCGATTTTGGCAATAAGCTCATCCTGACGGCTGTTCTGTACCTCGATGCGTGTCGGGATGACCTGTGTGACCAGTTTTGCCCCTACATCTTTTTCAATACGCTTGATGGTACGCAGTTCGTTGGGGCTTACGAGTGTAATGGCTTCACCGCTTTTGCCTCCGCGCCCCGTACGTCCAATACGGTGTACATAACTCTCCGAATCGAACGGAATATGGTAGTTGAAGACATGGGTGACATCGTTGACATCGAGTCCGCGTGCCGCGACATCGGTAGCGACAAAGATGTCTATGCCACCCTGTTTGAAGGCCCTAATGGTCACTTCACGCTGCTTTTGCTCCATATCGCCATGCAGTCCACTGACTTTGAAACCCTGTGCGGTCAGGTGCGCAACCAGTCTGTCCACCTCTTTTTTCATACGGCAGAAAACAATACATTTCTGCGGGTTTTTGTAGTCAATGAGACGTACAAGCGCATCATCCCTTTCACGCTCCTGTACCACATAGTAGTACTGGGTGATTTTGGCATTGGTACTTTCGCTCTTGGTGATAGAGACCGTTTTGGGGTCGTTGAGAATCTTTTCGGCAAGTCTTCTGATCGCTTTTGGCATGGTTGCCGAGAACATGAGTGTCTGACGCTCTTTGGGAAGGAAAGTGAAGATATTCTTGATTTCGTCGAGAAATCCCATATCGAGCATCTCGTCGGCCTCGTCAAGTACGACGAATTTGGGGCTGAGTCTGATCTTTCCGCTTTGCAGCAGATCCTGCAGACGACCCGGCGTGGCAACGACAATGGAAGCCTGTTTGATACGTTCTATCTGTTTGCCGTAGGCTGTACCGCCATAGACGGTAGCGGTTTTGAGTCCGGCGTACTTTCCGAAACGGTAAAGCTCGTCGCTTACCTGCATTGCCAGCTCACGGGTAGGTACGATGACCAGTCCTTCCACGCTGCCGTCTGCTTGCATCATGCTCATCATCGGCAGACCAAAGGCTGCGGTTTTGCCCGTTCCTGTCTGTGCCTGGGCTATCATGTCGTTACCCTCGAGAATAAGCGGAATAGCCTCTTTCTGAACGGGGCTTGGTTCTGTGAATCCTGCTTCGGTTACGGCAGAAAGGATCGTCTCTTTGAGATTGAAATCTGAAAATGTCATTGTTTGTCTTTGTGTTAAAATGGTCGGTGTTGTAATCATCTTGTGTCGATAGAGAAGTTCTAACGGTATCAAGAGGCGTAAAACCCTGTTTTGTGCAACCGATACCAAACTGGTGTCACACGTTTTTTTGTTCGTGGAGAATAGAGGAGACATGGTGTCTCAAATAAAGGAGTTTAGTACACTCTTGCAGAAAAGTGCCGTATTATAGCGGGTTTTTTGAAAAAAAGATAGTTTTTGTCTGAAATAGGTTAAAAAAGCAATTATGTTGAAAATCGGGTAAGTCGAAAAACAATCTTAGGTACCGACGCTATGAAATAGATATGTACGAGGGTAGTCAATACAACAAAAACTTTTAAAAAGGAGGAAGAATGAAAAAAGTCTTTGTCGATACCTAAGATATGTTGTAAGTATATCTAAATAAGATAAAATTTGTCTTAATTAGAAAATTATAATAGTTTTTTGTGTGCCTTATTTAACACACAAGCCACTCTTTAAGGCTGAAAAGGTCGGCTGTAGCGGGCATGGACTTCCATCCGTTGGGTTCAAGATACATCATTTTTCCTCCAAAAAAACCTACCACATACTTTTCTTTAAAAATCGGAAAGAGTCCGGAATCGAACATTGTAAAGATGTCGTCAAAGCTTTTGGGGTGTTCGTACCATGTAAAGTCGAAGCTGTGCAGTGCAATGAGTGCACCATGGAGGATTTCATTGTTTTTCATGGACGAAGAGAGTAGGTACCATGAAGGGTATGCAAGTGCCGGGTCGTCAACAAGATCATGGATATACAGTTTTTCTTTTTTCTTTTGATACATAAGAAGCAGTATAACGTTACAGGTGTACAATGGCATAAAATATGTCAAATCGACATAGTTTACTCTTCCAGATGTTCTTTTTCTTCTTTAAGTACATATATATAGGTAGGGACATCGAGTTCATCGTGACGCTCTGCTGTTACGGGTGTACGTACAAACTCCTCTCCTTCAAAGGCATCCAGAAATTCCCAATGGTTACAAAGGTTATGTGAGTAAAAGAGGTAGCCGTGTACCGTATCGCCGTTTGGGTCGAGTTTGATGCCGGGGTACCCCATGGAGGCGGACCATCCTGCACCTATGAGGTTTCCTTTGACGGTTGCGGGTATGAACTTGCCGCCTATCTCCTCGAGTACATGGCCGTTTGGACATCCTGGCATGAGTGTGCCATAGACAAAAAGGGTCTCCATGAATGCACTCCTTTTTTGGGCGGATTGTAACGCAAAAATGCTTGAAAGACTCTATCTGTCCACACATTGCTGCTATGCACTGATTCTTCTATCAAATTGCTCATAGGCAATATCCAGCATCATACGTGTATCTGCTGAACCGGGATCATGCTAAAGTGCATACCTGAAAGATCGTATGGCATTGGAAAAATCGTGTTTTCCAAGAAAACACCGTCCAAGCATTTCATAAACCAGAGCCGGTTCCTTTGTATCGGGCAACAGTTCCAACAGGTCCGTAATGGCTTCCTCGTACGATTTGTTGCATATAAGGGTTTTGATATGATCTGTGTGTGTGGACATGAGATTTCCTTTTTTTGACATATCTCATCATAGATCAATCCTGGTATTTGGATAAGGGCATGTTATAAGACAGCAAAGATCAAAAATGCCTAATTGTCTATTGGAGGCTATTTAAACATATGCAAACCGTTCTTCCATACACCTACGCTATAATGGTACTAATATAATGACAGAGGATGGAAAATATGCCCACAGATGCAATAGCACGAGTAGGTATGTTTCTCGACCTTGATACCCCGCAGCGTTGTTTCAACCGTATCTACCCTAT
>JAUUDF010000029.1 GCA_030826885.1 Sulfurovum sp. | reverse complement strand
TGAGAGAGGCCATCCTCGAAAACCGTTTTGAAGCGTTTAGAAAAGCCTTTTATGCAAAACGCGGATGTGAATGCGACTAAAGTCACATTCGTATATCGTATTTTCCTGCTATAATACTGCAGACCAAACACAAAGGATGCAAAGATGAGTCATGCACACAAAGCAAAAATTGAAAGAGTATTCGAACACCCGACATCAGCGAATATCGATGTCAAAAAACTGATATCGGCACTCGAACATTACGGGGTAGAGGTAGATCTGACCAAAAAGCACAAAGCGAAGCTCTTCTATGAAGATAAGGAATTCGTTCTGCCACTGCCACACGGTAACCATCTCCCCAAAGAGGAAGTTGTACTGCTTAGACACTGGCTTGAAGAGATTGGTCTTACGCCAGACAACGTAGCGTAACTCAGCTGCGTTTTTTACTTTTTTCCGCTTCGAGAATCCATGCGCGTGCTTCACTGCGCTGGTCGTATGGAAAGTGTTTTATCTCCGCATCAACAAAATGTGACCCGATTTTCTCGGCAATATCCCCGATGGAAGAATCGGTTACAAATGCCAGACGCTTGACTTTCTTGTGATGGTTACGGATGAAGCGTAGATGTTCACTCAATGCTGCGAAGTCCTTCCATCCCGGAAAGGCTTCGGTTGCGATAATAAGCCCGGTAAGCCTTCCATGTGTTTCTATGAAAGGATCAATGACTCTGACTGCCGTGTCAAAATCGGCCTCACTTAACGCCCCTTCAGGTTCAAGTGTAACGATCGCTTTTTCTTTATCGAGGGTGATACTCAGCATCGGTTTCCTTAAGATTATGTTTTGAAAGTTTCTGTCAATATAATAACGTATTTTTCTTTTAATTAATAATTTAAAATTATTTTTTAACATAAGGAACTTTTGCAGAAGGCGTACATTTTACAGTCTTGTCAAGATGCACATCCTGATCATCGAAGAAGATGTCAGCATCAAAAGAGCGTACCACCCTGCGCTTCTCCACACCGCCGAGGAAGAATGCCTCATCGACCCGTACATCCCAGGCATCGAAGGTACGGATAACCCGTTCAAAGGTAGAAAAGTCGCGAGCGGTAATAAGTGCGGTTTTAATGGGTGACTGCTCCATTGGAAACTCCCGCTGAATATGTGAAATCACTTTAAGCAGTTTGGCAAACGGCCCTTTTGGCAGCGGCTTTTTGGCATTTTTGCGCTCATGCTTCAAAAAGGCGTCCAGTCCTTTTTTCTGATAGATATTCTCCGACTCGTCCGAAAAAAGTACGGCATCGCCGTCAAAGGCTATGCGTACATCCTTGCGTTTTTTACGCTTCTTATACTTCTTGGGAATAATCCGTGCCGCGGCAATCCCGGCATTGATGGCCTGCTGTACATCTTCTTCGTGTGCCGAGAGGAACAGGTCGACATCAAAAGCGTTAAGATAGTTGGAGATGGGTGTGCCCGCCGTCCATCCGGCACGCTCAATGTCGAGTCCGTACTTCTCTATGGAGTTGCGTATGCGAAGCCCCGTTGCGGCATTGTTACGTGAGAGTACGATCACCTCGATGAGTTTGTCGTCAAAATGGCGGTTAATCCGTAAAATATTCCTCACAAACCCAAATGCCGCACCCCGCTTGAGCACTCTGTTCTCGTTGGCAATCTGATAACGGTAGTACTTCTCGAGTCCCTGCTTTTCAAAGAGTGCATTCTCCGCCTCAAGATCAAACAGCGCCCGTGACGAGATTGCAATGACAAGTTTGTTTTTAAGATCATAGGCCATCAATGAACCTTTCCATAGATTTTCTTTTTCGGTAAGTATAACGTGCTATAATAAAAAAGCCCATAAAAAAGGATGTAACATGAGTTTCGGAAATATTGTACTACTCATACTGCTTGGCGTTGCCCTCTATCTCGTCGCCATTTACAACAAGCTTGTTTCTCTGCGTGCCGGCATCGATGCGGCATGGTCCGACATTGATGTACAGCTTAAACGTCGTTACGACCTCATTCCTGCACTGGTAGAAACGGTTAAAGGCTACAAAGAGTATGAAGGTGAAACGCTCGAAAAAGTCATTGCCGCACGCCAAAAGGGACTGAGTGCCCACAGTGTCGAAGAGAAGGCAGAAGCTGCCAACATGCTCTCAGGTGCACTGGGCAAGCTCTTTGCGCTTGCCGAAGCCTACCCCGACCTCAAAGCCAACACAAACTTCCTCAAGCTTCAGGAGGAACTGAGCAACCTTGAAGAGGCCATCCAGAATGCTCGCCGATACTACAATGCCATTGTGCGTGACTATAATGCTAAAATAGAGTCATTCCCCGATCTCTTTGTTGCCCAAAAATTCAACTTCACCAAACGTGACTACTTTGAACTCGATGAGAAAGAGTCCGAAGCGGTCAAAGAGATGCCCAAAATCTCATTTTAAAGAGGCAGTTGTGAGAGTGCTGCATCTCTGGCTCATTACAGCCCTCTTTGGCTTTCTCTATGCGGGTGAGCAGATACACCACTATGACGTGAACATTACCCTCGAACACAGCGGTCAGTTTAAGGTGACAGAAACAATCGACTATGATTTTGGAACCTTTAACCGTCACGGCATTTTTCGGGATATTCCCTATCAGGTAAAATACAACGGTATCGTAAAAGATCTCGACATTACCGGCTTCACCGCTTCCATGGACGGTACCCCCGTAACACTGAGAGAAGAGACCTACCGTTCCAAAGCAGCCGGCAAGGTCATACGGCTCTATCTGGGGAATGCCGCAGAGTATGTCACAGGCAGACACACTTACACCATAGCCTATCGTGTCACCAACGGCATACTGCCTGCTGCACAAAACCCAGAGCATGATGCCCTGCGCTGGAACCTTGTCGGTACCGGCTGGAGTATCCCCATTGCCGGGGTCACTGCCCACATATACCTTCCCGAGGTACTATCACAAAACAATGTTTCACTCTCCACGTTTAGCGGATACTACGGCGCTACCGATACAAAGGCGACTACAGCATGGCGCTCTACTCATCACCTGGAGGTAAAAAGCGGTATGCTCGCACCCCATGAAGGGCTGACTGTTGAACTTGCGTTCGAACGCAAGCTGCTTGAGCAGTCGGGTGAAGCCAACATGACCCCTTCACTGCTTGACCGTCTTAAAACGCAGTGGCCATTCCTTGCACTCCTTGGATATCTCTTTTACTTTTTCAAAGACCTTGGCAGCTACCTCGGTTTCGAAGACAAACGTGCCGTTGCGGTCAAGTACCTGCCGCCCAAAGGATTGAGTGTTTTGCAATCGGGGCTGCTTCTTGACAAAAAGGCAGATACCAAGGACTTCGCCGCAGCAGTGATAGAACTTGCACAACTGGGCTACATTACCATTGAGCAGCCCACACAAAAAAGTGACCCCATCCTCATGCGTACAGACAAAAGCGCTGAATCACTCAATAACAACCAGCGCTACCTGCTCGATGCGGTACTTTTCCCAAACAGTCGTGTTTTTAAACTCGAAAAAGGCTCCGAGAGCATCGCCAACAGACTGCGTGAAGGGTTTGCCTACATCAACGACAACCTGTACAACTGGGCGGTTCAGGAAGGCTATATGCGTGAAAACCCAAAAAAAACAAGGCTGCGTTATCTGCTAAAATACCTGCTGCTTCTCTCGCCTGTCATTCTGCTGACCTTCTATCAGATCTATCAGGAGCGGGGCGAAGACGTGATGTTGCTCATCTTCCCTATCGCCTTTGGAGGAGTAGGTCTACAGATAATACTGACACAAAAATCGTGGGTAGGTAAACTGCAGGGAGCGGTTTTTGCTGTTGCAGGCTCTTTCCCTCTCTACATTTTTTTCAAAGAGGATCCAAACGGCCCACTGTCACTACTTTTTGGACCGCTGGGTGTCACTTTTCTTCTGCTGGCAGTAGTCTTCTATTTTTACCAGAAAGTGGGCGAAATGACCCAAAAAGGTGCTTATGCACAAAAACATCTTCTTGGTCTCGAAAGATTCGTCAAGCGTGTCAAGGAAGACGAGATCAGGCGAAGACTTGCCCTCGATCCGCTCTATCTTGACAAAATGCTCCCCTATGCCATGCTCTTTGGCCATACAGACCACTGGCTGAAATTCTACAACCTGCTGCAGGTCGACACACCAGTGTGGTACAGTGGGAACATCAACAATCTTGACAGGTTCGATAGGACCATGCAGCAGAGTGCCACACCTCCCTCTTCACAAGGCAGTGCGGGAACAGGCTTTGGCGGCGGCGGGGGCTTCAGTGGCGGTGGCGGCGGCGGGGGCGGTGGCGGAAGCTGGTAGTCCGGCAACTTCCCTGCACACTCTTTGCAGCGGCTACTTTACCGGTACGGGAATCATCAGGTCATCTCCTGTCACGACCAGTGTCCATTTCGGATGGGAAGCTGCGTCATGTATGTCGGTGCCTACACTAATCTCCATGGCATTGTCAAACCCGTCCCCGTCCGCATCGGCGTGGGCATCGGACGAATTAAACGGGTTCAGTCCATACTGCATCTCTACTGTATCCAAAATGCCGTCATTGTCATCATCTGTATCTGCATTGTTTCCTATGCCGTCATGATCGGTATCGACACTTTCGGAAGGATCAAGCGGAAAGGCATCTTTCGTATCGACAACGCCATCGTTGTCATCATCTACATCTATAAGATCTATCAGACCGTCACCGTCGCTGTCTGTGTTGCCAGTATCGGGACATGTTTTCGCCGCCGGTGGCTCTGCCGTATCATTATTGTCAATGACAAACTTTATCTTTTGACCATTGTTGAATGTCAGCTCGGCATAATCATTATTCTCTCCCTGAAGAGTAATGAGAAAAGTGTTCCCATCAACGTAGGAGATGTCAGGCTCATTGCCTGAGGTATAGCCCACACTACTACACCCGCCCAACACATCATTGCTGTCGGCAGGCACGACATAGACAGCATAGGTTTTGCGGGAAATGACACTCACACTCAGATCACTGTTGTTCTCAATGCGGTAAAAACGCTCTGCCTGCGATGCAAGCGAACGGGTAGCAAAACACCAACTTAAGTCCTGCTGTCCGCTTCCGTCATCATAACTCAATGAAACCGTATATGTCGTTCCCCACTCCAAACGATTCTGCGGAAACAATGCATACTGGTATGCGCTGAACTCATCGTTCGGATCATTGTCTTTGTCCATCTGTGTAATAATCGGCAGTTCGCTGCCGCTTTTGGCTTCTGCCACAGTGAATGACGATATTGTCGGAGCCGTACTGTAATAGTGGTCATTGAACTGCACACTTACGGGGTAGCCGCTTACAGCATCGTCAGGAAGCGGATCGGGAGATTCACTGTAAAATGCGGGCAGCACATCACTTCCCGCAGGAGGCGGCCACAAAACAAGCTCTCCCGATTGTGCCTTAAGGTCATCCTCTGCAGCGTTCCAGTCATCAAGTGCTATTTTCTTGTCTGCGTCTTTACAGACATTGTACACATAGCTTCCGCTGCTGTATGTACCGTTTTGACAAAGGTCATTCTTCTTTGTGTTTCCCATATCGAATGTATAGAAAATCCCCTCTGCTCCAATGCCTATTTCATCGTTTGCAGGGTTCAAAAAACCAAAACGGTGATAGATGGCAGAGAAAAGAGAGTCAATTGCATGCTCTACCGTAGACTTGCCGGCTGCGACATTTTCACTCATAGCTGTACTGTAATACCCTGTAGCAATCACCCTGTCCCAAGGATGATCACCCGTATACCCGTCTTTGCTGCTCTCTTCAGTATGTCCTGCAACATTGTTGAGTTTCATATAGTGACTGTGCGCCTGTGCAGCCTGATAGAGGTTTGACTGTGACGTAAAGGCAGGCAGTCCGGCCTGCTGGCGAAAATGGTTCACATAGTCGAGTGCAGCATCACTCCATCCCACAGAGGTTATGATTACAACTGCTGCCAGTGTTCTGTCTATTCTCATATTCTTTCTTTCGTAGGACTGCTCTTCTGCAAAGAAAAAAGGTAATTATATATATGGAATATTATATTCTTATTTTATTAACAAAGAATTACCATACTTTATTATCGGTGTCAAAACCTTCGTTTGTATGATACTCATTTATCGGTCTGCACAAACCAAATCACAAAACACAACCTGAATTGCAGCATAGTACATTCAGTGAATTTTTATGGGGCTGACTCTACAATACCCTCTATTTTAAAACCAAGGATAACCATGAGCCAAACCACCACCAACCGCTTTGAGCAGTCTTTAAGCAGAAAACAGCAGATATTCTTCAAATACCTGACATGGACCCTGGTCGACCTGACAGTTTTGAACTTCTTTGCCAATACTGGGACAGGGTCACCATCAACTCATTTAGCATCTCCCTGCTCATTGCTTTTACCCTGCAGGTACTGCTCAAATTTACCATTTCACTTGAACACTAACTCTCAGCCTACCTGAAATCACGTGAAAGTCTCGACAAAAAGCTCATTCACATTCTCTCTACATGGGTCATACTTTTTGGCTCAAAACTGGTCATGCTCTGGGTGCTTCAATTCCTTTTTGGCGATGCCATCGTATTTGCCGGTCCACACCACGGAATGTTTGCATTCATTGTAGTGGTAGTGGGTATTCTACTTGCAGAGTATCTTGTGTTGAAGATATTTGATTGGCTGGCGTAAGACTTTGTAGCAAAACTGGTAAAAATATTGAGTATGAAAGGTTTTACCAGGAGGTGGCAATTTGGAGGGGTCTTAAAACAATATAAAAGGTATCTCTAAACAAATTTTAGATTTTTTTAAAGAACCTCTTGACAACTAATGCTTTTGGTGCTATAATGCCGTCCACATAAGCAATGAAGCTTATCCGATTGGGGTATAGCCAAGCGGTAAGGCAACTGGTTTTGGTCCAGTCATTCGGGGGTTCGAATCCCTCTACCCCATCCATTTTGGACTTCGGTTCAAAACACTTCTTAACTGTCGCGGGATAGAGCAGTTTGGTAGCTCGTCGGGCTCATAACCCGAAGGTCGGAGGTTCAAATCCTCCTCCCGCAACCAAATTCTACCACATTTCTTTTCATTAAATCCAATTTTTAAAAAATATTTTATAATAGACCACCTATATATTCATGGGATTGCTATGAAACACTATATTATTTTGTGTGCCGCCATCTGTTTTCTTCTTGTTGGCATTCTCCTTGCTGCTGGCTATGTCTATGAAGTCTGGACAGTACTTGGCAAAGATGACCAGTCCGTTGTTTTTTGGTATCTTCCCATTCTTTTTTTGGGCTTTGGTGCATTCACCATAGGCGGATGGCTTTACAAACGCGAACACAGAAAATAGTTGACTCTGCCTTTTACCCTCTTACGCTATAATACTCCCATGAATACCGACATACTCAAGCATCATCCCTTTACACTGGTACTTTCAGGCGGCGGCGCACTGGGCATAGCCCATCTTGGTGTGCTGCATGACATGGAAGCACAGGCTCTTAGACCTTCGGAGATCGTCGGTACCAGTATGGGTGGGATTATTGGTGCGTGTTTGAGCATCGGAATGTCTGAAGCCGAGATTTATGAGAAGATAAGCTCTTTTGTCAAAGTCTCCAACTGGATCAAGTTTTCCCTTAGCGGCAATGCCATTGTTGACAATGACAAAATCGCCGCGATATTCGAGGAAATTTTCGGTACACACAAAATGTGTGAGACCGCTATACCCCTCAAACTCATCACCACCAATCTTAAAACCGGCCACAAACGGGTCTTCAGCCGGGAAGATGATGTCTGCATCAAAGATGCCGTGCTTGCTACAATGGCAATACCCGGTGTGTTTGAAGAGCATACCATAGAAGGTGAAGTGTACGGAGACGGATTTTTGTGTGAAAACCTCGGCATTTCCGAAGCAAGCCACCGGCATCTACTCGCTGTCGATGTACTCGGTGAGCACTCCTTCGAAAAAGCCCTGCCCGACAACTTCTTCAAAACACACAATGTACTGGAGATGTTCGAACGCTCCATGCGGCTGATCATCTATAACCAGAGCCGGTGCATACTCGGGCATACCGGAAAAACTATACGGCTCATTGAACCTGTAACGAAAGACTTCAACACTTACCAGTTCCACAAATATGAAGCCATTCGTGCCAGAGGGTTGGGATTATTATGAGCCAAGTCTATCCGCGTCTTTTGGTTGCACTGCAGTTTGGTATCATTGGCGCAATGACACTCTATGCTCTTTTTGACCTTCATTTCAATTTACCGGGAGTTGTCATATTGCTCTCTGGCATACTTTTGGGTCTCTGGGCGATTACACATAACAGACCGGGCAACTTCAACATTGTTCCCGAACTCAAAGAGGGATGCACGCTTGTCACCGAAGGGATCTACCGCTACATAAGACACCCTATGTATACCTCCGTATTGCTCATGATGCTGGGGGTGTTCTTTTTTCGTCCTGATATCATTACATTTCTCATGTGGGTTGCACTCATCACGGTACTCTACCTCAAAGCATACCGTGAAGAGAAGCTCTGGATACAGCATGATCCCTGTTACGAAACCTACAAAAAAGAGACTCGCAGTTTCATACCCTATATTTTATAGCAATAAGGACATGACAGTATGATCACATCCGGTTTAGCCTATGTCGCCACTCTTGCACTGATCGCTTCGGTGATTGTCTATACCGAAAAAAGAGGCGCCTACAGACTCTTTGACTACCTTCCCTCCATTGTCATTCTCTACTTTGTCGTCATGCTCCTCTCCACACTGGGACTCTGGCATAAAACACCCGACATTACCGCCACCTACAAAGCTCTTAAAAATACGCTGCTTCCAGCAATGATCTTTTTAATGCTTCTGAGTGCCGATATGCGCCAGATCATCAAACTCGGCCCCAAAATGCTGATGACCTTTCTGCTTGCATCACTAAGCATCGCCATTGGCTTTGCAGGCATGTTCTTTCTCTTTCACGGCCATTTAAGCCCGGATGCATGGAAACCCTTTGCGGCACTGGCAGGGTCGTGGATGGGCGGTACGGGCAATATGGTCGCCATTCAGGGAGCATTGCACGTACCTGACAGTGCCATGGGCTATGCACTATTCATCGACTCCATCGACTATGCCGTCTGGGTCATGGTATTGCTGGCACTCGTACCATTTGCCAGACGTTTTAACCACTGGAGCGGTGCAGATACGTCCCTCATCGATGAAGTGGGTGCAAAACTTGCTCTCAACGATGCCAACAGAGGCAATATCGACTTCAAAAGCCTTTTCATCCTCCTTGCCGCTTCATTTGCTGTCTCGGCATTTTCCAACTACCTCGGCGGTTTGCTGCCTACAACCGACTTTCTCAGCCATACGACATGGACGGTCATTCTTGCTACCCTTGCAGGTATCTTAGGTGCCATGACCCCCCTTGGCAAAATGGGCGGTTCGGCGCAGCTTGGTACGGCCATGCTCTACTTCATCGTTGCGCTCATCGCATCACGAGCGAACTTTTCGGAGCTGACTGAGGCTCCTCTGTACATTCTTGCGGGGTTTGTCATTTTGACTGTTCACCTGCTCATTATGGTTCTTTTTGCCAAACTGTTCAGGCTTGATCTTTTCTCTTTGGGCGTAGCCTCGCTGGCAAACATCGGCGGAGTAGCATCGGCTCCCATTCTTGCCTCTGCCTACTCTCGTGCACTCATCCCCATAGGGGTACTCATGGCCATGCTGGGATACATTGTAGGGACATTCGGCGGTTTGGGAGTAGGAAAGATACTGGAGATAATAGGAGGATAGCCCCCCTGTGCAATCTAATACCGTCTCCTGACTACAGGTCTGCTCACATTTCGTGAAACATGGCTGCTACGGTAGGTGCTTCGTGCCGTGTTGTACGTTGATCCGTTGCGATATGTCGTTCGTGTGGTATTGCGTACAGTCGTTCTGTTCGTATAGCGTCTGTATTCATTCGCATTCCGGTAGTAGCCGTAACGTCCGGGATATGCACGGTAGCGGCGCCCGTTATAGTAACGGTATCCGTTATGGTAATAGTGTCCTCCATAGTAACGGTGCCCATGATAGATGTAGTATCCATTGCGATAATAACCGCCATAATAGTACCTGCCGCCATAATAATAGTATGGACGGTTGTAATAATAAGGATGATCATACGATGCCAGTGCCGCACCGGCAACACCGCCTACCGCTGCACCTGTTGCAAATGCCTGCTGTTCGGGCGTACAGCCGCTCAAAAGCAGTGCGGAGACCAGTGCCCCCGCTGCGGCAAAATGTTTTAAAGTACGTTTCATAGCTTTGCCTCCATTCTTCAGTACCCAACTATAATGCATAACTGTGTAAAAATTGTGATACAATCCATTCACACTATCTTACAGAAGTAGCAAGGAAATGTCAAATGACACTGACAGAGCAACAACGCCAGGAAATCGACAAAAAAGCGGAATATGCAGCACAAAAAGAGAAACTTCTTACAAAACGCAAAGCCCTCCTGCATGCATTGGAGTATGCCGATAACGATGTAGAGGAAGGATTGATAAAAGAGGAGCGGGAGCAACTGGCAACCCAGATCAAAGCATTGGCACAAAAACTACGTCAAATCGAAGCATGGGAGGCTGAAGCGAACATATGAAAATCGTCTCCATTCATACACAGCGCTTCACCGCACCGCTCAAAAGGCCGTTTGTAACCTCTCTGCGCAGGGTCGATGCCCTTGAGGACCTTGTAGTGATCATTGAATGTGACGATGGCACACTCGGCTACGGCGAGGGGGCTCCCACACCGCAGATTACAGGTGAAACACTGGGTTCCATGCATGCAGCCATCGACTTTATTGCCCCGCATCTCATTGGCAGGGATATAGATGATTTTGAAACACTGCTGCATATCGTACATACGACCATAGTTAAGAATAGCACGGCAAAATCGGCTCTTGAGATCGCCCTTTACGACCTCCACTCAAAACAGAGACAGCAGCCTCTCTACCAAATGCTCGGTGGCAGCAAAACAGCTTTTACTACCGATATTACCATCAGTATGAACGAGACGGAGAAAATGGTTGCAGACAGCCTCCATGCCGTCTCGTCAGGGTACAATACACTCAAAATCAAAATCGGCCAATCGTGGGAAAAAGATGCCCGGCGCATCGAAGCCATCGCACAGGCAGTTCCCCCGTCGGTCACACTCCGTCTCGATGCCAACCAGGGGTGGTCCGCCGCAGAGTGTGTCAAACTTCTCGAACGTATTGAACAGCAAGGCATCATTGCCGAGTTCATTGAGCAGCCGGTCGCAGCCGATGATATAGAAGGGCTTGCCTACATCAAAGCACATGTGCAGACCCCCGTACTTGCAGACGAGTCTGTCTTTTCACTTAAAGATGCCCAACGACTGCTTGAGGCCAATGCCGTCGATTACATCAACATCAAGCTGGCAAAAACCGGCGGTATCTCACAGGCACTGGCACTGGCCGATCTCTGTGCCGGCTACAATACCAAATGCATGATAGGCTGTATGCTCGAAGGACCCATTAGCGTAGCGGCGGGGGTACATGTGGCGTCTGCCAGAGCAGACACTGTAACCATAATAGACCTCGATGCCGTCTCACTGCTTGCCTCGCATCCTGCAAAGACGGAGATTACCTTTGATGAGAGTCGCATCGTGCTGGCGGATGTACCGGGGTTGGGTATTACACTCTAAAGAAACGCTATCACTTCACTCTTTCTAACCTGCAATCTTTTCTTTTTATGCTAAAATGCCACACTTTTTTAGCAAGGATTTTATGTGGTAGAGATACGACGCTACTCCAAACAGAATATTAAGAACGACATCCTCTCAGGTGCGCTGGTTGCCGTGGCACTGGTTCCCGAAGCCATCGCTTTCTCTTTCATTGCCGGCGTCTCTCCGGTAGTGGGTCTCTATGCGGCATTTATCATTGGGCTTGTCACCTCTCTGCTTGGCGGTAAACCGGGTATGATCTCCGGTGCGACCGGCTCGGTAGCCGTGGTGTTCGTTTCACTCGGACTGTGGGTCAGACAGCACTACCCCAGCCTCGATGCCGAGGGACTTTCCATAATGGTGCTGCACTACATTCTCATTGTCTCCATCATAGCAGGACTCATCCAGATCGCCATCGGTCTATTCAAAATGGGGAAATTCATTCGTCTCGTACCTCAACCCGCCCTCTTTGGTTTTGTCAACGGGCTTGCCATTGTCATCGCATTGGCTCAGCTGCCCTTTCTTGCCCCTGCACATATGGAGCAGTACCATTCGTGGATAGAGATCATCAAAGCTTCTTTTCGTGAAAACTACGTCATGTACATCATCATTGCCGCGACAATGCTGACCATGCAATACCTGCCAAAGCTCTCCAAGGCTGTACCTGCAGGTCTTGTGGCGATTGTTGTCATTACACTCATCGTCTACTTCGGACACATCGACACCAAAACCGTCGGCGATATGGCTGACCTCTCCCATGTCTCCCTGCCCCACTTTGTCCTGCCCGACTGGCATCTGCTTACAAGCTGGGAATCTTTGACGGTCATTCTCTCCACTGCAGTCATTGTCGCACTCGTAGGTCTCATCGAATCGCTGCTGACCCTTTCGGTACTCGATGAGATGGGTGGCAAGCGCGGCTCTGGCAACAAAGAGTGTGTCGCACTGGGTATCGGCAATACCGCTTCCGGACTCTTTGGCGGTATGGCTGGGTGTGCCATGATCGGTCAGTCTGTTATCAACTTCACCTCCGGCGGTCTGGGCAGGCTCTCCTCCTTTACCGCGGCCATTTTACTTATTACGCTCGTTGTGAGCTTCTCCAATGTCATCTCCGCCATCCCCATTGCAGTACTGGTAGGAATTATGTTTATGGTGAGCATCGGTACCTTTGAGTTCTCATCGGTAAAGCGCCTGAAACATATGCCAAAATCGGACGCATTCGTACTCATTACCGTCACTATCATCACCATTTTTGCCGACCTTGCGGTAGCCGTTATTGCCGGTATTATCATCTCAGCACTGGTCTTTGCGTGGAAGCATGCCAAAATCTTCAGTCGCACCAAAATGGAAGGAAATAGGAAAATATACGAACTGGACGGTCCGCTCTTTTTCGGATCGGTTACCTCGTTCAACGAACAGTTCAATGTCAATGAAGATCCAAATGAGGTGGTCATCGACTTCAAAAATGCCAGAGTCATGGACTCCTCCGGTGCCGAAGCGATCGATGCACTGACTGAAAAATACCGAAAAGCAGGCAAAAAACTGACCCTGCGCCATCTCTCCGAGGACTGTAAGAAGATGCTGCATATTGCCGGTCCCTTCTGTACCTATGAAGAGGATGATCCTACCTACAAAGTCGCACACGACGTGTAGGAAGATACCCTGTGTCATTTACAAGAACAAACTTCACTCGACAAGAACAAATGTAAACAGAGGATACAAAATTGGCAAAAGAAAAACCAGAAATCCTCGAGTTCTTTTCGAGGTTCCCCAATGAACCTTTTGAGTTTGTTACCGTTACAGATATCAATATCAAAGAACACCCCAACTACTACAAAGCTATCGCTTCTACTGTACTGCGTATGGATTTTGATAATGTTTTATACAGTATTATTGGCATATATTTAGCTTATAAAATATTTAAAGAAAGTAGATAAATAGAGAGGTACAATAAAACTAGCCATCCAACAAGGACAGAAGAAATATACCATTAACCGAATAACTTTGTGCCTATTGTAGTGGGATCATTCCACTCATTTAATTCAGCATTTACATTTATTCTTGTAAATGACACCCTGCACACCTTTCATGCCCTGTGCAGCTGCTACACACACACTACACGCTTCACACGGTAATATGAAACATCCAAACATGATGCGGAGGAAAAATTATGATACTACGTACTACATGTACACTGTTGCTGTGCATTGCCGCTACTTCTCTTTGTGCCTCAGATATTGAACGTGACGGTGTGACCGTCAAAATAGGCAACAAAACATACAGTGTCAAGCGGATCATCCCCGAAGAGTACAAGCATATTCCCATCAACAACCAGATGCTATGGACGGAGCATTATGCAAGCAAAAAGGTACCAGAATCCTGCAAATCCACTTTTGTCCATACCAAGGGTCGGCTACTGCCGATGACACTCGATCACGACATTGAAACCTACGGAGAGCTGGAGGTGATTGCAACGCTCAAAGAGATGCAGCACAACCCCAATCTACTGCTTATTGACAGCAGGAACGAGGAGTGGTATGACTACCGCACCATACCGGGTGCCATCAATATGCCCTTTCGCTACTTCAAGTACCGTGACGACTACGAATTTCACTTCGAATATGCCCTCAAACACCTGGGCGTGACTAAAAACAAGGATGGCGAGTACAATTTCGACCATGCCAAAACACTGGTACTCTTTTGCAACGGCCCATGGTGCAGCCAGTCACCGAGCATGATATTCGCTCTCATTGAAATAGCCTATCCGCCCGAAAAGATAAAGTGGTACAGAGGAGGCATGCAGGACTGGCTCAGCGCCGGCATGACCTCGACAAAAGACTAAAGATACATGAACTGTGAGAGAAACATAAATGCATATCAATGTGCATGCAAAAAAGGCTGCGAAAAGAAGCTGTCGATGACTTCACGCATCTCTTTGGGATCTTCAAGACGGTTTATGGTATCTCTAAAAGCAGAAGCCCCCTGATAGCCCGCTTTGGAGTAGGAGTGCAGGTTCTTTCGGAACATGATCGCGCCGTACCTGTCGTAGTAGGCGACCATCTGGTCGAAATGCTCGAGTACCACTTCCCTTATCAGCTCCGGGCTGACCTCTTCCATCCCTTCTTTGATCTGCTGGAAAATCCACGGTTTGCCCACGGCCGCACGGCCTATCATGATACCGTCTGCCCCGGTATAGTCAAGTACCCATCGTGCCTTTTGGGGAGAGTCGATGTCACCGTTGGCAATGACGGGAATATTGACTACTTCCTTGATTTGCCTAATGGCATCGTAGTCGACCGCCGCCTTGTACCTTCCCGCTCTGGTACGCCCGTGAACTGCAATGAAATCCGCACCGGCACTCTGGGCGACCTTGGCGATCTCGACATGGTTCTTTTCGTTAAACCCCAAACGCATTTTGACACTGGTGTAGGGTTTGTTCGAATAGCGTTTGATCGTCTCGATTACCCTGCCCATCTGCACCAGATCGGTCAGCAGAGAACTGCCCTGAAGGTTGTTCACGACCTTGGGCGCGGGACAGCCGCAGTTCAGGTCAATGGCACTGACACCCTCTTTGTCGTTGATAATCTCAACCGCCTTGCGAATGACCTCAAGGTCACTTCCCGCGATCTGTACACTGTAAGGCTCTTCAGATGCCGCCTTCTCAAGCATTCTATGGGTCTTTTTGCTCTTGTGCACCAGTGCGTTGGAGCTGATCATCTCCGATACCGTCAGATCGACACCGAATTTTTTGACAACGGAACGGAAGGGAAGATCGGTAAAGCCCGCAAGCGGGGCCAAAGCGTAGAGAGGTGTGGAAAAATCGATCTTTGCCATAGGCACTTAGGCATTTTTGCAGATCGACTCCGCATCGATCAGGTCTTCAAGTTTGAACCCTTTGTTCTGCTTTTTAAGTTCAAGCAGTGCTCTGAACTTCATGAACTCATGCTCTTCCTGCTCATCGAGGTATTTTTCTATCTCATCGAGCAGTTCATATTCAAAGAGAAGGTACAAATAGGCATTCTGCGCTTTGGAATTCTCTTTCTGATACGACTTGAAAAGTGCCAGGTTCTCATCGGGGCTGAAGTGCTTCTTCGTAATTTTTGCAATACGTACGAAGTCGGCACACTTTAGCTTCAATGATTCTACAAAGTCATTAAGTATCTCGGCTGTCAGTGTATGATCCTCTTCCTCATCCAGACGATTGAGCATCACAAAGAAGTTCTCCACGTCGAATATTTTCGCATACTTTCTTGCTTTGTAGAAGCTCTCTTTACGTGCAAAAATCTCAAGTGCATGTTTGCGTACCGGTTCAGAGTATTTGGATGAGGATTTCATGACCTCTTCTACAAACTCGCTATCATGCTCCAGTCGGTTCAGACGGTTTCTGATAAGATGGGGATTACCTTCATTGAACACTTTTGCAAGCTTGTTCTCTTTCAGGTCGACATATTCGCCGTTT
Source organism: Sulfurovum sp. (assembly GCA_030826885.1). GTDB lineage: Bacteria > Campylobacterota > Campylobacteria > Campylobacterales > Sulfurovaceae > Sulfurovum. The sequence goes on along the minus strand of JAUUDF010000029.1, from coordinate 41,390 downwards.
TTGATTTTGTTGAGAATATTGACGATCTTGGTCAGTCTGTCACTGAGTCCTTCCACACTGTCGATGACACTCAGGTTGGACTTGCCAAGCAGTACCGCCGACTTTTTAATATCGTCGATCATATATTTCTGCTCTTTGGGTTCATTCACAAGAGACCAGTAGAGAGCATCTTCGAGCGTTCCGGCATCGCGCTCCCACTTTTTCTCCTTGAAATAACCTTTCATCCCGTAGTAGAACATATGTATAACCGTAAAAAGCAGCAGCAATGCCATAGGCAGTATGACCCACACCGCAACAGGGAAGTTGAAATTGATCCCCATTACTTCAATGAGAAAATTGTTTGGGTTAATCATATGCACTATCGCGCCTATAATTCCCATCAGTGTCAATGCAGCAAAAATGTACAGCCCCAGTCTCATTCGCTTCCCCTTATTATTAACAGTCTACTGTTCTTCTTTTTCGTTGATCTCCCTACAGGTTATGCAAAAACGTGCAAAGTTCTTGACCTCAAGACGTGCTCTTCCTATGGGTTCTTCACACATCTCGCATATTCCGTAAGTACCGTTCTTTATTTTACCCAATGCGAGATCAATTTCAGCTAACTCCTTGCGCTGTTGCCGCAAAATGGCACTGTCCACAACCGATTCAGCCGAAGCCGCTGCAAAATCTCCTTCATCGTTGAGCTCAAGATCCCTCATCTCTTTCAACTCCAGGGAAGTACCCGCAAGATTCTTTTCGATCTGTGCCCGTCTGTCAAGCAGTCTGTTTTTGAACATCTCCAACTCTTTTTCAGTCAACATCTATCTTCTTCCTATTTGTGATATGGATGATTATTGTTAATACTCAAACCCCGAAAGATCTGTTCGAGCAGTACAACTTTCACCAACTTATGTGAAAGCGTTATTTTACCAAATGATACGGCAATATTACATTGACGCAAAAAATCGCTCTCAAAGCCGTAGGCGCCGCCAATATAGAAGTTCACGACACTTCTATCCTTAAGCAGTTTTGCAAAATCGAAACTGTCTACCTCTTTCGCAGACGGGTCAAGTGCAACATTCATGCCCCCGGAAAGATATTTGGAGAGTGCTTTTGTATAGGAACGCTGTGCCAACTCGGCAGATATGTCATGTGCCCTGGCGATCTCTTTGTCAAAGACTTCGATGACTTCTACTTTGGCAAAGGATTTGGCTATTTTTTTATAATGTTCTATCAGGGGAGCATAAAGCTGGTCTTTGCCTTTTTTATCCACGATGATGACATTTATATTCATTAGACTGCCTTTGGTAAAATAATGTTATTGTATCGAAACACCATTAGGATTATCCGTGAAAGACAGGCAACTTGGCATCTATCCTATCACCTACAGCGACGTGACTGACACACATACTCTCATGACAAAAATATACCCAAATATGCAGCAAAACTACTACTGGAGTGAAGACTTCTCTCCCAAGTTCTACATTGCCCAAGCTCAAGCGGGCTTTATTGCAGTAACAGATACCTACGAGGGAAAAGAACTGCTGCTTCCCGAAATCCAGTTCTCCTATGCGGTACTTCATTTTGAAAACCTGCATACCAGTACAAAAGTCAGAAAACTGTTACGCAAGAAACAACTGCAGCTAAAAATCAGTACCGACATTTCCCCGGTCATTAAGAAAATACGTAGCCATCACAAACGGTGCTGGCTCACTCCACGCTATGAGGCAATGCTGCTACAGACACAGAAGATGCACGAAGACTTTCATCTCATTGAAAGCCACATAGAGGAGGATGGAGCATACATTGCCGGAGAAATCGGGTACATCATAGGAGACACCTACACCAGTCTCAGCGGTTTTAGCAGCAGAGAGAAACATTACAGAAACTACGGAACTGCCCAACTCGTTTTGCTCGCGCACTATCTTAAAGAAAACGGTTTTGCATTCTGGAACCTCGGTCAGAGCTATATGCCATACAAGTTTGCGCTGGGTAGCAGAGTATATGAACGGAGAAAATTTTTAAACTTGTGGTATACATATGCAATTTATTAATTTTTGTTGTTTTTAATATATATTTAACTGGTAGAATTCCAATATTTATCCCATTAAACATATAAAGAGTAGCTAATTTTGTCCATACAACCTAAACTGAAAGAACTTATATTTGCATCATATGATACTAAGGAGTATGATCCAATTTATACAAAAGTGCTTATTCTCAATGCATTTTTTTTTATTACTCTACTCACAACTGTCATATTACTATTTGTCAATATATTATTGGGAGCAGATATTAAGTTTGTCATCATTGACATCTCTCTCTTCTTCCCGACACTCTATATGTTTGTTACACTCCGAAAACAATACAACTACCGTCAGGTAGCCAATTTTGGAAACGGGCTATTTTTTATCGTTTTTCTCGCTATAAATTTTTTTGCACATGGTCAAGACCTTAGCTTAATATGGAGCTACTTTTTCATACCGTTTAGTTTGATCACTCTTGGTGCACGCAGGGGACTTTATCTTTCCATAGTTTTTATCCTCCTTAACCTTATAATTACCTATCAGGGGATTAATACATGGCTAGATACTTCATGGAACATTCCAAGCTATATACGTTATGCAATTTCTCAATTTATCATGCTTTATGCAATATATACTATCGCACACAATAATGAAAAAACATATGAGAAAATCGAAGAACTTCGTAAAAAAGAAAAATTGAAACTACAGTATTTCGAGGAACTCTCTTTAATCGATCCATTGACAAAACTTTACAACCGTCGTTCACTGAGAGAAAGCTTTTGCGGAGAGTTACATAAAATATATCATACTAATGAATACTTTGCATATTTTGTACTGGATATTGATTATTTCAAAGACTATAACGATACCTACGGTCATCAAAAAGGTGATGAAATACTGACAAAAACGGCTGCCCTGATTAAAAAGAATTCAAAATATGCTTTTCGTCTGGGGGGCGACGAATTTTCAGGAATAATTATTGACAAAGAACGTGAAGCAATCGAGAATAAGCTAAAAAAGTTGCAGGAGTCTATCTATAACATGCATATTGAAAATAGAAATAGTCCGGTATCCCAGTATCTTACATGCTCAGTTGGTGCATATATTTTGCAAAAAGCAGAACATAATTTTAATGCAATTTATGAGAGTGCAGACAAGGCTCTTTACAAAGCTAAAGCAAGAGGTCGTAACCAAATCGTGATTTATAATGCCAATTAAATAAGCGGTATTGACCACTTCCTGTAGTAGGCAACCATTCTGAGTACTACACCGCTCACTAAAATTACCATCAGAATATAGGCGGAGAGACCTGCCGTTCGTTCAAGCAAATAGAGTACGGCAGCGACAAGCAGTGAAACGGTACCGTAAAAGCCCGTTTTAAACACAAACGGTACCTCGTTGATGATCACATCACGGGTGATCCCGCCGCCGACAGCTGTTGCAAATGCCAGTGCCAGCACACCGGTCAGGCTGAGTTGAGACTCCATCGCGATCATCGCACCGGTAATACTGAACGAAACCAGCCCAATGGAATCACTCAATATGAAGTAGGGACGGTTTTCAATGGTGTCACGTTTGTGAAAACGCAACACAATCAGCAGCACCGTCACCACCACAATAATCAATGCCGGAAGATCGTGCGCAAAGACATAGGGTGTACGACCTGCAATGACATCACGGATGATCCCTCCGCCAAATGCTGTCAGAAAAACCGATATAAGCACCCCCAAAAAGTCCAGCCCGCTTCGCACTGCCACAAAAAAACCGGAGACTGCAAATGCCACAATGCCTATGTATTCGGTTACTTCAAACATCAACACTCTCCTTTTTAGGAATAATTATACTAAAATATCTATACAATATCTGAAAGGAACGTGCAAACATGAAACGGATACTGTTTGTCTGCCTGGGTAACATATGCAGAAGTCCCCTTGCAGAAGGAATTGCCACTGCACACATTGCACAAAAACAATACCCGTTTGAAGCTGATTCTGCTGGTACGAGCAACTGGCATGAAGGAGAAGCGCCCTGCAGCGATTCTATCGAGGTGGCAAAACGTCACGACATTGACATTTCACTGCAGCGCGCCAGACCCGTACACCCTGATGACCAGCACCGTTTCGACTATATTATCGCGCTTGACAGACAAAATCTGTCTGACCTGGAAGCAAAAGGATTTCAGAATGTCCATCTGCTTGGAGATTACGGCGATTTTAACGGGGAAGATGTACCCGACCCCTACTACTTCCCCAACTTTGAAGGCTTTGAGAAAGTCTATGCGATGATTGAACGTTCCGTGGAAGATTTTCTCGAAAAGGCAGCACATGAACGCATCTGACTACTGTATGATCACAACGACCACAGACACCATGGAAAATGCCGATCTGATCACACAGACACTGCTTCAGGAGGAGCTTGCCGCCTGCATCCAGCGCAGTGACATTGAAAGTGCCTACCGGTGGAAAGGAAAGATCATCACCTCCAAAGAGTTCCGTCTGGAGATCAAAACGACAGTCAATCTTTATGAAAAGGTCGCTGAAGTTATTGAAAGATTACATACCTATGAGGTACCCGAACTGCATATGAATGTCTGGAGCGAAGCACACCCTGACTATCTTGGATGGATCGCGCAGGAGACACTGCAGCCAGAGTACAGTGAATCGGTAGATGAATCTCTACTCAAAGAACTATAAGCGTATCAAAACGTAAAGTGCTCTCCGAGGTAGTGCTTACGGACATTTTCGTCATTGGCGATCTCTTCGCTCGTACCAGAGGCCAGCATCTCACCGCTTCGCATCACGTAGGCACGGTCACAAATGCCTAGTGTCTCACGGACATTGTGGTCGGTAATGAGAATCCCCATATCGTACTCAACCAGCTGCTTGATAATATTCTGAATATCCAGTACCGCAATCGGGTCGACCCCGGCAAAGGGTTCGTCAAGGAGTAAAAATTTAGGATTCCCCATCAGTGCACGGGCAATCTCAACACGCCGTCTCTCTCCCCCGCTCAGACGAATACCGATACGGTTTCTGATCGGCTCTATGTTAAAGACTTCGAGGAGTTTTTCAATACGTGTACGAATAGTCTCCCTGTCGAGTTTGAGTGCTTCACCGGCAATAAGCAGATTTTCCTCTACCGTCAGGTCCTTGAAAATACTCGACTCCTGAGGCAGATACCCGATGCCCAGTTTCGCACGCTTGCTAAGCGGCAGTGTCGTAATATCTTCTCCGTCAAGAAACACATAGCCGCTGGTCACTCCGGTAAGACCGCATACCATATAGAAGGAGGTGGTCTTACCCGCACCGTTAGGGCCAAGCAGACCGACGATCTCCCGGCTCTCGACTTTCAATGTAATATCGTGTACGATCTGTGTTTTTTTAATGGTTTTTGCAAGTTTGCGTGCTTTGAGTATATGCATCAGTTCTCTATCCTGTACGTTCTGCTCTCTTTGTTGGGCTCTATCTCGACTGTCCATACATCGTAGCCAACCTCTTCCAAAAATGCTTTCAGGCTCTCACTGCCCCACTCTACAAAATGCCAACCCGGCTTTTCAAACTCTTCAAAAAGCCCCATCTGCATAAACTCTTCATGCTCCAGACGGTAGAGATCGTAGTGGTAGAGTCCCTTGCCGTAACAGTGCTGGATCGAAAAAGTCGGTGACGTAACCTCACCCTCGACCCCCCTGGCTTTTGCGACTGCCTGTGTGAGGGTTGTTTTGCCTGCGGCAAGGTCACCATGCAAAAAAATAATTGCATCCTCGGGCAGCGTATCCTGAAGATACGCAACAACGTTATGCAGTGAGTCCAGTGACGCTTCTATTTCCATACCCTTCTCTCGTTTCAGCCTAACAGGTACTTGCAAGCTGCTGGCTTACTTCGACAATTTTCTCAAGGTGTGCCGATGCCCTGCCACTGTCTATGGCATTAGCAGCCTTCTCGATGCCCTCTTTGATATCACGTACGCTGCCGTCGGCAAAGAGCGCATAGGCCGCATTGAGCAGGACAATGTCACGCTTTGGACCCATCTCTATACCATAAAATATATCTCTGGTGATCTCGGCATTGAGCGTCGCATCACCGCCCAGAATCGCTTCTTTGGGGGCTTTTTTGAAACCGTGTGTTTCGGGGTCAATCTCTCCCTCGCTGATTCGGCCGTTCTCAACATAGGCAAATGCCGTTGTCGTCGCCAGTGAAATCTCATCCATCCCATCATGGCTGCTGACTACAAATGCACGTTTGGCATCAAGTGCCACCAGCGCCTCGGCCATACGTCTGATGAAAGAGGGGTCAAACACCCCAAGCAGGTATTTACGTGCACCTGCCGGGTTGGTAAGAGGTCCCAAAATATTAAAAATGGTACGGTGTGCAATGGACTTTCGTATGGGCATAATGTGCTTCATTGCCGGATGGTGGTTCATCGCGAAAATAAAACAGAATCCTGTCTCTTCAAGCATCTTTACCTGATTTTCCACACTCAGATCGAGATTGATCCCCAGTACTTCAAGCACATCGGCTGAGCCGGAATTTGATGTAATGGAACGGTTGCCGTGTTTGGCGACCACACATCCGGCAGAAGCCAGCAGCAGAGACACAGTGGTCGAAATATTGAACGATCCGCTCTTGTCTCCGCCTGTACCGACCACATCGATGGCTCTCTCTCTGAGCGCTTCACTCAATGGGAGTTTGACGGAATGTTCACGCATTACCTGTGCGGCTGCGGCAATGTCTGCACCGCTTTCGCCTTTTTCATATAGTTCTACAAGCAGTCTGCGTGCCTCTTCCTCACTGAGTTCGTTATTGAACAGTTTTTCAAATTGTTGTTTTATATTCATCTTTCGTCTCCACTCTTAAGGGCTATCACAAGCGCACAACACTCTTACAGCGTATCACAGCTCTTTGACATATGCCTCTTTCTGGCTTTTGGGAATGGTCTTGGTCTGGGGTATCTGCAATACCTCGTAGGATTTTGGTCCCTTAAGGTATTCTATCGTAATTTTGTCTCCCACCTTCACATCTTTGGATGCTTTTGCCTTCATTCCGTTGACAAAAACGACACCGCTTTTAAGCATATCGGTCGCAATGGTACGGCGTTTGACCACATTCACCGCCGAAAGCCATTTGTCTACACGCATCATTTTCCCTTTCGCTGTTACACATTCACTCACACAGACTTACTGCTTGAACATCGCTTCTGCCTCTTTGGCAAACTTTTGTCCCTTCATCGTCAGGTTTCCCATCTTATTGATGAGTCCTTCGCTCTTAAGCTCCTTTATCAGCTTTGTGGCTTCGGCAGGGCTGTAGCTTCCTGTGGCGACCAGTGAATCGATCACCTCTTCGAGAGAATCGCCTTTTTGCTTTTTCAATAGACCGAGCAGTGTTACCCGTTTGAGCAGTTTTTTATCTTCGGCATTCATTGTTTGAACATCGCCTCTGCCGCTTTGGCCTCGGTCATCCCTTTGAGGGTCAGATGACCCTCATGCAGATATTTCTCACTCTTGAGCTCTTTAAAAATTTTTTTCGCTTCTTTGAGTGTATACATACCGGTATGAACCAGCATATGCATAATATCATCGAGTGACTCGTCTGGCTTTCTATTCAGAATGCCAAGCAGTGTTACCTGCTTGAGAAGCGTTTTATCATCATTATTCATCTATATTTCTCCACTAGTCAGTGAAGTTCCTCATTGAGCTTCACCTCTCTTGTACTTCTGCGCGCGATGATCTCACCGGTTGTCGAATCCTGTCTGTAGTGAATACCGTTAAGTCCTTGCAGCTCCTCACCCTTGAAGGTGGTTTTGTTCTCCAGTTTCGCCTCGGGATTTGCCGCTTTGATCTTCTCAAGCTCTTCGGGAGCGATCTTTACCTTTGTACCTGCCAATATTGTCAGACCCGCATCGACAATACAGCCGTCTCCAAGAGGCAGACCGGTAACGGAGTTCGCCCCAAGCAGGGTATTCTCTCCAATGCTGATTGGGTTGCCGTCCGTACCGCTGAGTACGCCGAGAATACTTGCACCTCCACCGACATCCGAACCGCTTCCGACGATCGCGGACGATGAAATACGCCCTTCAACCATGACAGGCCCAAGGGTACCAGCATTGAAGTTAATGTAACTTGCCCCCGGCATAACCGTTGTACCTGCTGCAAGCTGCGCTCCCATACGTACTTTGGAGGCATCGAGAATCCGTGTATTGTCATCTGGTATGATGTGCTGCAGGAAGCGTGGGAATTTGTCTACAGAGTCTACCGCAGGGTAGGTACCATTGAGTTTCATCTCAATTTCATTCTCTCTGAGCCATTCGAGTTCATACGGTTTGTTACCCACCCATGCCACATTACTGAGGATACCGAATGCACCGTTAAGATTGATTTTTCTAAGTTCCGCTTTTCTGAGTGAAAGTGCATAAAGTTTCAGGTAAACCGCTTCCACGCTCTGCGGTGCGTCATCTTCAAAAAGAAATACAATGCGGTAGTCTTTGCCGATATCTTCCATAGTCGCAAGGGTCTTGATCACCTGTACGTTTTTGTGCGCATCACCAGTCGCTTCCGCAGCGTACGGTGCAAATGCCGCCATTGCGTTGGCAACGAAGTTGTCATTGAGTGTCGCAACGAATTCACTGCCACTGAAATCTACCGCACATTTGGCTTCCTGCAATGCTCTGATGAATACTGCTGCCGAACCGAAATTCTCTTTCCAGTTAACAAGAGGGAAACTTGCCTGCAGCACTTTGTCCGCATTCTTCTGCCCTCTGTCCACTCTTGCAATACCAAATGCCAGCGGCTCTCTGTAGCCCTCCTGGGCGGTTGTTTCCGCTACGAGTTGTTTAAATTCGTCTGTTGTTGTCAATGTCTCTATTGCCATGAAAGTGCTCCTGAATATTATCAAAATTAAAGTAGTGGATTATACTCGGATTTATTTAAAATAGTGTAAAATCCGCGCATGAAACACTTACGCGGCCATACCAGACGGTACTTTTCCCTTGCAGTCATAGCGATGTACTCGACACTGCACAAACTCTGCCGTCTCGACAGCAGTTACCAGTACCACAAACAACCCTACTCCCCCCTGCCACACAAAACAGCACCGCCACTTTAATACTTACTCTTACATTTGATTAAATACAAACCATACCTTTCTCTGCCCACAACAGAGGAGAATACAATACATTTACAAAGGATTACTATGAACAAAACCATACACTTCAGCCTCATTGCGGCTGCACTTATTGCGACCCGCACATACGCAGCAGAAGATCTCGGTGAGATCGTCGTTACCACACCGACACAGACAGCACAGAAACTCGACGACGTTACATCCAATGTCGATGTCATCACGGCAGCGGACATTGAAGCACGCGGCTACACTACCGTTGCACAGGCACTTGGCTACATTGCGGGTGTTTCAACAGTCAGCAACGGCGGTCCCGGGCAAAACACATCTCTCTTCCTGCGCGGTATGGACAGCAGCCATACACTCGTGCTTATCGACGGGGTACGCTACAACGACCCGACGTCACTCAGCGGTGCACCGTGGGCAGACCTGATGGTCGACGACATCGCCCAGATCGAAGTAGTCAAGGGGGCACAGTCCGGTATCTGGGGAGCCGATGCCAGTGCGGGTGTCATCAACATCATCACCAAAAAGGCGGCTGCCGGCACCCATGCTTCTGCACATCTTGAGGGCGGCAGCTTTGGTACATGGAAATACGGTGCGACACTTTCACATGCGACCGAAAAATACTATCTCAAAGCCTCTTACAATATTGTCGACACAGATGGATTTACTGCCGTAGCTCCCTATGGAGAGGATATTGACGCATTCGAAGATGATCCGTACAAAAACAAAACGCTCAATATTCAGGCAGGCGTTAACTTCAACGCGGACAACAGACTCTCTTTAAGTCATACACGCATTGAGGGAGAGGGCGATGCGGACCCGTATGACAATAATCTGTTCAATTACGATCCAAACGGTAAATACGGTTTTAAAAGCACCTACACCTTCACCAAGGCCAACTTCTCCCACACCGACAGCATCGAAACACTCAACCTCTATGCACAGCGTTCCGACTTCAGCCGTACCTACCCCGATGCGACATTCGGTCAACACTATGACGGGAAAATCGATGAATACGGCATCAACAGCAAATTTGGCTACCGTACAAAAGATTTCATTCTTGTCGGTGTGGACAGAAAAGAGTACAGTCATGAAAACGATATCGACAGAAGCTACGACTCTACCGGTGTATTTGCAACCAACAGCAACATATTTGAAGGTATGCTGGGCGGCACAACCATCCTGACAGAGTCCCTGCGCTACGACAACTACAGTGATTTCAAAAGCAAAACCACCGGAAAGATCGGTCTTAAACACATTCACAGCCACATCAAAGGCCTGGTGAGTTCATTCAACTACGGTACCGCCTACAATGTACCGACCATGTATCAACTTTTTGACCCCTTCAGCGGCAACACCGACCTTAGCCCTGAAAGTACCAAGAGTTACGATGTCACCCTTGCCTACAAAGACTTTAAAGTCACCTACTTCAACAACCAGATAGACGACATGATAGACTATGTCAGCAACTACGATGCTGACGGAAACTGGATCGGGGGTGGGTATGCCAATGTATCAGGGACCTCCAACATTGACGGTCTTGAGGTGGCATACCAGAAAGAGGTCTACAAAAACACCCTCCTTACAACCAACTATACCCATCTCTTCAAGGCAGAAAACCATGAAGGAAAAGCCCTTGCACGCCGAGCAAAAGATACGTTCAATCTCGCGCTCGACTACTACGGTTTCGATAAACTGCATATAGGTGCGGACGTTCAGTATATCGGTGAGCGGTACGACAGAGCCGACAAACAGGGTGAACAGACAGGTAAATATGCACTCTTTAATATGACTGCGGACTATCAGCTGACCGACAACATTCAGGTTTATGGCAAAATCGAGAACATTGGTGACAAATACTATCAGAGTGTCTACGGCTATGCCAGCAGTCCAAGAGCCTTTTATGTCGGTGTGCGCGGCAAGATTTAACACTCGCAAGGAGAGCGTATGCTCAAAATCGTCCCCGAACAGTTCATTCGGTACAAGTTTGCCAACTCGCTCTTTCTTGGGCTGAGTGTCGGCATCATCTTCGTACTCTACCGGCCGCTGGAGCCGTCTATCTATTCGCTGGGGGGCATTTTCCTTGCACTGGGCATTCTCATCATCGCACGTTTCTACCACAGCATTCTCAACACCCTCTGGTTCTTTCGTATCTCACTGTTTGTTGAGATGGTCATACTCTCTGTCATGCTCTTTTTTCTTCTGCACCCCTACACCTACCAGACTGCACTCATTCTCTATATCGGCTACCAGGTCACCTTTGTTTTTGGCTCCTACCTGCTAAGAGCAGAGACACTGCTGCTAAAAACCGATACTTTGCTGACCAAACTTGACACTGCAAAGCAGCTTGGCTATCTTTTTGGCATGGGACTCTCTTATGTGTACTACAAGGCTGCGGAGTATATTGGTATTACAGACAACCAGGCACAGGTGTACGATCTGCACTACCTGCTCATAGCCATCGAGTGCATCGTAATTGTGCTCATTTTCAAGAGTTTTAAGAAGGAGAAAGCGTGACCTACAGGGAGTGGTTCGAGACACACGGGCAAAAACATGCCGCAATAATGACCAAACTGACACACCTAAGCGACGAAGAGGTGATAGTGTATTTTCGCTATGAAAATATGGTGCAGCATGAACCCGATTTCTGCCCGCTTTACGCACAGAACAAAAAGTGTCACGATATGGAGAATCTTAACTGCTATCTCTGTGCCTGCCCCAATTTTCGCTTTAACGATGCAGGTATTGAGCAAAAAGAAGGCAAACTGCTTAAGAGTTTTTGTGCCATCGACTCGAAAGAGGGTGCGCAGTTTGTCGGGGAGGATGCCATACACCAAAACTGCTCAGGCTGTACAGTGCCTCATCATGAAGCCTATATCAGAAAGCATTTCAAACGAGACTGGTTTGACATTATGAAGAAGGTGACAACCGTTTAGTCATGAAAATCGATGATGGCATAGTCATCCTCTCGTATATCGTAACGGCTGGCTCTTTTTTGATGTTTTTTCAGATACTCCCGCGTATCCCCTTCAATGCGTACAGGCGTGCCTGTTTCCGCCCAGCGGTACATACGCTGGGCAAAACCGTTTTTCAAACGTATACATCCGTGTGAAGCAGGATAATTCGACACATAGCCAAGATGCATTGCAATACCGTCATAGGTCATACGCAACATGTAGGGCATCTTTGCACCGCCGTTTGGTTTGGGCCACCTGTTGGAGATATACATCCGCTCTTTTTCCAAAATACGGTACTCTCCCACAGGTGTCTCTCTTCCTTTCATTCCGGAAGAGATACGCCCTTCAAAAACCAGTGTATCATCCTCATACGCGTAGGCTCTTTGTGCGGAAAGATCAATAACAATATTTTTGCCGGCATACAGGTATGGTGCCGCAAGCATCACTATAAAGAGCAAACGTACAATATGCCTTCTCATCTTTCAGCAACCGCTGTATCCGTCAGGGTTCATACGCTGCCAGCGCCATGCATCTTCACACATTTCATCTATGCCTTTTTTCGCTTCCCATCCAAGTATCTCTTTCGCATAGGAGGGGTCGGCATAACAGGTGGCGATGTCTCCGCTTCTGCGGGGTGCTATTTCGTAAGGTACCTTCCTGCCTGAAGCTTTTTCGAACGCTTTGACCATATCGAGTACCGAATAGCCTTTCCCTGTGCCAAGGTTGACCGTCAATACGTCTGAGATGTCACCAATCTTTTCCAGTGCCTTCAGATGCCCGTATGCCAAATCGACCACATGGATGTAATCCCGTACACCGGTACCGTCATGTGTGTCGTAGTCATTGCCGAAAACCGAAAGTTTTTCACGCTTACCCACTGCCGTCTGTGAAATAAACGGCATCAAATTGTTCGGAATGCCGTTGGGGTCCTCTCCAATACGGCCGGAAATATGTGCACCCACCGGATTAAAGTAACGCAGCAGGACAATTTTCCATGCATTGTCCGAGACATAGAGGTCACGCAAAATCTCCTCTACAAAGAGTTTGCTCCTGCCATAGGGGTTGGTGGCCGAGAGGGGGAAATCCTCTTTGATGGGGGTTGTGTGCGGATCACCATATACCGTAGCCGAAGAACTGAACACAATACGCTTGCAGCCGTATTCTGCCATCACTTCACAGAGCGTAACTGTCCCGCCGACATTGTTCTCGTAGTAGCGCAGCGGCTGTTTTACCGACTCCCCTACTGCCTTCAAACCGGCAAAGTGGATGACCGCATCTATGCTTTGCGTACTAAATACCGATTCAAGATCACTCCTGTTTCGAATGTCGCCTTCAACCAGATTCACACTCCTGCCGGTAATCTCTTCGACACGTACGATACTCTCTTTGGAGGCATTGCTGAAATTGTCAAACACAATTACATCATAGCCTGCTTCAAGCAGCAGTACACAGGTATGCGACCCAATGTAGCCTGCCCCGCCGGTTACTAAAATAGTCATTATAGTCCTTCTGTTTACTGTAAGGGGATTATAGCGTTTTTATAATTATGAAAGTGGGAATTTTAGGAGAAAATAAAGTGGCTCCGGCACCAGGATTCGAACCTGGGACCAAATGATTAACAGTCATCTACTCTACCGCTGAGCTATGCCGGAACAGTTAATAAATTTGTGAATGGGATTATAGAGAAAAAGCCCTTTAAAGTCAAGGTTTTTTCAGGCTTTTTTGTAAAAAACAACCCCATTTGTATTGACGGTCGTTATTTTTCCCGATTTCACAAGTGTATTGAACAGGTTTTGACTCTTCTCATCCATCAATGCTTCCACATCTTCCTGTGTCAACGGACGCTTTTCGAGGGTATGCAGAATCTCCTCTTTATCATAAAATGATGGTGCAATTTCAGCCTTTTTACGTGATGCGATGTAAATGGGCAGTGAGGCATCGAACTGGTGGGCAATATGCAGCAGTTCCTCATAGCTTACCGGTTTTACATCAAATGCCGGCGGCCGGTCAATGGTGCCAATGTCAATGCGTGTGGGATGCAGCTTCGCCAAAAAAGCATTCAGTGCCTCTATCTCTTCAGGACGGTCATTGAGACTCTTGACAATCAGTACTTCGATAACCAGCATTCCCCTGTAACGCTTTTTAAACGTCAGCATCCCTTCTTTAATGTGCTCGACATCAATCCCTTCATGCGAACGGTCAAGCTTGCGCAGACACTTCTGTGTGGCACAGTCAAGCGAGAGCTTCACTTCGTCAAACTTCATCAGCGCATCCTGCACTTTGACATCATCGATGGTTGCGGCATTGGAGAGAATGAGGGTTTTGACATTGCCCTTGATTTTATTGATCTCATCCATGAGTTCACTCAGGTGTGAATAGAGGGTCGGCTCACCATTGGCAGTGATGGTCAGTACATCGATGTCTCCATGCTCCTCCAGACCCTTTTTTACCGCATTCACAATCGTCTCTACAGGCAATACTTCATCCTGTTTCGCCATCGTTTTGGCAGGATCAAGCTCACAGTAGAGACAGTCGAAATTACACTGCTTTTTCCCCGGACTCAGATCGACCCCGAGAGATTTGCCAAAACGGCGAGAATGAATGGGACCGAAGATGATATCTGACATTTACTTTTTACCGCTGACTCTGTGACACTCACTCACAAAATGCTTTGCATTCTCTACCGGGACATCCGGCAGGATACCGTGTCCGAGATTAAAGATGTGGCGTTTGCCGCCCATGATCTCCTGCAATGCCTCGACACATTCGGTCGTCGCCTCTTTGGAGTAGAGACGGCAGGGCTCCATGTTACCCTGCAGGACGTACTTGTCTCCGAGTTTCTCTTTGGCCAGTGCCATGGGTGTTCCCCAATCCACGCCAAAGACATCAAAGTTACCATAGACCAGTCCGCGCTCGATGAAAGCAGGGATGCCCTTGGGGAACATGATGATGGGTATATCAGGGTACTTGGACTTGAGATAGTCTGCTATCTCGACCATATACTTCCAGCTAAACTCATCATACTTGCTCGGCTCGATCGCTGACGCCCAGCTGTCGAAAATCTGTACCACATCAACACCCGCTTCGATCTGCTTCTCCATGTAGAGCTTGACGACCTCTGTCACTTTGGCAAGGATATTGTGCAGGAGTTCAGGCTCGGAGTACATCATCTTTTTACAGATGTTATACGTTTTTGTCCCCTGTCCTTCGATCATATAGGTCGCCAGCGTCCATGGTGCACCAGTGAAGCCGATGAGTGCTTTGTCCTCGGCCAGACGCTCTTTGATCAGCTTGATTGTATCATAGACATAGGTCAGCTTACTTGCGGCTTCCTCACCGCCAATGAGCCTGTCGAGATCAGCCTGACTTCGGATCGGATCGGAAAACTTCGGCCCCTCTCCTTTGACAAAGCTCAGATCCATACCCATCTCATCCGGGATCACCAGAATATCACTGAACAAAATCGCCGCATCCACACCGACGATATCGACAGGCTGCAGCGTCACTTCGCACGCTTTTTCAGGGTCGTGGCAGAGGTTGAGGAAGTTCCCCGCTTCTGCACGTACCTTCATATACTCAGGCAGATAACGCCCCGCCTGTCTCATCATCCATACCGGTGTGTACGGAGTCTCTTTTCCCTTACAGGCATCTACGAAAATCTTTGACATCAGTGATTGTCTCCCTTATGCATAAAATAGAACGCCAATGCCAGTCCTAGAATGGCAGCTGAGAGGTAAAGCATCTCAACTGGCTCGGAATAGGTCGTATTCATCGCACGCTTGAAAAAGCCGACGATCAGTACCATGATGATCACCTTTGCCAGCTTGTCCTTGAGTTCGTCGAGTGAATGAATTTCAAGAATCTTTGACGCCGCACTCTTCTTCGCAACATCGATCTGCGAAATGAAAAGCTCATACAGACCAAAACCGAAAATGAAAAGCACAATGGCAATCAGATAAAGATCGACCGCACCGATGAGTTCTGCAACGATCGCCTCATGAAAGTTAGACAAATGCTCACCGTGACCAAAATAGTTATTAAAAACCATCACTGCCACATGCCAGACATCGACACTGGCAACAATAAAGAGCGCAATACCGCCGATCATACTGAAAATAACCGCCAGAAGTACAAAAAAACGCGTACTCCACAATGCACCTTCAAAGGCATTTTCTATCCAGCTGTTGTTCTCCATGTCTTTGGCATAGAGTTCATCGCGTTGTTCCTGTGTCATACATCCTCCTGTAGTGCAATCCATTTCTGTGCAATACGTACGGCATTGGTCGCCGCACCGACTCTTACCTGGTCAGCCACGCCCCACATATGCAGAATGTTCTCGGCAAAAATATCTTTTCTGATACGCCCGACATAGGTATAGTCCGTATCGGTAGAGATAATCGGCATCGGGTATTCGCCTTTTTCCAGATCGTCAATGACCTTGACATTTTCAAAGTTCTCCAGCGCTTCACGTGCTTCACTTACGCTGACATCCACTCCCTCTTTAAACGTCACTGTAATGGACTCGGAGTGTGATCGCAGCACCGGTACACGCACACAGGTAGCAGAAACGGCAATATCACTGTGCATGATTTTGTTGGTCTCATTGACCATTTTCATCTCTTCTTTGGTATAGCCGTTCTCCATGGGCTTGTCTATCTGCGGAATGACATTGAGGGCTATCTGATGGCTGAATGCCTCAATTTCAGTCTCGTCAAGTTTGAAGGCGAAGAAGTCTTTCATTTGCATTACCAGCTCTTCCATCCCTTTTTTCCCTGCACCGGAAACTGCCTGATAGGTACTCACATCGACACGTTTAATACCGTAAAGGTCATCGAGCGGCTTGAGCAGCTGTACCATCTGAATGGTCGAACAGTTGGGATTGGCGATAATGCCTGTATCTTCCCAGAGCTCAATATCTTCAGGGTTAACCTCCGGTACAACCAGCGGTACGTCAGGGTCCATTCTGAAGTGTGACGTATTATCGATGACAACGGCACCTGCTTCAACCGCATATTTGGCATAGTGCGCCGAGATGCTGCCACCCGCACTGAAAAAGGCAATGTCAATATCACGCCCGTCAAAGACGGTCTCGGTCAACTCTTCGATTTTGTACTTTTTACCCTGACACTCCACCTCGATGCCTACACTGTTCTTGCTTGCAAGAGGAAGCAGGTCTCCAATAGGAAAATTCACCTCTTCAAGAACCCTGAAAAGTTCTTCTCCCACTGCGCCGGACGCCCCGACGACTGCTACGTTATACTTTTTCATTATTCCAATCCTAAATCTAATGTATTTGATACAGGTGTATCAGCTTCGCCGTTTTGCTCAGCTGTCTCATCATTCTCGTTCTCTTCGTCGGGTTTCTCTTCTTTCTGACATTTCGCCATACTTACTACAATATCTTTTTTCTCTACAGAAACCACTTTCACACCGGAGGTATTACGTCCCGCTTTTCTAATCTGCTCCATATCGACACGGATCATTTTGCCCACACTGGTCAGACACATGAGGTCTTTGTCCTCTTCAACCAGCACAACACCGACGACATCACCGGTTTTAGGAGTGAGCTTCATGGAGATAACCCCCTTGCCCGCACGGTTCTGCTCGCGGTACTCTGCCGCAGTCGTACGTTTGCCCAGACCTTTTTCCGAGAGCATCAGCAGTTCATCCTCCTCGGACTTGATCGTCGTTGCTCCGCAGACATAGTCTCCGTCTATCTTGAACTTGATCGCTGTCACACCGCGTGAGACACGACCGATCTCTCTGGCATCCTCAACCTTGAAGCGGATACAGAGCCCCTTCTTGGTCGCCACAAAGAGCCACTGTGTATCTGGATCGACAATCTTCGCTTCGACGATCTCATCACCCTCATCAAGGTTGATCGCACGGACACCGCTGCTTCGGATATTGGAGTATTCGGAGAGGTTCGTACGCTTGACGATACCGTTTTTGGTAAAGAAGACCAGTGACTTGCTCTCATCAAAGTCAGTCGTCGGAATGATCGCCATGATCTTCTCGTCAGGCTGCAGGTTGATCAGGTTGACCACCGCCTTTCCTTTGGCAGTACGTGAACCTTCCGGAATGCGGTAGACCTTGAGCCAGTAGAGCTGTCCTCTGTCGGTAACGAACATCAGCGTATCGTGTGTATTGGAGGTAAAGAAGCTTTCTATGAAGTCATCTTCATAGGTGGTTACAGCCGTTTTACCTTTGCCGCCTCTGTGCTGCTTCTCATACTGCTTGACCGGTACACGCTTGATGTAACCTCTGTGGGTAATGGTCACAACCATCGGCTCGTTTGGAATGAGATCTTCAATATCGATGTCATCGTAGTCATCGACGATCTCCGTACGTCTTGGCGCGGCATACTTTTCACCGATCTCTACCAGCTCCTCACGGATAATAGCATTGATTTTCGCTTCAGACTTCAGTATGCCTTCAAGCTCTTCGATTTTTTTCAACAGTTCCGCCAGTTCGTTTTCGATCTTTTCTATCTCAAGACCGGTCAGACGACGCAGACGCATCTGCAAAATGGCATTCGCCTGAATTTCGGAGAGTTTGAAACGCTCCATCAGGTTGGCTTTTGCATCGTCATCATCCGAAGAGGAGCGGATGATTTTGATAACCTCGTCAATGTTGTCTACCGCGATCTTCAACCCTTCGAGTATGTGCGCTCTGGCTCTGGCTTTTTCGAGTTCAAAAATGGTACGACGGATGACAACCGTCTTTCGGTGGTTGAGGAAAAGGTCGAAGAGTTCAAGCAGGTTGAAGACTTTGGGCTCTTTGTTGTTGATAGCCAGCATGATAATACCGAAGGTCACCTGCATCTGTGTACTCTTGAAGAGGTTGTTCAGTACGATCTCACTCATCGCGTCACGCTTGAGTTCAAGTACCACACGGATACCTTCACGGTCGGACTCGTCACGAATTTCACTGATGCCTTCTATCTGCTTGTCACGTACCAACTGAGCGATATTTTCAATGAGTCTGGCTTTGTTTACCTGGAAAGGCAGTTCGTCAATGATGATGATTTCTTTGTTACCCTTCTGCTCAATATGCGTCTTCGCACGCACCTTGATACGTCCGCGTCCTGTCGTATAGGCATCGGTAATCCCCTTGCGTCCGAAAATGATACCCCCTGTCGGGAAATCAGGGCCCTGTACGACCTTCATCAGATCTTCAACCGTCACATCGGGATTGTCAATGCGCAATACAAGCGCATCGACCAGTTCATTCAGGCGGTGCGGCGGGATGTTCGTTGCCATACCCACGGCAATACCGCTTGAACCGTTCAGCAGCAGGTTCGGTACACGTGACGGCAGGACATCGGGTTCCACCATCGAGTCGTCGTAGTTGGGCACGAAATCGACTGTGTCTTTTTCTATGTCACTCAGCAGCTCCTCTGCGATCTTGGTCATACGTGCTTCGGTATAACGCATTGCCGCAGCGTTGTCACCGTCTATGGAACCAAAGTTACCCTGACCATCGACAAGGGGTGCCTGCATCGAAAAATCCTGCGCCATACGTACAAGTGCATCATAGACTGCTGTATCACCATGCGGGTGGTACTTACCGATAACATCCCCGACGATACGCGCCGACTTCTTGTACGGTGCACGATGTGAAAGGTTCAGATCGTTCATCGCATACAAGATACGTCTGTGTACAGGCTTAAGCCCGTCTCTGGCATCGGGCAGTGCCCTACCGATGATGACACTCATGGAGTAGTCGAGATAACTCGACTTAATACTCTCCTCTATCAATACCTCTTCGGTATGTTGACCGTCTTCAAACAAATCAGCCATGCTTTTCCTTTTATATTTGCAAAGTTAAAGGATTTTAGCGAAAAGTTTGTTAATAAACGCCCAAAAAGGGCTTAAAATCGATTTTAGAGGGCTTTATGAGGATTTTTTGCAAAAAAGAGTTTTTTTGGTTAACATAATATTGTAGCCAAAATGCTCTCTATTCTGTTTAATAGAATACATTTAGTATAACACTATTGTGTCATCATGCTGTAGGGTCTCTGAAGCTGTTGTGCCATTTGGTGCAGACTCACTGCCCTGCCTTCACGAATGAATTCGCGTCCGTCAAGAAAGACGATCATCGTCGGTACGGAAAATACCTGAAAATGCGCAGAGATCTCCGGATTTTCATGGGCATCGAGATAGATCTGTCTGATGAGCGGAAACTCACTCTCAAACAACTCCTTGAACTTGGGTCTGAGCGCATGGCAGACGTTGCAGTTCTCCCCCGAAAAATAGAGCAGAACCCCTACTTCTTCTCTGATGATCTGTTGCAGTGCTTCAAGTGTCATTCTGCGGCTTCCTTTTTTGAATCGTATTATAGCGCAATGAACATTGAGCAGCGATTGAGTGTCTCCCGCCCGAAGGTCTCCATAAGCCTCTGGTTGTCCAGCTTGACATAGCGGTGCAGCTTACGGTAGAGATGATAAACGTCATCACGATGGGAAAGCGCATGAAAATCACGCTCGACACGCTCCAAATCAAGAATATTCTGCTTGCATCGGTAGCGCTGTATGCGGTTGAGATGTTCCGAAACACGCTGTTGCTGCAACTGCCGTTTAATGTGGTGAATACGGCTGAAAAAATGGCGCAGTTCACTCTCAAGCTCTGCACTGTTGCACATATCTATGGAAGAAAGGTAGTACATCTGTAACCTCCTGAATCTATTGCTTTCTCAATTATAAGGAGTCCAAACTTAAAACAATAACTTCATACTATACAGTGTAAGGTTGCCTTTAGGAGGAACAACTCAACTTCTGATTTCTGTAGACTTCCGGCGTCTCACCCGCCCAGTGTGCAAATTCCGGATGTTCGGCAAACGGATCGTGTGCAATACGGAAGAGGTCGTCAACAAGTTTGTAGCTACCCTCTTCGGCAGCATCGATGGCTTCCTGGAGCATGTAGTTTTTAAGCACATATTTTGGGTTGGTCTGCAGCATCGCATCGTGTCGCTCCTGCTGGGTACCTTCATTTCTTTTCAGACACTCATCATAGCTATCGAGCCAGTCGTTCATGGGGGTGTGGTAGAGTCCCAGTGCCAGTATGGGCTTGCGGTTGCCGTCATAACGGCTGAGGGTTCTGAAAAAGAGTGTATAGTCAACGTTAAGCCCCTGCAGTGCACCAAGCAGATGACGTACCAGGTCAATGTCACCCTCTTCGACACGCTCAAGCCCCAGTTTTTGACACATCAGCGACACATACTCATCGGCATACTCTCTGCCGTAGCCTGCAACAACAGCTTCCATCTTCTCAAGGGGTAAGAGGGGGGAGAGTGCCTGCATCAGTGCACGCAGATTCCACTCTGCCACATTTGGCTGATTGCCGAAACTGTAGCGTCCGTAGGCATCGGTATGGTTGCAGATGTTATTGCGGTCATAAACATCCAAAAAAGCGTAGGGGCCATAGTCTATCGTCAAGCCGTGAATGGACATATTGTCTGTGTTCATGACACCATGGTTAAACCCCACTGCCTGCCACTGTGCAATGAGTCTTGCAGTACGCGAGACCACTTCCGCAAAAAACATCAGGTACTTCTCTTTTTCTCCGTTCAAGTGCGGATAGCTCTCGGCAATGGCATACTCTGCCAAGGCTTCAAGCTCTTTATGGCGCTTTTTGTGCGCAAAATATTCAAAGGTACCGAAACGTACCCAACTGGGTGAGAGCCGAAGCACAATAGCCCCCTTCTCCCACTCCTGCCTGTAGACGGAGTGGTTCGAACCGATGATCGCCAGCGCCCTTGTTGTAGGTATGCCCAGTCCATGCATGGATTCACTCATCAGGTATTCACGGATGGAGGAACGCAGCACGGCACGGCCGTCTCCCGAACGGGAATATTTCGTTACCCCCGCACCTTTGAGCTGCAGATGCCATCCGGTGAGCGTCCCAATATTCACCGCACGGCCGTCACCGAGTCTGGGTACAAAGTGTCCAAACTGATGCCCCGCATAGCACATGGCAAAGGGTTCACTTCCTTCGGGGCGGTATTCTCCGTTGACAAATGCGACAAAATCGTCCGTATAGAGCGCATCGGTGTCCAAACCGAGCTCTTTTGCCATCGGTTCATTCGCATGAATGAGAAACGGTTCATTCAACGGTGACGGACTGACAGGGTCATGACACTCCTGCGGCAATGCAAGGTAGGGATTGGTCAGTTTTAGTTCATTAAGCTTCATACACACATACTATCGGTAGGTTACTTAAAGCCGGTTTTATGAACACTGCATCGTTGCTTAATCATATTGGGAGTATAATACGCACAATTATTTCATATGGAGAAACCTATGGGTAGAGCGTTCGAATACCGTAAAGCGGCAAAAATGAAACGATGGGGTACCATGTCCCGTCTGTTCCCGAAACTGGGAAAAATGATCACTATGGCAGCCAAGGAGGGCGGCAGTCCCGACCCTGAAATGAATGCCAAACTGCGCACGGCAATCCTCAATGCAAAAGCGCAGAATATGCCAAAAGACAACATCGATGCGGCGATCAAGCGTGCATTCAACAAAGATGCCGCGGACATCAAAGAGATCACTTACGATGTCAAAGCCCCTTACGGCGTACAGATGATCGTCGAGTGTGCGACCGATAACGGTACGCGTACGGTAGCCAATGTCAAGGCGATTCTCAACCGTAACAACGCCGAGATGCTTACATCTGGGTCACTCAACTTTATGTTTACACGCAAGGCTGTTTTTGTCATTGACAAAACCGATGACATGGATGTAGAAGAGCTTGAGCTCGACCTTATCGACTACGGTCTGGAAGAGATTGAAGAAGATGTAGAACCGCAGGAGAACGGCGATGATAAACCGATTTTGAGAATTTACGGTGACTATACATCCTTTGGGGAACTGAGCAAAGCGTTTGAGGAGAGAGGCATCGAACCGAAAAAATCAACGCTTGAGTACATTGCAAATACGCCGGTTGACCTTGATGAAGAGAAACTCGAAGAGATAGAAGCCCTCATTGAAAAACTCGAAGAGGATGACGACGTACAGAACGTCTACACCAACATCAATTAAGACACCTGCGTGTTAAGGAAGGCTCCTTAACCTCTTTTCTTAAAACAGGCTCTGCCTGTTTTACTTTCCATACTTCTCCACAAACTCCTCATAGTTGCCTTCAAAATCAGTCACTGTTCCGTCATCATTGAGTTTAATGATGCGATTGGCAAAGGCATCGATGAGCTCACGGTCATGTGAGACCACAATCGCACCACCCTCGTAACGGTGCAGTGCCTCGCCAAGTGCGACGATCGCTTCGAGGTCGAGATGGTTGTTCGGCTCATCCATGACAAGGAAATTGGCGCTGTCCATCATCATTTTACTCATCATAACACGGTGCTTCTCACCCCCTGAACAGGCATCGACTTTTTTCTTCTGCTCCTCTCCGCTAAAGAGCATACGTCCGAGTGTCTTTCTTATGTCATCAATATGCCACTTGGCATCGAACCCCTGTATCCACTGCGGCAGTTCGACATCACCGGTTACCACATCGGTGGTATTTTGCGGGAAATAGCTGGTAGTCACGGTCTGCCCCCAATTGAAACTGCCGCTATCCGCTTCGAGATTGCCCATAAGAATCTCCAGCAGCGTGGTCTTCCCTACCCCGTTCGATCCGATAAGCGCGATCTTGTCGCCTTTGTTGACCTTGAAGGTAATGTTTTCGAGCACCTTCTCATCGCCGTAGCTTTTGGAGATACCCTTGACTTCAAGCACTTCATTGCCTATTTCACGGTGCGGACGGAACATAATGGAAGGGTCACGACGTGAGGAGAGTTTTATCTCCCCCACATCGAGCTTGTCAAGCTGTTTCTGTCGTGAGGTTGCCTGCTTGGCTTTGGAGGCGTTGGCGGAGAAACGGGCAATGAACTTCTCAAGCTCCTCTTTCTCTTTGAGCGCCTTGTTTCTGTCTGCCTCAGCCTGCTTGGCAATGAGGTTTGCGGCAATGTACCACTCGTCGTAGTTACCGGTAAACTCACGTATGTTCTGGAAGTCAAGATCAAGAATATGTGTCACGACACCATTGAGAAAGTGTCTGTCGTGTGAGATAACAAGTAGCGTACCCTCATGGCGCTTTAGTTCCTCTTCGAGCCAGGCAATGGTCTCCATGTCGAGGTTATTGGTAGGCTCGTCAAGCAGAAGAACGTCAGGCTTGAGGAAAAGCACCTGAGCCAAAAGAATTTTGAACTTGTCCCCGCCGGTGAGTGAACTCATCAGGTCGTTGTGCTGCTCTACGGGAAATCCGAGTGTTGTGAGCAGTTTTTCTATTTTGACATCACTCTCGTAGGTTGGGTCCTCATCGGCACAGATCATCTCCAATTCCGCCAGACGGTTGTTGACTTCATCACTCTCAAAGTCACCTTCCATGTAGAGCTTCTCTTTCTCTTTCTGGGCATCGTAGAGTTTCTTGTTTCCGTAAAGGACGGCATCTTTAAGGGTAAAGTCCTCAAATGCATACTGGTTCTGGCTGAGCATACCGAGTTTGAGCCCGGGCTGAAGCTGCACTTCTCCTTCGCTTGGTTCAATTTCACCGGCAAGGATCTTCATGAAAGTGGACTTCCCTGCTCCGTTGGCACCGATGAGTCCGTAACGTTTGCCTACGTCGAGGGTAATATTGATCTTGTCGAAAAGGACTCTCTTTCCGTAGCGCTGTGTCAGATTGACTGTACTGAGCATAACAGTCTCCTTTTATTTAGATTGTATGAACAATTTTATGGGTGGCATTTTAACATAATGTATTGAATGTAGAACGTGGAGATGCTGTCTCTCGACAACCTCCACTGTAGAGAGCTATGTTTCAGACAAAGTACTATTTGCCCTCAAGCAGCGCAACGACCTTCTCTATCGGTCTGCCTATCGCCGCTTTGCCGTCTTTGATGACGATAGGTCTTTCTATCAGCTTTGGATATTGTGCCATTGCCTCAATGAGCTTCTCTTCGTCTTCAACATCCTTGAGCCCAAGCTCTTTGTATATCGCTTCTTTTGTACGCATAAGCTCTCTTGCAGAGATACCGAGCATCTTGAGGACTTCTTTTATCTCCTCTTTGCTTGGCGGGGTATCAAGATATTTGACAATTTCTGCTTCTATGCCTTTCTCTTCCAGCAGCTTTGCTGTATTCCGTGATTTACTGCATCGGGGGTTGTGCCAAATAGTAATTTTTTCTGCCATTTCGGTTTCCTTGGGTGATTTTTACCCGAAGTTTACACCAAATCACTTTAATTATCCGGCACTCTTGGCAATGGAGACAAACTCATCGAAAATCAGGGGTTCATACGAGTAAAATCCCTGATATGTATTACACTTTATTGTTTTAAGATAACGTAACGCACTTTCCGTTTCTACCCCTTCAGCCAGAACATCCATATTAAACTTTTTACCAATAGATGCAATAACCTCAACAAGTTTTTCATCATCTGCATTCATCTGCCTAATAAACGACTGATCTATTTTGATCACATCTACAGGAAGTTCTTTCAAGTAGGCAAGTGATGAATGTCCTGTACCAAAATCATCAATAGAAAAAGTAAAACCGAAACTTTTTAATTTCCGTATCTTCTCAGCAGCATCATGAATATTTCTCATAATACCGCTTTCGGTAATTTCCAATTCAAACCAGTGAGGGTCAACATTATATTCCTGAACAAGCAGCAACAGGTTTTCAATAAAATGCGGATCCATAAAATGAACCGTGCTGACATTGATAGCAATATGCTTTAAAGGAAAACCATTCATTCCCTCTATAATCTCATGTGCATCCTTGAATACTTTTTTAAATACCCAGTCTCCAATTTGAATAATTTTTCCACTCTCTTCGGCAAGCGGTATGAACTCCGTTGGCATCACAAGACCTTTTTCAGGATGATTCCACCGTATTAATGCTTCAGCACCAATGATTTTCCCTGTTTCCACGTCAAGTTGCGGTTGATAATAGATTGTGAATTCATCATTCCTCGCTGCCCGGGGTATGCCGTTTTCAAGCAATAACTCCTCGGTGATCTTATCACTCATTTTATTTTCATAAAACTGCACACGGTTGTTGGAGGAGACCTTTGCTTCATACATCGCAGTTTCAGACTTTTTGAAAATATCAAAAGCACTGTCATCTGTTTGACTGAAAATCACTGACCCCACAGAAAAACTTATATAATGTGCCTTTCCAAAAACATCTAATGCATTCGAAAATGTTTGATGTAGTTTGTCCACATATTCCAAAACATATTGCTTTGATTCTTCTTCCGTCTTACCCACTCTGGATATTAAAATAACGAATTTGTCACCACCGACTCTTGCAAATGTCTCTTTCCCTCCCAACACTTCATCTATCCGGTATACGACTTTCTTTATGACCTTGTCTCCAATATCATGACCGTACGTATTGTTGATTTTCTTAAAGTTATTGATGTCCAAAAAAAGTAGTGCGGCATAATTGTGTGTAATTTTTTTGGAATCAATAATCGTTTGAAGTTTGTCCAGCAAAAACGTACGATTGGGAATATTGGTCAAAAGATCAAAATAGGCATTGCGCAATATTTTCTCTTTTGCCGTAACTTCCGCAGTAATATCGTTTACAATCGTCACACCTCCGGCTATTTCATGGTTATTGTTGAACATAGGTACAGTTGAGATGTCGACATAAAGGGTGTTATGATAATCCTTCATGTGCTGCAACTCAAAGGGACCTTTATAGTGCCCGGTCTTTCCGTCAAAAACTTTTTGATGAACGTCTATAAAATTACTGCTCTCAACTATATCATTCAACGAAACACCTACAAATTCTTTTTTGTCATGCAGTTTATTCATAGTCAAGAATGATTGATTGACATCTTCAATACGCATTGCATCATCATAATAATAAATTCCGACCGGTGCACGATCAAAAAGAGAAAAGAAGCGCTCTTTGAGTTTTTCATGCGAGGTTTTCAAATCTACAAAATAGAGTTTTTCAATCAATGCTTTTTCAATGGTTTTTCCATAGTAGTTTGAGATTAACAGCATAATGAGCACCAATGCCATGATGGCATACCCAAGCAGGGTATAAAAATTATCCCCTATGCTAAAAAGACGCCACAGTATAGGACCATACATTACAGAAACATATGCAAGCAGCAAATCCTTTTTTGTTGCCAAAACCCCCATTGAGGTAAATCCGATGGCAAATAAGAACAATAAAAGAATAAATTGATTTAGCAGCGCTTTATCAGGGAATAATAAAAAGGCGCTGCTTCCCCATATAATACCGCTGATCAAGACATTCGTATAGTAACGGTGCAGCCAGAGTGTCACATGACGATGTTTTTCTGTTTCAGGTACTTTTTTGAAAAGCTGATAATGGTAAAAACGATACAGAAACATCACAATATTCAACAGAAGCCAAACACCAACTGTTTCCGTATCGACTACAGTGAATTCCATTGCACTCAATAAAAAAGCACCTAAAAGCTGCCCTATCAGCTGTATAGGAAGTGAAAGGTAAAGAAAACCCATTGTGTCATATTCTAATCTGTTATTGAACTTCACTGATGTTTCCATTAAAACCCTTCATATTCTGGAAAGTGTCTAACATGCACTGTGCATTTTATCATAAGATACAATTTAAAAAACAACAAAACTCCCTGCATAAAAAAAAAGTAACACTATTTATCCTCTTCTTCTGACATACCGGTTCCTCTTCGCTGTTTCATATGTGCCGCAAGCTGTTCACCTGTTTCGAGTTTCATCAGCAAACGTGCATTGTTGACACGAAGCTTGTTATTATCCTCATGCAGATTATCCAGACGCTCTTTGAGGTGTACGTGTTCCTCTTTGAGAGCGGCATGCATTGCCTCTGTGCTTTCAAGCTGTGCTTTTGTACGCGCAAGCAGATTTTGTGTCTCTCCAAGCTCCTTGCGTACAGCAGCAAGCGTATCAGTTGTCTCGGCAAGGCGCTTTTTGGTTTCATCGAACTGCTTAAGCAGCTGTGCCTGCTGCGCATTGTCCATCTGGTAACGCTTCAGTTCATATTCAAGTGTATCGATGCGCTCTTTTTGCGTCCTGTTCTCCAATGCAGTATTGATATATCGGTCTTTATAGGTTTTAATGCGCATAGCGGCAATAATTACCACCAGTACCACAAAAAGGATGACAACCACCCCTACCGCCGCACTGAGCATCAAAAGCGGATCACTGCTGATTTTCTGTATGAGTTCGTTCATCCGTTCATCCTCGTATCATATCGTAGCCGGCAGGGTAGTTGCATCGCATCTGTTCAGGGGGTAGACTTCCCTTTCCATACCGCATACGGGTAAAGAGTATCTGTACTTTGTTATCAAGGTCGTCATAGTATGCCACACTCTGCAGCCTACCTTTTTCATCCACTTTCAGGGTATACTGTCTCCCGGCATATTCAGTCACGTAAATGTGCGGTTTATAGGGTTTCGCTTGAGCGATTATATGAGCCAGGTCAAAGCCTTTTTCAATGCGGTATGCCGAGGTCTGTTCCAGGTCGTGGTCGACCACCAGTACTTCTTTGCCGTCAGTACACACCTCTTTTCGAGTCGGTTTCAGATAGATCCATTTCAAATGTCTCTTGTCGGAAAACAGTACCTTTCCGCTGTAATGTATGACCTTGTTCTGGGGGTTGGTAACCGTCTGTGAAAAATGTGCACCAAAATGTTCCGGCAGCGTAATACCCGCAGCATACACAACACAGCCGAGCAACAAGAATACAAATCCCATTTTCATAATTCTATTCCTTGCGAAATGACAAATACATATCATAATAATATACCCTATCCGTACTTGAAACGGGTTGAGGAATCATCACATAAAAATGTGTAACAATTGCGGCACAGCAAGCCTAACGGAGGATTAATCACTTTTTGGATAGAATAATCGGAATTTAACATGAGGCAAGAGAAGAATGATCAAGAGTCTGTTCCAAAAAGTGGTCGGTACACAAAACGACCGTATTGTCAAAAACTATATGAAAAGAGTGCAAAAGATCAATGCACTTGAAAGCACCTATAAACCGATGAGTGATGAGGAGCTCCAGGCTGCATTCAATGCACTTAAAGAGCAGGTCAACAGCGGAGAGAAAACCCTCGACGACGTTCTTTATGACTCCTTTGCCATTACCCGTGAAGCGAGCAAACGAACGCTTGGTATGCGTCACTACGATGTACAGATGGTCGGAGGTATGGTACTGCATGACGGCAACATCGCCGAGATGAAGACCGGTGAAGGGAAAACCCTCGTCGCCACTCTCGCCGTGGTACTCAATGCCATGACAGGCAAAGGGGTACATGTCGTTACCGTCAACGACTACCTTGCCAAACGTGACTCCGAAGAGATGGGAGTGCTCTACAAATTCCTCGGCTACAGTGTCGGGTGCATCACCGCAGACATTTTCGAAGAGCAGGAGCGAAAAGCACAGTACGATGCCGATATCACCTACGGTACCAACAATGAGTACGGTTTCGACTATCTGCGCGACAACATGAAAGTTCGTCTCGAAGAGAAGGTACAGCGTGAGCACAACTATGCCATTGTCGACGAGGTCGACTCCATTCTCATCGATGAAGCGAGAACACCGCTGATCATTTCAGGCCCGACACAGCGCGACCACAATCACTATGCCAAAGCCAACGAAATTGCCAAACAGATGGAAAAAGGCGAGGAACTTCCCGCCAAACCGGGCGAAGACAAAGTAATGACCGGTGACTTTATCGTCGATGAGAAGAACCGTACCATCGTTATGACCGAACAGGGACTGCAAAAAGCGCAGGATCTCTTCGAGGTAGGCAACCTCTACTCCCTTGAAAATGCCGCGCTCTCACATCATCTCGATCAGGCACTCAAGGCACACTATCTTTTTGAAAAAGATGTCGACTACGTGGTGCAGGACGGCGAGATTGTCATTGTAGATGAATTTACCGGCAGACTCAGCGAAGGGAGACGCTTCTCCGAAGGACTCCATCAGGCTCTCGAAGCCAAAGAGGGTGTCGAAATCCAGGAAGAGTCACAAACCCTTGCGGAGATCACCTACCAGAACTACTTCAGACTCTATGACAAGCTTGCCGGTATGACCGGTACTGCACAGACCGAAGCGACCGAATTTTCCCAGATATACGGACTCGATGTCATCTCCATACCGACGAATGTACCGGTACGCAGAGTGGACAAGAACGACCTTATCTACAACACCGAAAAAGAAAAACTCGATGCGGTTGTACGCAAAGTCAAAGAATACCACGAGAAGGGTCAACCCGTCCTCATCGGTACCGCTTCCATCGAGAAATCCGAAATGATTCATGAGCGTCTGAAAAAAGAGAAGATCCCCCACAATGTCCTTAATGCAAAAAACCACTTTCAGGAAGCCGAAATCATTAAAAACGCAGGGCAGAAAGGTGCCGTTACTGTCGCAACCAACATGGCCGGACGTGGGGTCGACATCAAAATAGACGATGAAGTACGCGAACTTGGCGGATTGGCGATTCTGGGTACGGAGAGACATGAATCACGCCGTATCGACAACCAGCTCAGAGGACGTTCCGGTCGTCAGGGTGATCCGGGAGAGAGCCAGTTCTACCTCAGTCTCGATGACAATCTGCTGCGTATCTTCGGCGGAGAGAAGATACGCAATATTATGAACCGTCTGGGTGTTGAAGAGGGAGAGTACATCGATTCCAAAATTGTGACACGTTCGGTCGAAAAGGCACAGAAAAAAGTCGAGAACCAGCACTATGAAGCGCGTAAACACATTCTTGAGTATGATGACGTCGCCAACCATCAAAGGAAAGTCATTTACGCCTTTAGAAACCAGTTGCTTGACCCCAAGTTCGATATTGAAGCAAAGATCAAAGAGAATCGTGAAGAGTATGTACAGCATCTGCTTGCCGAAGCCGGCATCATTGACGGTATGCCGGAAGAGGACTACGACATTGAAAGACTTGCTGCACTCATTAGAGAAGAACTGCTTGTCAACGTCAACCCTGATGACTTCAAAGGGAAAGAGGCGAATGAAATAGCCAACATGGTTCTGAGCATGATGGAGAACCTCTACGAAGAGAAAATGAGCGTACTCGACCCCGAACAGCGTAAAGAGATCGAACGTATCATCTATCTGCAGGTACTCGATCCGCAGTGGAGAGACCACCTCTATGAGATGGATGTACTCAAAACCGGTATCGGACTTCGCGGATACAACCAGAAAGACCCACTTACCGAATACAAACAGGACAGCTTCAAACTCTTTACCGACCTCGTACAGCGCATCAAGTTCGAAGCGGTCAAGACACTGCATCTGGTGCAGTTCGACTTCTCGAGTCCTGAAGAGGAAGAGGCTGCCGTAGAGCAGATACGTGAAGAGCTTGAGAGTGACACTGCCGATGCGGTACTCAACCAGTCCTTCGAAGAGGGGACCATTGCAGAGGACAGCAGCAAACTTGAGCCTATCACCGGGACAAAAAAACCCAAACGAAACGATCCGTGTCCATGTGGTTCCGGCAAAAAATACAAAAACTGCTGCGGACAGAGCGGCCCTAAAAAAGGGGTGTTGTCATCTCAAAAGGCATAATGTCCTGCACCCCTGTCGGCACACGGATGCAATGTACGCTTACACAGCGGACATGCCAATGTGCCGCACCATAAACCGAGCGAAAACAGTATGAACAGCACTCCATCCAACCATCGCTTTATCAGACGTATCATTCGTCACTACCTCAAATATGACAGAGAAAATCCCTTTATCTTTATTTCCGGCATGCTCGCATTTCTCGGTATTGCAGCAGGAGTTATGGTCCTCATGATCGCCATGGGCATTATGAACGGAACCCAAAAGGAGTTCAAAAAACGTCTCTTTGTCATGAACTATCCGCTTACGGTACTGCCTATGCGCGAAGATGCTGTCAACGAAACACTCATCGAAACCCTGCATGCACAGTTTCCCGCACTGAAATTCAGTCCATACTACTCTACGCAGGTCATTACCCGGAATGCGGGTGCCGTACAGGGTTCACTGCTCTATGGTGTCGATTTTGCCAAAGAGAGTGCCATGAACCCGGTATTCAGGGAAGCTGCGAAAGAGAGCAGGAGTCCAACCAAATTCAAAGCGATCATCGGAGATGCCCTCTCTTTCGAAATGGATGCACCCAAAGGACGCAAGATAACGCTTTACTTTTCCGAACAGCAGGCCATAGGTTTTGGCACCATGCCGCTGCAAAAACGGTTTGTCGTCGACGGCACATTCCACTCCGGCCTCAAAGCCTATGACAAAGCGATCATCTATACCACCCTTGAAGCGTTTGAAAAGCTGCTCAAACGCAAACCGCAAAGCTATGACGGTCTGCACATCTATACTGAAGATCCCAGAGGAATGATAGAAAAGATACGCAAAGTGCTTCCCGAGAATACCATCATTGAAGGGTGGTGGCAGCAAAACGGCAACTTCTTTGCCGCCATGGAGATGGAGAAGAAAGCCCTTTTCCTTGTTCTCTTGCTGATTATTCTTGTCGCTTCGCTCAACATCGTCTCCTCACTGCTGATGACAGTCATGAGCCGTCGAAGCGAGATTGCGCTCATGCGTACACTCGGCGCAACACAGAAAGAGATAAAAACCATTTTCTTCAAACTCGGTGTGATTATAGGCAGTGCGGGCATCGTTGCAGGTACACTGCTTGGCGCTCTGGGCATCTGGCTGTTAAAGACTTTTGATATTATTTCTGTACCCGAAGATGTCTATGGTACCTCAAGACTGCCAGTCGATCTGACCCTCAGTGACTTTGGTCTTATTATTCTCGGTACCGCAATTATTATTTTGCTCTCTGCCCGCTACCCGGCTAAAAAAGCTGCCCAGACCGATCCGCTGAAGGTACTTCGGAACGAGTAGATTTTTTCACTTCCTCAGAGACAGCATCTGACTGCCCTCCCCTCGGCAGACTGCCGGGCTGTACCTTTTTGGCAGGCTCAGTTTTTTTGTTTGCATCGGGAATATCGGGTGCTGTCCGTTTCTGTGTCCCCATATGTGCCGGTGCCGTGATCGTACGCTTGATAATGCGTAACGGAAGGGTCAGAATATCTTCGGCAACAGAGGTGTTGGCCTTCGGATTGTCGAGTGTACCT
The DNA here is from genome assembly GCA_030826885.1 of Sulfurovum sp. GTDB lineage: Bacteria > Campylobacterota > Campylobacteria > Campylobacterales > Sulfurovaceae > Sulfurovum. The sequence continues at coordinate 8,190 of JAUUDF010000029.1, read as the reverse complement.
GTGATCTTTAGACCCACTGTCATGCTGTTGTCTTCTCCCATTAGAATATAGCCAAGCAACGGGATCTTCCCTACGGCTTTGCCAAACTCCCTGACACTCTGAATGGCAAGATCGATATTGAGTCTTTTTTCTCCCCCAATTGCGACCGTCCCTTTACCCACGACCGTTGCCGTATTGCCTTTGAGATAGATTGAATCGAAAATAATCTGTTTGGGTGTCAAGGTATACTCAATGACACCGGTCTCTATTTTAAACCCCTGACTGGAGAAACCGGGACTGCTAAGTGTCGCCAGTGCGGGGATGGTATTGATCAGTGCCAGGGTATTGCTGTATGCCTTGAAGTCACTCAGCACCCCTCCTTCGATGAGTATGCGCCCTTTCATCTTTTTGGAGGGATCACCCTCGGTTTTAAGAGAATAACGTCCACCTTTCAGACCTGTAAAATTGATGAGCGGATGAAGCATCTTGTCTTTGATACGAAGTGCCTGAATAAAAATATTCGTCCCTTTTTTCGAAAATTTGACCACATCACCGTCATGTATGCCGATCGCTTTGATAGTAGCGTTTGGCTTGACTTCAATGTCATAGGTGTCTGTTATGAGCCGGTATTTGTCATATCGCAACTCACTGTTTTTCCCCATAATGACCAGTCTTTTTTTCCCAAGCGGGCTTTGGGGACTTCGTTTGCGTGAGCGTTTTAGTTCTTCAAGAAGCAGTTTAATGTCTATATTAATGTTTTTAAGCTGTGCGAGAGCACGTTTGGAATCAAAGGCCAGACGATTGTTGAATGCATTGAGTTTCACATATCCGGTTTTGCCATTGACCGTTCCGCTTACAGGAATTTGTGTATAGCAGAGATCATTCTTCTCATAGAAAAAACATATGTCCTTGTTCAGTGTTCCTCTGAAACGGTATGTTTGCAGATCGTTGGTATCGATCTGGAGGTTCCCTCCGGTAATCCCCAGAAAATTACGTGTGATGTAGGGAACGATCTTTTCCATTTTCGGAAGTGTCACGGTAAGAGTATTCTTCTTTTTCTGAACTGTTACATCCAGAGAAGGGAGCACGACTTTAATCATGTTGCCATAGGAGAGCTTTAAAGGAAGCTGTTTGTCTGTTATCTGAAGCAGTGGTGCCTTTTCATCGCCAAGCATGGCACGTTTGGCATCGAGCAACAATGTACCCTCTTTCTTGCGAATATCCAGTCTGCCCTCTACCTTTCCTTTGAACCATGGCTCAGAAACCACTATGTTTTTCAGGATCGCTTTGCCATTTTCATAATAGACTTCTCCCTCTTTGACATACGACCCAAAACCAGCAATATCTGCCTTTCCGCTGTCGAGTAATACATCTACTGCTGTTTTGATCTTACCGCCATGTTTGACAAGCGGTATCTTTAAGATAATTTGCGCCCTGTCCTCTTTACCGGAATGCCACAACGGAATGTAGAGTCCGTATGCTTTGAAAATTTCGTGTACTTCCATATCGAGCGGACCCACGACATGCAGATCGAGTGTCAAAACAGGTTTCTGCGGTCCGATAATATGTTTAATGACAACCGTGGTACCTTCAACACTCCGTCCTTTGCAATCGGCATTTTTAAGCGCAAAATAGAGATTGCCTTTTTTGTAGGTCAGAATCACCTCTTCTGCGTGTACTGGTGCAACCTTCGGATTGAAGGTGATTGTCACATCTTTCAAATGCGCTTTTGCTTTCATTGTGGCAACTTTTCGTACAATGTCACTCTCATCCATTGGCAGTTTGCCTTTAAGATATACAAGCCGATACTGGCGGGCCTTGATGCGGTCAATGATCCAGCTCTCTATGGCTTTTGGCATACCGATGCGTTCAATCAGCGGGCGCAGATTGGTAAAGGGTTTGGAGTTTGCAGCATACACCAGGGTTTTTTTCTCTTTGAGTGCCCTGAAGTTTCCATCGATACCGAATGTATGAAACATACCCCCTGTCTCCAAAATATGCGTATCAATATCATAGCTGAGTTTTCCCGAAAGTGTAGTATTGAAATCTTTCAGACGAAGCATCGATACATCGGCAATCAGTCTTCGTCCCTTGCGTTCAATATTTCCAGCAATTTCATAGACATCATTGGCAATGTAAAGTACATCATCAGTGTAAAAAACTGTATATTTGTTATTCTTGAAATCGACACTCTTTACATCAATCACATCAAAGTAGGTCAGCACATGACGAATTCTCTTAAAAGCAATGTCCAGGTTTTCAAAAGATGGTTTTGCTTTGCTCCGGGGAATCTTGACGTGCTCCACACGCAACGTCAGCTTTTTATCGAGTTTGATGTATAATCGCTCTACCTCATAACTGCCAAAGGTAAGTTTGTCGATGCTAATACCGTGTATCAGCCAAAAATAGGATGCCGCAACAAGGATAATGAGAAGTATGAAAAAATCACGCACCGCTACATGGATGACATGGATCGCATGGGCAGAAAGTATTGCCGTGGTTTTGATCATCTCACTTGCCTTTTATATTACCCTGCCCGTTAAAACGACACAGACGCTCTACATCCCTCAGGGCTCAATTGGAAGTATTATAGCACACCTGCATAAAAAAGGGTACGACCTCTCCGTTATAGACCGCTACCTGCTGAGGCTCATGGGACAACCCCAGCAGGGCTGGATTTACATCGGGAAAACCACGCTCAACCGCGTCGATTTTCTGCACAAACTCACCAGTGCCAAAGCGGTCATTCACAAGGTCACTCTCATACCCGGTGAGACAAACGACATTTTCTTCGAAAACCTTGCCAAAACCCTCCATCTTGACAAACAGAAGCTGCTTGACTACTACCATACGCTCTCACCCTACCCTGAAGCGGGTATCTACGCAGACACCTATTTCGTGCCTGTGGGCATTAAAGAGAAACATCTTGTCGCCTTTCTTGTCAGAGAGTCCGAAAAAAAATATGCCAGACTCTCAAACAAGCTCTTTGGCAGCTACAATACACACCAGTGGAAAAAGATCCTCACCATCGCTTCGATCATCCAGAAAGAGGCTGCCAATACCAAAGAGATGCCGCTGGTTGCTTCAGTCATCTACAACCGTCTGAAAAAGCATATGCGTCTGCAGATGGACGGTACCCTCAACTACGGCAAATACTCCCACCTCAAAGTTACCCCGGAACGTATCAGAGAGGACAACACGACCTTTAACACCTACAAACACAAAGGACTTCCTGACTCTCCTGTAGGCAGTGTGTCACTCAGTGCCATCAAAGCTGCTGTTGCGCCTGCCAAGACGGACTACCTCTACTTTATGAAGAACAAAAAGGGCACACATGACTTCAGCCGTAGTTTCAAAGCACACCGCAAAAACATTCGCAAGGCAAAAGCGAAATAGTTTACCTTCAAAGTATTGGAGTTACCTTTATCTTAAACCGTGTATAATCCCTCATGCAAAGACTTCCCATCCATCAGATTATCCCGGAACTTCAAACAGTGCTGCAAACCCACAGCCGTGTCGTGCTGCAGGCACCGCCTGGAGCGGGAAAGACCACAGCCGTACCGCTGTCGCTTTTAGATGCGCCATGGCTTGAAGGCAGAAAGATCATTATGCTCGAACCCAGACGGCTGGCGGTACGGGCTTCGGCAGTCCGCATGGCGCAGATGCTTGGCGAGAAGGTCGGTGAACGGGTGGGGTATCAGATTAAAATGGAGTCGGTACAGAGTGAGAGAACCAAAATCCTCATCGTTACAGAGGGTATCCTCACCCGTAAACTCCAACACGATCCGGCACTTGAAGAAGCGGCACTGATCATTTTCGATGAGTTTCATGAACGTTCCCTCCATGCCGATCTCTCTTTGGCACTGGCACTGGAGTCTCAAAGCATTTTGCGCCAGGATCTTAAAATTCTGGTTATGTCCGCCACACTCAACACCACGGCAGTGTGCGATTTGTTAGGCGGCGCACCCCTTGTTGAGAGCCAGGGGCGCAGTTTTGACGTGCAGCGCCATTACCTCGATGAGAACACTCCACAACCGACATTACAAACGCTTCCTGCCATGGTACATCGGTATGTTATGAACCTGCTTGAAAGAGAAGAAGGCAACATACTGGTTTTTCTCCCCGGTGTCCGCCAGATTAAGGCCGTCGAGAGACTGCTTAAAGCATCGGCAGCAAAGCATGTACATATTGCACCGCTTTACGGAAACCTGAGCAAGGAAGCGCAGGATAGAGCCATTGCCCCACCACCCGAAGGAATGCGAAAAGTAGTCCTTTCGACCAACATCGCACAAACGTCACTGACCATTGAGGGCATCACGGTCGTTGTGGATTCGGGCTTGCAGAATATTTCGGTCTTTGACCCTCTCTCCGGAATGGACAGGCTTGAGACACAGTTCATTTCCGAAGATGCCGCGACACAAAGAGCGGGACGTGCCGGCAGACTTGCACCGGGAAACGCATACCATCTCTGGCACCCAAGCAGACGTCTTCAACCCCACGACACCCCGGAGATTCTCTCTGCCGACCTCTGCCAGCTTACCCTTGAACTTGCAAGGTGGGGTACGGATGATCCATCTGACCTGTCATGGATGGACACCCCTCCAACCAGCGCAATACGCCACGCCAAAGCACTACTCCAACAGCTTGGTGCGCTCGATGAGAAGGGACGCATTACCCCGCACGGAGAAGCTATAAACCGTTACGGAGTGCATCCGAGACTTGCACATATGATGCAAAAGGCCAAAGCAATGGGGCTTGGCTATGAAGCCTCACTCCTTGCTGTACTCGTGTCTGAAAAAGATATCTACCGCAACGGCTACCGTTCTTCCGACCTGAAAGAGCGTGTCATTACCCTGCATGACGTTGCCCAAAAACGGCACATTTCAGAGAAACATGTAGACATCGGCCTGTGTCGATACCTCCTTGCCAATGCCTACAGGCTTGAAAAGAGGCAGCCTGCCGTACTCAATACGGAAAAGCTTGGCATACTCCTTGCATTTGCCTACCCCGACCGCATTGCCCAGCTGCGACACACCAACCGGGGCACCTACCTCCTCTCCAACGGTAAAGGCGCGCAGCTGCACAACGACGATGCACTATTCAATACCCCCTTTCTTGTCGTGCCAAGACTCGATGCAAAACAGAGCAATGCGAGCATCTACAGTGCCATTTCCCTCGACAGGGAAGATATGTTTGCCCATCTTGAAACATCGACAGAGGAGAGAGTCACATGGAATGAAGAGCAACAGCGCGTCGAAGTTCGCAAAGTGACACGTTTTGGCAAACTCATACTCAAAGAGACACAGTTGCAAAATGCGGACAATCCTGAAGTCAAAGAGGTGCTTCTCGACGAACTTGAAGCACTAGGGGTCGATGCGTTGCACTGGAACAAAAAAGCGACACAATTCCGGCAGAGAGCACACTTTCTTCACCTGTACGATGCCACGTTTCCCGATTTTTCCAAAGAGACACTGACACAAACCATGGACAGGTGGCTCTCACCCTACCTTGATGGCATCAGTACCCTCAAAGCCTGCAGAGAACTTGACCTGTACGCTGTTTTGGCAGGACAGCTAAGCTATGCACAGCTTCAGCAGCTTGACACGCTTGCGCCTGAAACCATCACCGTTGCAAGCGGATCGGCCGTACGTATTGACTACAGCAACCCCGCACAGTCTGTGCTTGCCGTAAGATTACAGGAGATGTTTGGCACACGGCGCACCCCCACAGTCCTTAACGGCAAAATGCCCCTCATGCTGCACCTGCTTTCACCCGCATCACGCCCCATGCAGATGACAACCGACCTTGAGAGCTTCTGGCACAACACCTACCCCGAAGTACGAAAAGAGCTGCGCGGCAGGTACAAAAAACACTACTGGCCCGAAAATCCGCTTGAAGCACAGGCAACATCAAAAACCAAACGCTTTATGTAACCTCCTCTACAAGTCGGTTCAAAACTTCCAGATACTGATGCACAAACTGCTCTTTCTGCTTTCGGCGGTACTGCATCACCCAGCGTGGATGGGGCAACACTTCGATATGATCAAAGAAACTATACTGTTTGTTGAGCATTTTAAGTACATCGAGGTTCTTCCCCTGCCCGATGGTTGCGATCGTACGGCTAACATTGGGGTAGGCCATCTGCTTTTGGATGGACTCGATGATGATCGGTTCGAAACAAGAGAGTGTCTCTTTGTCATCATAGTAGTTGTAGTTTTTGCCCTCTTTGAGCAGTCCGTAGGGCAGCACCGTCGTAAAGAGAAAATCCCCGTAAAAGCGATCCGGTCCGCCGTAGGCATCCACCACTTCGCAGATGAATTGAGCACTCAGTTCACTCTGTTTGGGCAGATCATTGGCGATGCCACATTTTTCTTCCATGAGTATCGGATCGGTAAAGCCCACCCCTGTCAGTCCGGCACCGAATCTTCCCGGATTGATACCAAACAGCAGGGTTCGGCAGCGATCATCACTGTAGTATTTGCGGTAAAACAGCGCCATCACCCGCCGTGTTTCTGTATTTTCAAAAGGGAAAATCACTTCTATGTCCTCCGGCAAACCGGTAGGTTTTTGAAGGGAGAAGTAGAAGTCGAGGATAGCCTCAGCGAGCATAGTAGCTGATCATGGAGGCTTTGGCAATGGTATGGGCGTTGATCATGAAGCCGGCAACGGGGTCGTTGGTATCGGGCTTGAGATCGAGTCTGGGGACATCCAGCGCATAGACCGTGACCACATAGCGGTGCGGCTTGTCCCCTTTGGGCGGACAGGCGCCGCCAAAACCGACGGTGCCGTAGTCATTGGCGACCTCGACAGCGCCTTTGGGCATCGCTTTGCCCGATGCACCAGAAGGCAGTGACGTGACATTTGCCGGGATGTTGACCACCACCCAGTGCCACCATCCGCTGCCCGTAGGTGCGTCGGGGTCATAGATCGTGATCGCGAAACTCTTCGTCTCTTTGGGCGCATCCTTCCAGCTCAGCTGCGGCGAGACATTCTCTCCGCTGCACCCAAAGCCACTAAACTCCTGTTTCTTGGTCAACTGTCCTTGTAGATCACTGCTGCTCAGTGTAAAGTTACCCGCCATCAGCATACTGGCACCCAGTGTCAAGGTCATCAAAGCTTTTTTCAACATACGATACTCCTTTTTTGACAATTATAGCCTATTTCATATATGGCTTTTATACCCGACACAAACATACAGTAAAGTGCACAAAAATAGATAATCTAAAATAATAACATTAAGAACTTTAGTTAATAATCAGTTAATACTTTTTATATAGTATTGATTCTATCAAATTAGAAAGGACATACTATGATTACAAAAAAACTTTTGATAAGCTCGGCTATTGCTGCTTTGGTACTGGTTGGGTGTGGTGGCGGCGGAGGTAGTTCAACTGCCAGTTCAACTACCGGGTACCTTGTTGATTCTACAGTAGCAAATGCAGATTATGATTGTACGGCAGACGGAAACTACAACAAAACCACAGGTGCAGATGGATCTTTCACGTGTACAGATATGTCACAGGTACGTTTCAGAATAGGTAAGCTTGTACTGGGTGAGATCCATTCCCTCCCCTCTGATAAGTATGTATTCCCCCAGGACCTGGTTGGTGTTGCCCGTGATAGCGGTGTTAATAATGCCAAAGTAATAGCAATGTCACAACTTTTACAGTCACTCGATAGTGATGGAAATCCTGAAAATGGCATTACTATTGCACAGGAAGAGAAAGCAGCCATAGCTGAAACAGAAAGTGCATTCAACCCTGCTGATTTGACAATTTACCAAGACAGTGCATCGGTAATATACAGACCCACCCCGGCTCAAGCAGAACAACATCTTACACAAACCCTTCAAAGTGTATTGGGAACAGCTCAGGAAAATGCCCAACATACTCGTGACACTGTACAGGACAATGCTCAACATGCCCGTGACACTGCTCAGGACGATGCTCAAACTGCAGCTAAAAGATCTCAAGATATGGCACACTCCATGGAAGGTATGTAACCAATACTTTCTACTCAACCCATAGCACTGTCTCAATTGACTGAACCACTATATTGCGGTGCCGGTCATCAAATTCGTAATACAAGGTACGTAGATGGTTTCAGTGACTATGCTATAATTAGTATAAAAATAGTTACAGAAGCATAAGTACAAGTGTATATCTGTCGCTGTTGGAGTGTGCCCATGAATAAGGTGACAGCCTTTACAAG